>CAZRBP010000231.1:0-4588 GCA_964598305.1 uncultured Pseudomonadales bacterium | reverse complement strand
TCGGGAACTCGAGTCCTCGAAATCGGTGGAATAGACGCCGTCGCCGTTGGAGTGGGCGTAGTCCAGCGTCAAGCCGATTGCGGGATGGAGAAGGCGGTCGGCCTTCAGGCGCAGGCCCGCGGTGGTCACCTTGTCCTTGGTGTCATAGCGCCAGTCCCGCGTGGGAAAGGCTTGGCTGCCCGCGGTTTTGGAACGCCGCGCCTGCTCGCCGTAGAAGGCCGACAGCGAGGCCGCATTGCCTGCGGAATAGGCCACATCCAGGAACCATCCCTCAATGGCCTCCCTTTGCAGGCCCAGGGCCGAGTCCGGGTAGTCGTGTTCGCCGTACTCCACTTCAAAGCCTGCCGAGAGGCTGCTGCCGTTTGGCTGGAACCGGATCCCGCCGCGCCAGTCGCGGCTGCGGCGCTCGGCTTGGTAGAAGCGGCGCGTCAGGGGGTTGTTCAGCGTGTTGGCGCGGAATTCCGATGCGCTGCGGTTGCCCCGCTCGTGGCGGGCGCTCAGCCGCCACCCGGCGCCGATGTCGCCCGCCGCCTCCAGCCAGGCGCGGCTTTCCTTGTTGGCGTCGATTTCCAAGTTCGTGCGATGGTTGGCAAGGCGGCGAACGCCTGCCGTCAGGCGCCAATTCCGAGGCAGGTTGTAGCGGGCCGCGATGTCGGTCTTCCTGCGCTTGAAGCTGTAGCCCAGGGCCGTGATCTCCGGCGTCGCGAACAGATCGCCCAGCACCGGCGCGATCACAATCTCCGGGCGCCGGTCGTCGCGATCCACCAGTGCGTGGGCAAGGCTCAGCCGCAGATGCCGCGTGGGGCGGGTGACCAGATGGACCGCGTAGCTGTCGGATGCCCGCTCGCCGTTCAGGCTGTGCGGTGCCGTCTCGAGTGGCGCGATGGAAGGATTCGTGGTGCGTGCAAGGAACGGGGCATTCTGCTTGGCCTTGCTCCGGGCTGCGGTGGCGTTGATCGTGGTGCGCCCGCCCAAGCGAACCCTCGAGACGAACGACAGCGTGTCGGCCCGGTTGCTCGGGGCGGTTGCCGACCGGCTGATCGAGGCGGTGCTTGCGTAGGGATTGCGCCACGTCAGCGCCGCCTCGTCGTTGCTGAACCGGCGGTTGTGGTACGACAGCGCGGCGGTGGCCCAAGGGTGTTCGAAGTGGAGCCCCGCTGTGGTGCCTTCCGTGCGGTAGTCGATGGGCACAGGCAACGCCGTGGCTTGATGGAACGCATCACGGAAGCCCCGCTCGGTGCCGCGCTTGCGTTCGATGAAGTAACCGGCCCTTAGGGTCAGGCGGGGCGCGAGGCGCAGCCAAGCGTCCAGGTCGGACCGCTGCCGTTCGGTGGCCAGCTTGAGCGGCTGGCTGGCAGCTTCGAGCTGCGTCATGCCCGACGTGCTGGACGCCGCGGTCCAGTCGCCGGGCAGCGACAGCGTGCCGGCACCAACAAACGGGGTGCGTCCGTCGCGGGCAACGTTGCGGGGGATTTCCCGATATCGAACCGTTGCGCCGTAGCGGTTGGCCTTGCGCACCCGAAGGGCGGCCTGCCGGGAGTCCAGCCCGAGGCCGCGGCCGCTCAATTCGAGCGTGAGGCCCGATCGCGTGGCCATCCGGTAGTCGCCGTTCAGGTCCAAGTAGCCGCCCGCCCGGTCGATGCCGTTGTCGCGGCCGAATCGCATCTCGCCGCCGGTGGATTGCAGCGTTCCAGCCGATGCCTTGCCCGCCTGCCGGGTGGCCCGGTCGAATGGGCACAGGCGGCACGACCAGCGGCTGGTGTCCACGCCGGCGTAGTTCGCTTTGAACGCTGCAACGGCTTCAGGCGCGGCGGCCAGAATCCCGGCGACTGCGATGCCGACGGCCATCGTTTTCCAATCTGCCGCCCTTACCTGCATGGTGTCCGCCGGATAACAGCCGCCCCCTATCTGCGCAGCAGGTTGCCGGAGGGATGGTTCGATCCGTGCACTTGCGCATGGCAATTGAGGCAGGCGCCAGCGAACAGGAACTCCGCGCCGGGCTCCGAGGGCTGCCGGTCGGCCGTTTGCGGCAGGCTGCGGTGGCCCACCGACGAGTGGCAGGCTTGGCACAGCTGCGGCGCGCGGCGCACCAGCAGGGCGGGCTGGTTGGAGCCGTGGGGCAGATGGCAGATGCCGCAGTCCTCGGCGGCGGGCGGGTGCTCCCAAAGAAACGGCCCCTGCTTCTCCGCGTGGCACCCGAAACAGGATTGGTTGACCGATGGCGCGCGAACCAGCGCCTCGCCCGCGCCGTCGCCGCCGTGGGGATCATGGCAATCCCGGCACGCCAACTGATGGTCGCGCATGGGATGCGACGACAGCTTCAGCAGGTCGGCCCGCACATCCCGATGGCAGCTCAGGCAGCGCTCCGCCTGGCCGGTTTGGGTGCGCACCGCATCCTCCGGGTTGTGGATGCGGTGGCAGTCGGCGCAGGCCACGTCCGCCTGCTCATGGGCGCTGCCGGCCCATCGGGCGCGCCCGTAGTCCTCGTGGCACGCCAAGCAAAGGTGGTTCTGCAGCTCGGCGGATGCGTTGCCCCGCGGCCCGAAGTTGATGATGGGTTCCCGGCGCGCGCCTTCGCGCAGCATGCGCTGGCCGTGCTCGCCAACGGGACCGTGGCAGGCCTCGCACTGCAGCCCGGCTGGATAGGATGCGGATGTGCCGGACATGAACGGCGAGCCCGCCACCCCGGGATGGCCGTGCACCGTCTCAAACACCGCTTCCGTGGGAAACGGCTCGGTCTCGTCGTGGCACCTTAGGCAGGTGTCCGCGCCCCGTTGGGAGTATTGGCCGGCGGCCAGCTTGGCCGCCAAATCCCCATCGGCTGCGGCCGGGGGCTCGCTGGCTGCGGGGAATGCATGATTGAGCAGAATGACCATGCAGACGAGGGACGCCTTCAAACTCTCATCGCCTAGGTTGAATGACCGGCCAGCCTCAAAAGCGGCCAGCGCTGACGTACAGCTCGATGATAGCCTGCTTGTCCGCCGCCGACAGCGTGTCGTACTTCTCCCTCATCTTGTCGGACATCGCCCGGCGGCCGGCGTCGAAGTTGCGGAACTCCGTCTCCAAGTAGTCCCGCCATTGCCCGGCGGCGATGGGCAGGTCGGACTCCGGGTCGCGTCCGCCGTCGTAGTGGCATCTTTCGCATCGCTCCGCATGGATCTCGGCGCCCCGCTTGGCGAGGTCGGCGTCAAACGGCTGTTCCTGGGGACGCCACTCTTGGTTGGCGTAGTGGATGACCACTTCCCACTCGTCCGCATCGGAGAGCTCGGCGGCGACCTCCTCCATGTTGGTCTCGGAGCCGTCCGGCAGGGCCACGGTGCGCGCCGTTCGAAGGCCCATCCGGTAGGTATCCAGCAGGTCCATCATCGCCAGCATCGAGAACCCGGCGATGGAAGGTATGTCCCGGGTCTCGCTGTGGCCGCCCTCGCCGTGGCAGGCGTCGCACTGACGGGCCAACTCGGCGCCGGTTTGGGCGATGGCGCCTTGGACTGGGAAAAGGGCGGACAGCAGGATGGCGGAGATTGAGAACGGAACTTGTGCGTACGCGCATGTGCGACGGGGTTGGTGTGTGCCCTTGTTCCCCCTCACACGAGTTCCGTCTCGAACGACGCGATGTTGCGCGTCCCGCTGCTGAACTCCACCGCGACCAAGCGGACGGCCCCGCCCGCGCCGCGGAGCTTGTCCGCGTAGCCCCGCGCCTTCAGTTGCGCCATCGCCGACCCCTCGCCGGCCTGCTCCACCACTTTGAACTCGAACACGTAGGCCCGCCCCTCGAAGCGCAGCGCCATGTCCAGCCGTCCCCGGCTCGTGCTGTCCTCCACCGTCACATCCAACCCCAGCCCCGCGAAGTAGGAGTAGAACACGCTGGCGTAGTAGCCCTCGTAGCTGGCGATGTCGTTCTTCGTGTGCCACTCGTAGGGGATGCTGGCGTAGAAGGCGTGAAACAGCTCCCGCAGGCCGTCGAGGTCGTCCGCCAGCAGCAGGTCGTGGAGCCGCGCGCTGTGCGCCGAGCGGCGGGACGGGTCGCCGACCATGTGGCCGAGCAGGCTGCGGTTGAGGCCTTGGCGCACCTCGCGGTTGGGGTAGCCGAGGCGGTGGAAAGTCTCCCCGGCGCGGCGCTCGGTGCGTGCGATGGTCAGGTAGCCGGTCTGGAACAGCAGCGCCTCCGGGGCGATGGCGTCCACGTCGAAGGCGGACAGCAGCTCCTCGCTCGCCAGCATGCCGTCGAGGTCCACGGAGCGCACCCGCCGCCGGAACAGCGTCTCGACGAGGAACGCCGGGGTGCCGGTCTCCAGCCAGTGCCCCGTGAACTCGCGGCTGCGGAACAGCAGCAGGATGTCGAAGGGGTTGTACACCCGCTCGTCGCCGCGCCACGAGTAGCCGTTGTACCAGTCGCGGATCTCGTCGCGGTCGAGTCCGGCAAGCTCCGGCGAGAACACGGCGTCGAGGTCCGCCTCCGTGTAGCCGCAGATCGCCGAATAGCTGGGCGCAATCGTGATGTCCGTGAGGTTGTTCAGCCCGGAGAACAGGCTGACCTTGGAGAACTTGCTCACCCCGGTGATGAAGCTGAAGCGGATGTGGGCGTCGC
>CAZRBP010000230.1:0-4666 GCA_964598305.1 uncultured Pseudomonadales bacterium | reverse complement strand
TAGCCCACGGCGAGGTGCCCACCGGACCGGTGTGGAACCAAGCGGAGGACATCCGCAGGTTTCATGCGAGGGGCAAAGCCACTCGCGCACCCCAAGCTGAGGGCTCCGCGGCAAGGGAGCCATCGAAGCGCAACCTGGTGGGTTGATTTGCGGCCAACAGCGGAAGACGACTAGAATTTGGTGGCGTTCAATTGCTCTCCTTTCGTGGACTAGGTGGAGACGGCACCGTAAAGCGCAGGTGGTTCAGTCGTTGCCAGGACGGTGTTGGACAACGGCAAACCGGAGGGCGCATCGCACTGACTAAAGCAGCCTACGGCCGGAATGCCCCGCCGATACACCGCCGAACTGGCCTTGGGAGACGACCGATGAGTTTCAAGCGACAGCCTGCGGACAACTGGCACCAAGACGTGCCCGGAGCCCGTTGGTTCAAGGCTGACTTGCACATCCACACCTTGGACGACCACCTCGGCGGCCGGGCTCGGCTGCCGGAAACGCTGTCTGGACGACCAGAGGATCCCAACGTTCTTTCCCGCTACGCAAGGCTCTTTCTCCAGGGGCTCGTCACCAAAGGCATTCAGGTTGCAGGTCTGACGCCGCATTCCGCACGAACTGGAAGCACCCCTGAAACGAGCGCGGTCTGGCAAATCGTTGAGGAATGGAACCAAGGCGAAGACGATGATGGCATTCCGTTTCGGGAGAAGATCTACGCTGTGTTCCCGGGATTCGAGCCCAATGTAAACGACGGTTCAACCGGAGTGCACCTGCTCTTCCTCTTCGATCCCGAAATCGGCCGCGACCGCTACTTGGCCCTCTACGATGCCATCATGGATGGTCGAGCGCCTTGGCAAGGCCGCAATCTGCAACCCACAAACCGAAAGGCGGACGAGATATTCGAGTCGCTCCAGAAAAGGCAGTCCGACAGCCAACAGCCCGATGGGCCCTGGCACTTCATCGCACTCGCCCCGCACATTGAAAACACGCACGGCATTTTTCAGGAAGTGCGCAGCGGCATCTTGGAAAGACTGCCGTGCAAACTGCTCGCCGGCTATGAGCTTCCCAACGGGAAGCTGCCTGGTGATTTCTCCCCCAACAAGGGACTCGGCAAGATTCTGCTGCCATTTATGGAGACCAATCGGCAAGCGTTCTTCCACGGCAGCGACGCCTATTCAATCGACGACCTCGGTCGGAGGCACACTTGGGTAAAGCTGGCCAGCCCACGCATCGAGGCGCTGCGTCAGGCGTTCATCGCGAGTGATTCGCGAATGCGCATCGGATTTGAACGCAACGCAAACGACGAACTGCGCCCGCTAGAGAAGTCCCCAGATGTAGCGCTCAGCGACCGTCCTTGGCTGAAAAAGGTGAGTGTCCATGGGCTCGCTTCCTTTTTTAACGACGCCGAGCTCTTCTTCAGCCCCGACCTGACCTGCATCATTGGCGGCAGCATGACAGGCAAGAGCACCCTGCTCGATGGTCTTCGCGTTCACGTCCAAGCGCCCTTGCCAAGCGATTCAGCCATACGCAGCCAAGTGGAAAGCAGGAGCCATGAGGTCTTTGGAGCGGGTTCACCTGAGATCGGCCTTGACTGCCCCGGCAGCAATCCAGCGGCTTTCCCAAGCAAGCGATGGCCTGCGCAGTTTTTCGCGCAAAGCGAGCTTCAACGCCTGTCTCAGGAAGCCTCGGCCATTGAGGACATCCTCGCCAAACTGATTCCGGCGGAATCGCAAGGAATCCGGGAGCGGCATCAAAAGCTGCAGGCATTGGACAAACAACTTGAGAATCTGGTCGCTCCGCTCTCGGAACTCGGCGAGAGTCTTGCGGAAGCGGAACAAGCTCATGCGCAGGCTACAGCGGCAAAGCAAGCGCTATCGGACTTCTCACAAGCCGGCGCGGACGACCTTCAGGAAGCAAGCCGCGAACTGCAGCGTTGGGCTGGAGCCCGGAGCCACGCCGAGGGCATCGGGACCGATGTCAACAAAGTTTATCGATCCGTTGCAGCTTTCGACGTGCCAGAGTTCGAGAACACGCCGGACGAAACGATTGAAGGCGAGCCGTCAGGCATCGGGAACCTCGATCCCAAGGGCCGTTGGAGCCGCATTGCAAATCTGGTCCAAGAAGCGGATCAGGAAATCATCCGATGGGTTGAAGACGCCACCTCAATTCTAGCGTCACTGGACAAAGATCAGGAAAAACTCCGAGTCGCCGTGGACAGGGCGTTGGCCGCACGTGGCCTCGACGCTGCGAAGCTCAAGGAATTTCAAGCTCTCAACCGGCAGGCCGGTCTGCTTCCGAGCTACGAAGCCAACCTGTCAGGAA
The DNA here is from genome assembly GCA_964598305.1 of uncultured Pseudomonadales bacterium. Taxonomy (GTDB): domain Bacteria; phylum Pseudomonadota; class Gammaproteobacteria; order Pseudomonadales; family Azotimanducaceae; genus Azophilus. Next base: position 2,353 of record CAZRBP010000230.1, on the reverse strand, counting down.
CACGGCAGCGTCTCGCTGAATCCAAGCGGTCATTCCGGTCACTGCACGACGAGCGGAAGAAGGCCGTGGAAGTTCAACGGCAAGCATTTGATCGGGTCATAGAGGCAATCGAACTCGAATTTGAGGGCCGGTTTCGTGTCTGCCGCATCGACAACGGCGACAGTCGGCCTCTAGACGCCTTTCTCCGTGGATTAAAGCAGAAGGGCATAACACGATGGTGGAACGATCTCGAGGATGATCCGCTGCCCTCACCGGACGCTTTGTCGGCGTTTCTGAACAGCGATGCGGCTTCACAAGCAATGCCCGACAGTCCACCACCAGGCTCGGCTAACTCCGCCCAATCCGCCTCATTGGCAGAAATGGGGATGAGCGACGCAGTGCAACGCACTTTCCATGAAAGCCTCACCCAAGGTAGGAAGTGGGAACTCGAGGCACTGCGATGCCCGGACCGCTACTTCCTGGAATTGCGATTGGACGACGGCAATTACCGGCCGCTGGACGAGCTATCCGGCGGGCAACGCGTCAGCGTGCTGCTGTCGCTGCTATTGGAAACCGAAGACCAAAGGCCGCTTGTCATCGATCAGCCCGAGGACGAACTCGACAATCGCTTTCTTTTCAACACCGTGCTGCCTGCGTTGAAGAAGCTAAAGGGTCGGCGTCAAGTGATCGTCGCCACCCACAACGCCAACGTTGTCGTAAATGGTGACGCCGACTTGGTGATTCAACTCGAAGCAACATCCAGTCACGGCAAAGTGGCATGCTGCGGCGCCATTGAGGACGCCGCGGTTCGAAGAGCGATCCTCCACACGGTTGACGGCGGGGAGGAAGCTTTCCGTCTCCGGCGCCAAAAGTACGGGTTCTAGGGCCGAAGCATGGAGTGGCTCGATGTGCTGCGGCGAGTTGAGGCTGGCGAAGACGAGAGCACGGAATTCAAGCGTGGGCTCGGCGATCTGTCCGCGGTCGGCAGAGCGATTTGCGCGATGGGAAACGGCGTCGGCGGATTGATCATTCTGGGCGCGGAGGATCCCGGCATGATCGTGGGCGTGAAGGAAGACCCCGAAAAGGTGCAGGAGCGGCTAACTCAATTCCTGCAAAGCGGCTGCAGTGTGCCGGTGTCCGCCCGTTGCGGAAGGCATAAAGACCCGAAGGGCTGGGTTCACTGGGTGGAAGTGCCTCGCCAACCTCGCGGTTTCGAGCCACTGCATTACGACGGACGCTTTTGGATTCGCCGCCAACGAAGCAGCGCGCAGCCCTCGCCCACGGAACTGCAAGCCCTCCTCAATGACTTCGGATTCGTCCTCACCGAAGAGCAGGCGATTCGCGCGGCCACTGAAGAAGACATCGACCTTCGCGCCTTTCGGCTTTTCCTACACAGTCAAGGCTTGGAAGTCGATGCGGCACCGCAGCCGCCGATTGCGGCGGATATGGAGAATGCTGGGGTTTTGACGCGATCGGATGCCAAGCTCCACCCAACGCTTTACGGCTTGATGGCCTTCGGGAGGGATCCGCAAAACCATCCGCACACCCACAACTTCTTCATCCAATGTGCCGCATATTCCGGCGACGACCGCGCATCTGATGTTCTGGGCGTGGCCAGCGTCAATGGGCGGTTGGAGGACCAAGTCAAGCACTCAATAGCTTGGTCCAAAAGCCTCGGCGGCAAGGAACTTTATCGCGGCATTCAGCGCCAAGACATTCCACTGATTCCGGAAATGGCGTTGCGTGAGGCCCTAGTCAACGCTGTCATTCATCGAGACTATGCGATCACGGGCTCGCCAGTGCAGCTTGAAGCATTCAAGGACCGAATCGATGTCACTAGTCCCGGCACTCTTCCCAACCACATGCAGGTGGACAGTGTCCGGTCTGGAAGCCTTCCACGCTCCCGCAACGAATCGATGGCGCATGCCATGGTTGTTGCCGGCTTGATGGAGCGCAGGGGGCGGGGATGGCCGCTCATGCGGCGCGCCATGCTGGAGTTCAACGGCACTGAACCGGAATTGGTCAACGAGGAAGAAGGCCAGTTCGTCCGGGTGACCTTTTTTATCGACTAGTGTCCTGTCCGGTTAATAAGTGGGTTTTAGTCGCTAGGCCGTTTGGGTTCCCGGCAAGGCGCGACAACGCCGTGTGGCGGGCTCCACACAAGGCGGAGCAACGCAGCCGGGGGCCGAAACGGCCACGAGTAATCACACTTATCAACCGGACAGGACACTAGAAACCACCCGGCCCTTCATCCAGTTGTTGCTGTCGTGGAAGTCGGCTACCGCATTGCCGGGAGGCACCAGCGCATCGAACCGGGGGCGGTCCGCATCGGCCAGCGTCATTTCCAGCACCGGCAGGGCGTCCTGCATGTGGG
>CAZRBP010000229.1:0-4699 GCA_964598305.1 uncultured Pseudomonadales bacterium | reverse complement strand
TTCAATTGGGCCTTAAGTTAGGCATGCACCGACGTTCCTGGTAAGTTGGAGCCAACTCAAATAGGCCAAGCAATTAGGTAGGGACGAACTTTGCCAATACAAATGAGATGAACGGCGACCCAGACTGGGCCGTTCGCACCGAAGCATTCTCTGCGCTTGAGCGATTGGTCATCGAGGCCAACGGCCCCATCCCGTGGACTAATATCGACGTAGGATTCCAATTCGAGGGCCAACGCATACATTTCGGCAGCAGGGCCATCGGCATTTTCAAACCTCGGCAGATGAGCGCTGCGCTTAGCCTTAAAACTACTGTGCCGAGAGGCCAGCGTCAGACATGGTATCGGGACCAAGACGCCGACATTGACCCTACAACCGGCTTGATGCCCTATGACTTGGCCAAAGGCGGACTAGACAACCCAGCCAATCTTCATCTTCAATTCGCCTACAACAGAAAAGCGCCGCTCATCTATTTCCGTGGCGTCGAACCAACGCTTTATGAAGCGTTCTGGCCCGTCTGGGTGGCACATTTCAACGCAGCGGAGGAGCGCGTTCTGCTATCGATATCCGAGGCCACCCAAACCGACCTGGTCTCCCCGCCGCCCCCACCTCTCAGGGATGGACTGCAAGTCCGCAAGCAGTCCTACTCTCAAGTCCAAAGCCGCCACCGCAATCACCAAGCTTGGTTCAGCAGCCGCACCAAGTCGGCCTATGGGTACCGTTGCGCATTCAGCGGTCTGCCATTGCGCAGTCTTTTGGTGGGTGCGCATATCAAGCCCGATGCCGAAGGCGGTCCAGCGTCGGTGGACAATGGCATATGCATGTCAACGCTGCACCACACGGCATTCGACGCCAACCTCATCGGCGTTGATCCCGACTTGCGCATTCACGTCGCCCAAAAGGTAATCAAGGAGCAGGACGGCCCCCTGCTTGAAAACTTGCGCCAACTGCATGGTGCCAAGCTGTGCATTCCCTCACATGCCGACGCCCACCCGAACCCGAAGTATCTGGAGTTACGCTTCGCGCGATTTCGGGCAGCGGAAAGCTAGTCGGTCAACATCCTGCCCAAGTTTTCCAACGCACATTTGCTGACCACAGTTTTGTTGTCAACAAATCTGTTGACAACAAAACTGTTGACGATACGATTGGCGCACTTAACGTTTTGGAGATTCAATCGTGAAGTCCGTAACCGGCCCGTGGGTCAGCGGAGAGGATTTCTTCGACCGGGAGCGCGAATTGCAGATTCTGGATCGCCACATCCGCAGTGGCAATCCCGTTCTGCTGTCTGGACAGCGGCGCATGGGAAAGACCAGCGTGGCTCGCGAACTCGGAAGGCGGCTTGAGCAGGATGGATGGGCCTTTTCCTTCGCCGATGTGGAGCGAGCAGCCTCAGCGGAGGACGTGATCGCGAAAATTGCCGAAGCCCTGCATCCGATTCAGGGTCTCGCGTCACGCCTAGGCAATCGCTTGGCGCGCATATTCAAGGACAACGTCGAACAGATCAGCGCCTACGAGTTTGGCATAAAGTTTCGCGCTGGAATGACCGCTGGTGATTGGCAGAGCTACGGCGAAGCCCTCTTTCGCGGGTGCGCGGAACATGGAAAACCAGTCTTGTTGGTCATCGACGAGTTGCCGATTTTCCTAAATCGCCTGCTGCGCGACGAGGATGGCTTGGCGCGGGTGGACGAATTCTTGAGTTGGCTTCGCGGTGCGACCCAAGACGCTGTTGGCGGCTCCCTGATCCTCATGGTGTCGGGCAGCATCGGCTTAACGCCGCTCGTCCGCCGCTTGGGCCTGACCGATCGCACCAACTACCTCTACGAGTTCCGGCTCGGGCCTTGGGATCGAAGCACCAGCATCGAGTGCTTCAATCAGTTGGCCCTCTCAAACACCCTTCATGTTGAGGACGGCGTGGCCGAAGGGGCCTACGACGCGTTGGGCGTGGGCATTCCCCATCACGTGCAGTCATTTTTCGCACGACTGCTGGACTTCGCCACTATGCACAACCGCGACACCATCGCGGTGGCTGATGTCGAAACGGTGTATCAAACCGACATGCTCGGCCCATTCGGGCAGAACGACCTGATGCACTACGACGCTCGTCTCAGGGATGCCTTGGGCGAGGGCGACTTCGCCATTGCCAATGCAATACTCGCGGAAGCGGCCGTTCAAGGGCGCTTCACACCCAGCGCCCGAGAAGCGCTTGAAGCGCTGTTTGCAGCCAAGGTCGAAAACACCAGCGGACGGGTAACGGACATACTCGAAATACTCGTCCACGATGGCTATCTTGAAGCCGAGGGCGACAACCACCGATTCACATCCCGCTTGTTGAAGGACTGGTGGGGCACACGGTATGCGGGTCACCACCCCACCCTCTCAAGCGCCCGTTCCGGCGTTGAGGCCAACCGATGAACGCCCAAACACCCACAATCCGCAAGTTCAACCCGGGAACCCATCAATCCGACGAGGAGGTGATCCGGCAGTTCGTGGTCCGCAAGGGTGAACTGCAAATTGTGCTGCGTACACTCGCCGAAAACGTCGATGCCGCTTGCTGCCAACACCTGCTGCTCATCGCGCCCCGCGGGCGCGGCAAGACCATGATGCTGGCCCGGGTCGCCGCGGAAACGCGCACCAGCGAGGACTTTTCTTCGCACTACTTGCCCATCCGCTTCATGGAGGAAAGCCAAGAGATCTTCAGCGTCGCCGACTTCTGGCTTGAAACGCTCTTCCACCTGGCCAAGGCGGCAGAAGAACACGACGCGGAACTCGCTGTGGAACTTGCCAAAGCGCACACTGACTTCGCCACGCGATGGCGGGAGCGGGACATCGCCGAGCAGGTCCGCGCCACCGTACTCAGTACAGCGGACAGAATCGGCAAGAAGCTCCTGCTGATGGTGGAGAATCTCCAGTCGCTCAGCGGCAACGTGAACGAGGACTTTGGATGGCAGCTTCGCGAAACGCTGCAATGCGAACCCCAGATCGTCCTGCTGGCCACCGCCACTAGTCGATTCGCCGCATTGGACGACGCAACGGAGGCCTTTTTCGAGCTGTTCCGCACCATCAACTTGGAAGCCTTGGACACCGAATCGTGCCAACACCTGTGGCAGGCGGTCACCGGCGAAGACTTATCCAATAGGGAAATCAGGCCCCTGCAAATCCTAACCGGCGGCAGCCCACGCTTTCTGGTCATCATGGGCGAGTTCTCAAGGCACTGCTCCATGCGGCAGTTGCTTGAGGAGTTGGTGAAGTTGATCGATGATCACACCGAGTACTTCCGCAGCCACATCGAGGTGCTGGCCAAACAGGAACGCCGCGTTTACCTCGCCACGGCCGACCTGTGGCAGCCATCCACCACCAGCGAAATCGCCGCTAGGGCGAGGATGGATGTCAGAACGGCGTCCACCCTGATCGGAAGGCTAGTACACCGAGGCGCGCTGATCGTTCACGGCAGCGGGCGCAAGCAAAGCTACTCGGTTGCGGAACGGCTTTACTGCATCTACTACAAGCTCCGCCGGGAACGGGACGAGGCGGCAGTGGTGCACAGCCTCATCCGCTTCATGACAGCATTCTACAGTGGGCATGAGTTAGCCAGCTTAGTCGCAAAGTTTCGCACCGAGGCTAAGGAGCATCCTGCTATAGAGGAGGGATTGAGACGTTGGAGCAACCCTGCGCAGGAACTGCAAGAAGTAAAGGAGCTTCTCACAAGGGCTTGGGAGCTCGGAAAACTAGGCAAAAGTGAGGAAGAAGCGATGGCTTGTGACGAAGTCGTCGATCGCTTCGCAATCAGTGATGCGCCAGGGACCAGACAGATGATCGGGTGGGCGCTTATCAACAAGGGAGTGGCGCTCAGCAAGCTCGGCCGGAACAATGAGGAAATCGCGGCTTATGACGACCTCGTTGGTCGTTTCGCAGATGCTGATGCGCCAGAACTTGCGGAGCTAGTTGCGATGGCGCTCATTAACAAAGGTGTGACACTGGGCAGCCTCGGTGAGTGCGACCGCGAAATGGCAACCTACGAGGAGATTATTCGGCGTTTCGGCAAAAACAATGCTCCCGGTCTGCAGGAGCCGGTCACGAGGGCATTGGTCTTCAGAGCAACCGCCGCAATGGACGCAAAACGCCCAAGCGCAGCGTTGACCGCCTGTGATGACATTTGTCGCCGCGTCGGACCACCAGACCGATGCGCGGTTATAGCCCTGTGGTTGCGCATAGAGGCATTGGCCTTGCTAGGTCAACACGCCGAAGCCATATGCGCTCTAGAGGCCGCGTACGAAGCGTTCGTTCCCGGTGCCCGTACGTTGATACCCGTCGCTTTTTCTTCCGTTACCAATCTAATCGTGGCGCAGGCGGACGAGCAACGCATCATCCAGATACTCACCCGAAACGAAGCAAAAGCGAATTCCTTTCTGCCACTCATCGTCGCTCTACGTCGCCGGTTAGGCGAGGAAGTGCGAGCTCCTGCTGAAGTGCACGCGGTGGCAAAAGACATCATGCGCTACATAGAGGATCGGTCAGATGATGAGTTGCGGGTGTTATCAACGACGGGCACCTAGCGCTCAGCCATACTTCACGCTCACTTGGACCAAAAAGCCGAGTCCAGAGCTGCCGTTCCCTCAGCGCCAAGCAAAGGCCGGCTGTTCGTAGTGTGCGACGCGGGTGTGGCGGCCCAATAGGCAGACTTCGCGGAATTGGTAGATCAGGG
>CAZRBP010000228.1:0-4711 GCA_964598305.1 uncultured Pseudomonadales bacterium | reverse complement strand
CGATGAGCGTCACGCCGAGGGTTTCCTCCAGCTTCTTCAATTGCGTGGACAGGGTAGGCTGGCTGACGAAGCAGGCATCGGCAGCCCGGCCGAAGTGCCGGTGCTCGGCGAGGGCCACTAGGTATTTGAGATCGCGGAGGTTCATGAGGTGATTGCTTATCGCCGATATAGCGCCGACTGCACCTGTGCGGCTCGCACAATAGTGTTTTCCAATAGGGAAACTAGCCTGGAACGAAACGGGGGCCTAGGTGAAGTGTTGCCGGGTTGGATTCCGAGGTTGAGTTGAACGTTGATGATGGCCCCGCTCGGCCCTCTGCGCAAGCCGAAACCCTGTCCAATGAGGCATGAGCCTGAAGGGGAACGCCTGTATGGCAACTGCGGATTCGGATAGACTGGCCGCCGTGAAGATTCTCAAGAAAGTCAGCCCGACCGCTGAGCAATTGCCTATCTTGGCCGATGTCGGGGGCGGGCTTTCGGCTCATTCGTGGAGCGGCAGGCAGCGGCAAAACCACGACCGCGCTGCTGCGATTACGGCAGCTATGTGGCGCTCGCCTCAACCGCAATGAGCGCTCAGGGCGGTCCGACCCTGTTCGTGTGTTGGTGTTGACGTTCAACAGCACACTGAGCGGCTACGTACACAGCCTTGCGGAGGAGCAAGTAAAAGGGCGTCCCGGCATACAGCTCACCGTGGACACCTTCGCCAATTGGGGAATGGAGTTGTGCGGCCGCGAACCAGTTGATGATTCCAACTCGCGAATTCAAGCAGCTTTGAAGAGGAGCGGAATCAGCAACGATCTTAGATATTTTGTCAAGGAAATCCACTACATTCTGGGTCGATTCACCAAGGAGCGGCGTGACGACTATCTGAAGATTGAGCGCACTGGGCGTGGTCGTGCACCCCAAGTTAATCGTGAGCTGAGACGCAAGCTGTTGGACGAGGTCATTGCCTCATATGAGGAAGACAAAGCTCGTCGAGGCGTCAGAGATTGGAACGATCTTGCTCTTGAAACCGCCGCCGTGGCCCGCCAAGGCTACGACATTGCAGTGGTGGACGAAGCCCAAGACTTCTCGGCGAACCAGATGCGCGGCGTCTTGGCCCATTTGGATGCCGACCACACCACGACCTTCATTATGGATGCCGCGCAGAGAATCTATCCGCAGGCATTCCATTGGAACGAGTTAGGCATCTCGATGCGACCCGAAACGGTCTTTCAGCTAGCGAGCAACTACCGGAACAGCGCTGCGGTTGCGCGCTTGGCGGCTTCTCTACTCCACGGCTTGTCGCCGGGCGAGGACGGCGTGGCACCAAACCCAACCGCCTGCGCCGAGGAAGGGCAGCGGCCAATACTGGTGGCGGGAAAATACGACGCTCAAATTAAGTCCATGCTTGACGATATGAAAGAGCCGCTCGAATCGGAGGAGTCGGTTGCTTTCCTGCAACCTCGCGGCGGGGGTTGGTTCAATCACCTCAGGTCCGTATTGCGGCAACGAGGACTAGGATTTTGCGAAATCACGCGCAATCGCGACTGGCCGACGGGCCCGGAGCTAATCGCCCTGTCAACGATTCACTCGGCAAAAGGACTCGAATTCGACCATGTCCTGATGCCAGGTTTGAATCAGGAGGTCACGCCCCACGGAGAGGAGGATGGCGACGGAGAGCTTGAGTCCTTGAGGCGATTGGTAGCGATGGGGATTGGGCGTGCCCGAAAGAGCGTGATGTTGGGGTACAAACCCGGAGAGGCATCAACGATCATCGACCTGCTTGATCGCGACGCCTATGACTTGAGGGAACTGGGGTAGCAGGCATGTCCACCGTGTCCATGGCAACCCCGAGATCGCCAAGCCAACTGGCGAAATTGCCGCATTGCCCCGAAGTGGTCACGGCAGCCAATGATCGCGAGGTGACGGATATTGTTCACTTCACCACAACCAAGGGAGCCCTTGGTGTCTTGGCAAGCGGTGCCCTTAAGAGTCGCAAGCGCTTGCCGGAGACGGAGTACCTCGAACACGTCTATCGCCCCAAAGTCGCCCTCAGAAAGGATGCGTGGTGGTTGGACTATGTCAGTTTATCCATCTCACGCATCAACGATTGGATGTTCGGCAGCTCGACTAGCTGGCATAGTGACGAGGACGTATCCTGGGTGATCCTCACATTCGGCCCGGAAATACTTGGCCATCCCGGCGTTGTTTTCGCCACGACCAACAACATTTACCCAAGCTGTCGGCGAGCGGAAGGACTTGACGGATTCAACAGTCTGTTCGCGGATAGGTAGTGGGAAGGTACAGCCGAGTTCACGACCGGGCTGGCAAACCGGATAGCTGGCCCACTGACCGTCAAGCGGAGGTGTTGTATCCGGGCGAACTGTCCTGCCGACATTTGCGTAGAATCGATGTTCAACTAGCGGAAACAACGGATGTCCTAGCGGGCATACTAGGTGGTCTCGACTTGGAAGTTCCCGTTCGGCTTGCCCCGGAGGTGTTCCAATGACTCAATCACGTCTTCCCTTGGAATCTGATCGGCAACCGGGTGATGGCATACATCACCCATCGCAGGGCAGCGTTGATGCATCCCCAGACACTTGGCTCCGAGTTAGTCGTTCATCCCTCTGGGCGGCGTATGGCGACGCTTTGGGCTGGATCAGCGAGTTGACGGACAAAAAAGGCCTGAGAAGGCGAACCGGGGGCCAGTCGCTTGAACGCCCCATTTCATGGAAGCGTAGAGTGGGCGGGCGCTCCGGGGTGCAGGCCACCTTGCCCCAAGGCTGCTACTCCGATGACTCCCAACTGCGCCTAGCGACCGCCCGGTCCATTCGAGCCTCCGGCTTTGATGTGGAGGCATTCGCCAAGGTGGAATTGCCAGTTTGGGTCAGCTACGGCCTCGGCGGCGGGCGTTCGACGACTGCGGCGGCGGTGAATCTAAGCACCCGCAAATCCGTTTGGTGGGCCAACCGGTTCAAGAACTGGACCCATTCTGGCGGGAACGGCGCTGCCATGCGCGTGCAGCCGCACGTTTGGGCTGCGCCTCCACCGCATCACCCGGAAGCCTACCTTATGGACGTGGTGCGAAACGCCATATGCACTCACTCTCATCCCGTCGGCCTTATTGGTGCGGTTTTGCACGCTCAGTGCTTGGGACACGTCATGAGAACCGACCGATTGCCGTTGGCTGCCGATCTGGAAATGGTCCTAGAGCAGGCATCAGAGCTGCCTAGCCAAATTAGGGAAGACACCGAGTTGATCAATTGGCTGGCAGCGTTCGAGGCGGCGGCCAACCCGTTTGTGCCAGCTTGGAAGGAAGCTGTTGAAGAGGCTCGTCGAGCACTGGACCGCGTTGTCAGCATCCATGCAAGCAGTAGGGATGAATCGCCGGAAACCCGGTACACGTGCCTGCTCGACGCCTTGGATCTGCGCAGTCCTAAGCTTCGAGGCAGCGGGATGCTCACGGCACTTGCCGCAGTTGGCTTGACTTGGTTTGAGGAGAGGCCCAACGAAGCGATGCGCATCGCGGCCAACGCCCTTGGCTCAGACACGGATACGATCGCCACTATGGCAGGAGCTCTCCTTGGCACAATTGCGGATGAGGATCCGCAAGTCAAAGTGCTGGACACCGCGTTGTTCCGCGATGAGGCGAGGCGCCTAGCGCAGTTGGCGCACGGGGAAAAACGAACCCCCATCAGTATCCGGACCTCTTGCACTGGTCACCGCCAAAGTCCCGATCAGACGCACTGGCGCAATGTGGTGATGGTGGCTTGGTCGTTCAGGGTTTGGGACGAGCTCAAGCCCTCAAAAAACCCATTTTGACCGCAGGGCAGTTTCAGTGGCAGTGGGTAAAGCTGGATTTGGGTCAAACTCTGCTGATCAAGCGGCGTTGCGAGCTTCCCGAAGTCAAGGAAGGCGCATCGTTCAGGACCGAAGCCAGATCCCGCCGAAGCCAAGCCGAACCAAGCGGTCGACAATCCCTATCCGGACCTCCTGCGAAGGAGGAGGAATCCGCCCGTCCGCCGGACAATGTGGGCGATTGGCGGCGAGAGTACGCTGAACGCACTGAGAATGTCTTGAAAACGGTCGATTACCTCCAGCCTCGCATTGGCGACGAAGCGACCATCGGACGGGTACTGAAAAAGGTTGCGCAAAACGGAACTCCGGCTGAGTTCGCTGGTGTCGCTTCTGGCCTGTATGGTCTGCTTTGTCAAGCTCCATCCGTAGAAGGGGGTGATGCTCCACACAAAGAACCATCTCGCTCGGCCAAGAGCGACACGCAGCCTTCCTCCGAAGACTCCCTTGGAGCCGCTTCACTCGCACAGGGAAAATAGGCCGAAGAGCGGTTCGTTGCGGAGTTAGACCTTGGGCCTGTACCGAGTTTGAGGCTTGCCGAGGTGGTGCCTTCGAAACTGGAGCGCTACGTCGCGGGCACCCTCGGAGTGGGCGTGGAGATCCAGATAAACCTGTACGGGCGCGACACAATGAACGCCGTCCTTGGTCGCGACGCCTTGAAACACGCCGGCGTCGGTCGGCACGAGTAGCCACACGTTGGCACCTCGATCGGTCCGGCGGAAGGACAGGTCGCGGAGATCGTCTAGGGCATCCTCGCTGTGGACATAGATGCTGGCGGTTCGGAACGCGGCGTATCGGCCCATGCACCACGTAGCGGCGAGCCCGGTGGCTGCGTACGCAGGTTGGTGCGGCTGATGTGCGAGTGCCGCCGCAAGCC
>CAZRBP010000227.1:0-4730 GCA_964598305.1 uncultured Pseudomonadales bacterium | reverse complement strand
GTGGGGGTGCCGACCGCGCCGACCAAGGCAAACACCTCGTGCTCCCGGATGAGTGCTCGGGTGTTGGCGATGGCAGCTTCCGGTTCGTAGGCGTCGTCCAGCGAAATCAAGGACAACGGACGGCCATGGACGCCGCCGCTTCGATTGATTTCATCAAAGGCGGCAAGCAGGCCCAAGCGCATGCCCGAACCCAACTCGCTGGCCGGTCCGCTCAAGGCCGCGGACTGGCCAAACAGCAGCGGCTCGCCGGAGTCAGCCGCCAAGGCAGACTTGTGGCTGAGGCCGATAAGTGCCAGACAAAGCCAGAATGCGCCTAGCAGCTGGCGCATGGGCTAGTGCGAACCGTCGGTGCCCGCGCCCCCGGAGAGCAATCTCAGACGCAGGGAGAGGCAGGTAATATCGTCAAACTGGGTTGCGCCATCGGCAAACTGTTCCACCGAATCAACCACGGATTCAGCCAGCTCCCGAGCGCTCGTTGGCACATCGCCGCCAAGCACCCCATCGAGGCGGTCCTCCCCGTACTCGTCCAACTGCTGGTTGCAGGCTTCGGTGATTCCATCGGTATATAGAAAGAGCGCATCACCCGGCACCACGGTGACCATGTTCTCTCCAAAATCGTGCCCGTCGGCGATTCCGAGCGCAAAGTCCCCGGTCAAGGGAAGCTCACTTACGGCCCCGTCCGCGGTCAAGTGCCGCGGCGGATTGTGACCGCCGTTGGAGTAGCGGAAACTGCCGTCCCGAAGATCAAGCACGCCATAGAACACGGTCACGAACATGCAGGCGTCGTTGTCCTGGCAAATGAACTCATTGACTTCGTGCAGGCAGCGGCTCGGCGAGTCGTGGCGCCGGGACGAGGATTTCAGCAGCGCCCGGGTGATCATGGTGAACAGCGCGGCAGGCACGCCCTTGTCGGAGACGTCGGCGATGACCAAGCCCAAGCGGTGCTCGTCGAGTTCGAAGAAGTCGTAAAAGTCGCCGCCGATCTCCTTGGCGGGATTCATGATGGCATGGACCCCAAAGGCTTCCCCAACCGGCAATTCGGCGGGCACCCCCGACAGCTGCACCTGCTTGGCGACATCAAGCTCCCGCCGGATGGCGACTAGGCGGTCGCGGTTCTTCAGCGCCTGTTCCAAGGCCTCGATGTGTTTGAGGGTCTTCTCAATGGTGATCTGCAGGTCGTTGAAGTCCACCGGCTTGGTGACGAAATCGAAGGCGCCGCGGTTCATCGCGGTGCGGATGTTGTCCATGTCGCCGTAGGCCGAAATGATGACCGCCTTCACGTCGGGCTTGGTTTCCTCAAGCTGGCCCAACAGCGCCAGCCCATCCATGACCGGCATGTTGATGTCGGACAGCACCAAGCGGATGTCCGGGTTCTCCTCGAGCGCCTCAAGCGCCTCCTTGCCATTGTGGGCGAAGAGGAATTCGTATTCGCCCTTGCGGATGCGCCGGCGGAAGCGCTGGCGGACGAGCAACTCAAGGTCTTCCTCGTCGTCAACCATCAGTATTCGCGTTGCGCCCATGGCGACTCTCGGGTTGAAAAATGCAGTTTGCGGAAGGGGGACTAGACGGTCGCAAGGGCCTCGCTGCGGGTGCCGAAAACCGGCAGGATGTGGTCGAATCCGCTGACCCTGAACACCTCCGCAATCTGCTCGGAGAGGCCGCAGAACAGGGTTTTGCCCTTGGCGGCCTGCATGCGCCGGGCAGCCAGCAGCAATACCCTCAACCCCGCGCTGCTGATGTACTCAAGGTCCTCGAAATCAAACAGTAGCGCAGGTTGGCCAGCATCAATCTTGTCCCGAACGGCTTCATCAAGAACGCTGGCGTTGGTGCCGTCCACGCGCCCAACCAAGCACAGGATGACAGCTTTATCATCCTGTTCCGTCCGTATCGTCAGTTGCGTTTTACTCGTCACTGTGATCAGTCTCCTGCTTTGATTCGCAAAGTAATTCGATTCAGGCCATTGACCCGTTCGTAGGCGGCGCTCTCCGTAAACTGCTTCACGAACATCACGCCCAAGCCCCCTATGGGCCGTTCATCCAGCTCAAGGGTCGTATCAGGAACCGGCGCCTCGCTGAACGGGTCGAATGGCGAGCCATTATCCTCCAAAACCGCCTCCAGCACATCACGCCCGGCCGCACTGGCCAAACGCAATGCCAAATGCGGTTCAGCCACATCCTGAAGCCCGTAGTTGATGCTATTCGTAATGAGCTCATCAAGCACCAAATTGAGCTTCCCCGATACCCCGCTGCCCAAGGACTCGGCTGCGGCAAACTCTTCCACTGCTTCCGCTAGAACACTCAGCGCTGCCGACAGTTCGGGAGGCAGATGAACGACCATCCGGCCCTGTTCCCCCATCGCTTCCCTACCCTTTTTTGTGTTCGCGAGATGCAACGGAATCAAGCATGGACGGGATAATACACGTACTCCCGTTCAAGTAAACCGTGGAAGCTTCGGTACGACTCCAGAATTTCCAACACCAGCGCCTGCTGAACCGGCATCGGGGCACCCACGCATCGGGAGAGCAGGTCGCTGATGCGGTCGAGAGCCGCGAACGGAGCCGCCCGGGGGCGACCCGACAGCGGCGGGTCGACCGCCTCCAAGACTTCCCACAGCCGTTGTGCGGCAAAACCCAACGAATGCGGTTGGGCCGGGTCGCAAACCAGCAGCGCCAAGGCGTCCGATGCGTTGACATCGCCTCCATGGGTTCGACCATACGCCTCAAGGGCATTGCAGGCCCGCAATGCGTTGGTCCAGCGCTCGCCGCCGCCGTCAGCCCCGGACGAGAGCGCACCGCGGCTGTGCGCCAGCAGGGTGGTCGCCACCAATTGAGCGCGCTCGACGTACTTGCCCAGTTGCATGAAGCGCCAGTGGTCGCCGCGCTGCAACGTGCCTTGGCAGATGCCGTCAAACTGCTGCACCCCTTCGACCATGTCGGCGTAGAAGCGCTCAGGCTCCTTGGTCCACTCGTCCACCAGCGCCGTGCCGCGCAGGCCGAGGTAGGTCCGGTTCAAGCAGGTCCAGAGCGCGGCGCTCAAGCAGTCACGCACCTGCCGGGCGTTCTCCCGCGCGCCATGAAACGAAGCGAGAATCGACGAGGGATTGCTCGCCTCGAAGGTTAGGAAATCCGTTAAGGCATAGCCGTCAGCAAACAGGTAGTCGTCATCCTCAGCCTCGCCAAAGGACTCGGCACCCGGCGGTTGGGCACTCAGGCAGCGGAACACCAAGCTCCACCCCTCGGCAATCTCGCGCGCGGAATTCACCGGCAAGCGCTGCAGTTGCAAGCCCACCAAGCGGGCGCTGAACTCCACCCGCTCAAGGTAGCGGCTCATCCAGTACAGCGAATCGGCAACTCGGGCCAGCATCAATCGTTACTTGGCAGGGCCATCGACAATCCAAATGTCCTTGGCGCCGCCCCCCTGACTGGAGTTCACCACCAAACTGCCCTCCCGCAGGGCGACCCGGCAAAGCCCTCCGGGCACCACCTTGGTTTCGGCGCCGTGCAGCACGAAGGGCCGCAGGTCCACATGCCGGGGCTGCAGCCGGCCATCGATCAGGCACGGCGCGCGCGACAAGGCCAAGGTGGGCTGGGCGATGTAGTTTTGCGGGTCGGCGCGAATCTTCGCGGCGAACTCCGCCCGTTCCGTGGCGCTTGCGTGGGGACCCACCAGCATGCCGTATCCGCCGGATTCCCCCACCGCCTTGACCACCAACTCATCAAGGTGCTCCAGCGTGTAGCGAAGCCCATCCGGCTCCCGGCAAAGGTGCGTCTCCACGTTGTCGATGACGGGCTCCTCATCGAGATAGTAACGGATCATGGCGGGCACGTAGGCATAAACGGCCTTGTCGTCAGCCACGCCGGTGCCGGGTGCGTTCGCCATGGCGAGATTGCCCGCACGGTAAACCTCGAACAATCCCGGCACGCCCAACAAGGAATCGGCACGGAAGGCCTGAGGGTCGATGAAATCGTCGTCAACGCGGCGATAGAGCACGTCGACCGGCCGTAGCCCGCGGATGGTGCGCATGAGCAGGCGCCCCCGCTCCACAAGCAGGTCTGCTCCCTGGACCAGCTCGATGCCGGTTTCGGCGGCAAGGAACGCATGTTCGTAATAGGCGGAGTTGTAAACGCCCGGCGTCAGCAAGGCAATGCCTGGCGAGTCGACGCCCGGCGAAAGGGATTCCAGCACCCGGCGCAACTCGCGCCCGTAGTGCTCCACGGGGCGAACGCGGCAGCCGCGGAAGATCCGCGGGTAGGCGCGGCGGATGGCCTGCCGACAGGCCAGCATGTAGGACACCCCCGACGGCACCCGCAGATTGTCCTCGAGCACCATGAAGCCATCGCCGGCGCGCACGATGTCGCTGCCGCACACCGACACGTAGGCGTCGAGCGGCACGTTGACGCCTTCCATCTCCGGGCGGAAGTTCGGGCAGCCGAGCACCAAGTCCGTCGGCACCACTCCATCGCGCAGGATGCGGCCTGGGCCGTAAATGTCCGCCAGAAACAGATTGAGCGCCTGGACGCGTTGAATCAGGCCCCGCTCGATCAGCGCCCACTCGCCTGCAGGCAGCAGGCGCGGCACGCAGTCCACCGGAAACACCCGCTCGATGGACTCATCATCGCCGTAAACGGTGAAGGTAATGCCCTCGTGCAGCAAGGAGCGGGCCACGCGCTGGTGCAGCCGCACAAGCTCGTCAGACGACCACTCCGCCATCGCCTCGGCAAGCGTTCGGCA
>CAZRBP010000226.1:0-4774 GCA_964598305.1 uncultured Pseudomonadales bacterium | reverse complement strand
CGTGGCCTGATGGAAGCCCGAGGCGCGCCAGATTTCTAGGACTAGATCCACCCGCTAGTCAGGCCGGTCGAAGGGTCAAACCACCGACAGCAGCGCATCGCCCATCTCGACCGCATCCCCCTCGCGCACGAACACCGCATCGACGGTGCCCGCTGACGGCGCCGTGACCTCGTTCTCCATCTTCATGGCTTCCAGCACGGCGACCGGCTCCCCGGCGTTGACGACATCACCTGGCTTGACCAGAACCTTGAACACCGTGCCGGCCAAGGCGGCGGTGATGGCACCCGCTTGATCTGCCTTGGCCGGAGCCGCCGGGGCGATGTCCTGGACGACGCCATTGGCGGCCACCTCCACCTGAAAAGCCTTGCCGTTCACCCGCACCGAATAGACGGCGGCTTCTTCCGCAGCGACGGGCTGCGCAGACGGTTCCGCCGCTTCCTCCACCGGGGGCTCAAAGACGCTTGGATCGCCGCGATGCTCAAGAAAGCGCAGGCCCACTTGGGGGAACAGCGCGTAGGTGAGCACATCGTCAATGGGATCGTCGGCCAAGGCGATTTGCCGCTGCCCGGCCGCCTGCTTCAACTCCGCGGTCAGGGTCTCCATCTCCGCCGCCAAGCGGTCGGCCGGGCGCTCCGTCAGCGGCTCGGCGCCGTTGAGAACGCTGGCCTGCAAGGCACTGTCCACCGGTGCCGCGGTGGCGCCGTATTCGCCCTTCAGCACCCCCGCCGACTCCTTGGTGATGGACTTGTAGCGCTCCCCCGTCAGCACGTTAAGCACAGCCTGGGTGCCGACGATCTGCGAGGTGGGGGTGACCAGCGGGATCATGCCCAGGTCCTTGCGCACCTTGGGGATTTCCTCAAGCACCTCGTCCAAGCGGTCGAGCGCATTCTGCTCGCGCAGTTGATTTTCCAAGTTGGTCAGCATGCCGCCGGGCACCTGGGCGACCAGGATGCGTGAATCCACCCCCTTGAGGCTGCCCTCAAAGCGGGCGTACTTGCGGCGCACCGTTCGGAAGTAGGCGGCGATTTCCTCCAGCAGCGCCAAGTCCAAGCCGGTGGGGCGCTCACTGTCCGCCAGCATGGCGACCAAGGACTCCGTGGCGGAATGGCCGTAGGTCATGCTCATCGACGAGATGGCGCCGTCCAAGTTGTCGATGCCCGCCTCCACCGCCTTGAGGTAGGTAGCGGTGGACAGTCCCGTGGTGGCGTGGCAGTGCAAGTGAATGGGGATGGCGACCGCCTCCTTCAGACGGCTGACCAGCTCGAAGGCCGCGTAGGGGGTGAGCAGGCCGGCCATGTCCTTGATGCACAGGGAATCGGCCCCCATGTCCTCAATGCGCTGGCCGCGCTGCACCCAAAGCGCGATGGTGTGCACCGAACTCAAGGTGTAGGCGATGGTGCCTTGGGCATGCCGCCCCACTTTGCGCACCGCGCCGATGGCCCGTTCCAAGTTGCGCATGTCGTTCATGGCATCGAAGATGCGGAACACGTCCACCCCGTTGGCCGCGGCGCGCTCCACGAAACGGTCCACCACGTCATCGGCATAGTGGCGGTAGCCAAGCAGGTTCTGGCCGCGCAGCAGCATCTGCTGGGGGGTGTTGGGCATGGCCGCCTTGAGCTTGCGCAGCCGCTCCCAGGGATCCTCGCCCAGATAGCGGATGCAGGCATCGAAGGTAGCCCCGCCCCAGGACTCCATGGACCAAAAGCCCACTTGGTCGAGCTTGCCGGCAATCGGCAGCATGTCCTCGATGCGCATGCGCGTGGCCAACAGGCTTTGGTGCGCATCGCGCAGCGCCAATTCGGTCAGACCCAGCGGGGCGGCGTTCATGGGCGTGAGGGGGGTTGGGTCAGCGCCGGTGCTGATGCAGGGCGGCGGCGATGGCGGCGGCTTCCTCCAAGGAGGGACCCTCCCCAACGTCCGCCACTGCTTGCCAGCGCACGGTGAACCGCTGCGTCACGGCGCCGAGGGCCATGGTGGCGAAAACCAAAATCAACAGGAAGGCAAACACGGAGCCCATGCCAACCAGCATCAACGCCAAGCCTTCAGCCAGCAGATCGCCTTGCAATTCTCTTCTCCAACTGCCCTTTTGCGCCTTGGCCGCCGGTAACGGCGCCGAGGCGAAAACCTGGCGCACCCGGCTGGATTCGAACCAGCAATCCCCAGTTTCGTAGACTGGTGCCTTATCCAATTTGGCCACGGGTGCGGCGGGCGCGTATCCTACACCCATTCGCGTTGGTTCAACAAACCGTGGAGATCTCTCCCCAAGCCCGTGTCCACCAACCAACAAAGCCTGCGCCTGAATGTGCACATTCACGGTCAACTCGCGCTCCGCATGGAGGCCAACCCCGACCGGCCCGCCAGCTTGGACAGGGGGGACGCGATGCTTTGGCTTTCGTCAATATGGTCCGGCGACGAGGACAAGGTCGCCGCGCAGCTCTGGCTCTTGTGCTGCCTGCCAGAAAACGGCGTGCTTGAGCAATGGGTAGGGGAAGCACTCGCCGCCTTGCGCCGGTTGGGCGGCTTTGGGCAGGTTCGGCTCCCTGAAACCGTGTTGTGGGCACATCCCGACAGTGAGTACCCGGGCGCCATGTCGGTGTCGGTGGGCGATGCGGCCAGCCCCCCGAGCCCCCAAGTTCCGCTTCAGGACTATGAACGCCTCGGCTCCGCCGATATGGAGAGTCTTCTGCGGGATGCGATCGCGGCATCCGGCAGCGCAAGTGGCCGCGCAAGGCCCTCGCGACGCTGGCCGGTAGCCTCCCTATCCGGCATGCGGCCCAAAACAACCGCCACGCTGGACAATGGTATCTGGCGTTTGGCACCCAAGGGCCATCTGAACACCACCATCGTGAAGGTTGAGGACAGCCGGCGGAACCCCGGCGAGGCCGGCATCGAGAGCCTCTGCCAGCAGACCCTGGTGCAGCTCGGCCTGCGCGCGGCGCCCACGCAGTCCCAAGTCATTGCGGGGCTGCAGTGCGTCATCAGCGAACGGTCCGATCGGGCCGTCGCCAACGGACGAGTCCTTCCCATCCACCAAGAGGACTTCCGCCAAGCCGGCGACTTTGGCCCGGAGAAGTATCCAACGGCGTTTGACGGCCGCGAGAAAAAGGGATGGGCCAAGGCGTACCACGTCTTGCGCCAAGGCGCCGAAGACACGGGTGCGGAGTGCGACGCGCTGACCCGCTTCCTAGCCGCAACTTGGATGCTCGGCCACGGCGACCTGCACCGCGGCAACCTCGGCTTCCGCGTGTCCGCCCCCGGTGAGGGGCCGAAGCGCGTTAGCGTCGCCCCCGCCTACGACGTCTCAAGCGCCGTGGGCACGCCGTATTCCAATGAACTGGTACTGGGAATCGGCGGGCAGCAGCAGCCCGCCAAAGTCAGGCCCGGATCGTGGCGGGAACACGCCCGATCCTGCGGTTTGGACGCTGCCCGGACACTGGACGTAGTCGCCGATGTTGCCGCCCGGCTGCCAGACGCCTTCGCGGACGCCAGGCGCATCTGCGCGTCCCAAGACGAAAACCGCGAGAAAGGCAGCTTCGCGGCGCGCGCGGAAAAGACGGCTAGGCACGTCCAAGAGTGTGCGCGTGAATTCAGATGTGCGATGGAGCGGGCCGCCTAGGCATGGCCGGTGGTCAAGACATTGCTTGACGAGCAGATCACATTCCATTACTTTTTCTCAAATTCATCTATCTAGTAAGGCAGCGCGGTGGATACAGCAAGGGTTACGAGCAAGGGTCAGGTCACGATTCCGAAACGAGTTCGCAACCTGATGGCAATCGAGACCGGCGACCGCTTGGCCTTCGATCTCGACGAGAACGGAGACCTCCATGTCAGTCCCATCCGAGACGAAAAGCGCTTTCTAAGAGGGCTGCTCTCGGACTACGGCATGGGCCCAAGGGTGGATGAGGAGCGGATTCGCACGGCGCTGCGCGAGCGAGCGGCGGCTAAGTACGCCGTCCGTTGATCGCCTTCGACACCAATGTCCTGCTGCGCCTGCTGCTGGACGACGACGCAACGCAGGCAAGGAAGGCGCATGCCCTGCTTGAGCAGACGCAGTCCAGGTCCGACAAGGTGCTGTTGCCAGATATCGTCCTATGCGAGGTGGAATGGGTGCTGAGTTCCGTTTACAAGGTGCCGAAGGTGCAGATCATCGAGACGTTACGGCACTTGCTTGAAGCGGACGAGTTCGCATTCTTCAATCGCGGTGCCGTCGCCGAAGCCCTAATCGCATACGGGGACGGCAGCGCGGACTTCTCGGACTACCTCATCGGCGCCACTGCCGTGAGAGCAGGCGCTGCAACCACCTACACATTCGACCGCGCTCTGCGGCACACCGCTGGGTTCAGCTTGCCAGCGTAACACCAGCATGAAACGGATGGCGATTTGGGTAAGACGCAACTTCCGACGGGACGGCGAGACCTTGATCGCGCAGCTGGGGGCGGCACTACCGACGCAGACGGCAGGAGGACTGAAACGATGGCATTGACCCGGAACTTCAAGGTAACGGTGCGGGAGCGGCTCCAGCGCGACCCGGCCTTCCGCGAGGCGCTCCTTACCGAAGCGGTCGACTGCCTTCTGGCAAGCGACGTTGAGACAGGCAAATCGCTGCTGCGCGACTACGTCAACGCGACCATCGGGTTCGGGGAACTCGGCGGGCTGACAGACAAGTCGCCGAAGAGCCTGATGCGCATGCTCGGTTCGACCGGCAATCCCCACGCGCGCAACCTGTTTGAGATCATTGGTTGTCTGCAGCAACGGGAAGGTGTGCACCTGAAGG
>CAZRBP010000225.1:0-4775 GCA_964598305.1 uncultured Pseudomonadales bacterium | reverse complement strand
AGCGATTCCACGACGCCTCGCTGAATCCGGAGGTGGCGAACGGGTTCCACGCCCTAGCGATCGACGAGGTGCGGCGTGACTTTCCGCCGTGCTTGTGGGAAGAGACGGCGGCCGAGGGGCAAACCATCGAGCAGGTCTGGTTCGCCGGTGTCCACGCTGACGTTGGCGGTTGGTACGACGAGCGGGGGCTGTCGAACCTGACATTGCACTGGATGCTTGGCAAGGCAGCCGAATGCGACCTTCGCGTAAGCCGGGACAAGCTCGCGGAGCACACACCGAATCCACACGATCTGGCGCACGAGTCATACGACGGGTTCTGGAAACTCCGCGGCCGGAAGACGCGGCTGATCCCGCCGCGAGCGAGAATCCACAGGAGCGTGATCGAGCGCATGGCGCATGGGGCCAACGATTACGCCCCCGAGAACTTGCCCGAGGATTACGACACGGTCGAGTGAGGGCATTGCGCGCGCTTCGTCAATGGCAACGCTCTTGGGCTGAAATTCGACCCCTACTTTTCTACACTGCGCAGTTTTTGGGGAAGGAGAAAACACCAATGCACTCTGAAAAAGGGCCATTTGTTTTCGTCGCGCTGATCGTGGTCGGCTGCCTTGGGGCGGGCATTGCCTTGGCGCTGTTCATCGAAGACACCCCCGCGATGCTGCTGTCGGTGGTGCTGGCATGCGCCGTTGCCGCATTGCTGTACGGGATTCTGGGCGGAGTTTCGGAGGCTGGCTTCGACTTCGGCCCCCTCAAGATGGGCGGCAGTGCCGCCGTGCTGCTCGGAGGCGCCTTTTTATTCAACCAGTTTCTGCAGGAGCAGATGCAGGAGATCCGAAACGCCAGCATTGAGGAAGCCGTTGAAGAGGCGCTGAGCAGGGCTCGCTTCATTCCCCACGAGCACATCGATCCCCCTGGGGGCTGGATCGCCATCGACCGGGAGACGGCCATGCCAATCTCCGTGCGAATCAAAAATCCAGAAGCGGGCAGCGACTCCGCAGCCCAAGACACGCTAAAGACCTTCAAGAAACCCGATGAAGCCGTGCTGCGGCTCAAGCTGAATGGGAGCGAAGATGACGCCGGGCCATTCCTGGTGTCCGGGCTTCGTGCGGACCATGACCGGGGGTTGGGCTACATCGACTTACGGGAGCTTGAGAAGGCAATTGACATGTCCGGCGACTTCAAGCCCATTGCACTGCACGGACCGCAACGCGTTCATTTGTTAGCGACTGAGGGTGAACTCGACGCAAGCACTCCGCGGGAATGGGGTTCAAGCGGCCGCTGTCTCGGCAAACGCCTTCCCATGCGGCTTCGGGCCGAACGGTTCGACAGCAGCTACGCCGACTACTCGCTGTTCACCTGCGGCACAGCGGACGAATCAACGGCGGATCACCAGTCGAGCCTAGCTTCCGGCCAAAGCGAGTTAGTCGAATTGACGATTGAGGGCTTCCGTCGGAACTTCCTCATCTCCGTGCTGGCGGCCAACCACCAAGAACAGCCCCTCTGGTCCAGTTTTCTGGTCACCGAGTTGGAGGAGGAGTGAGCGTCTTCAATGCGCCCGCAGGCGACAAGGCCTGAACTCTATTGACAACTTCCGAACTTGCATCGCCCAACGCCTTGAGCCGCGCCACGACCTCACCAATATGTCCGCCCCGACCATCATGGAGAGGGTGGCCGTCTCCTTGGGGACGGAAGCGCAACCGCAAGCGAAGCAAATGGAAAAAGCCAATAGCGCGGTTGTGAGCCCCCTCGTAGAACGCATTGGTTTTGATGTTACGGTGATGGCGGTTGTGAGACGGAAATTGTGTGTGTCGTTGTTTTTGGTTCGTGGCCGCGGAGTGCCGGGCTGGCAACCGGGGCGCGGCGCAGGCGCGCCTGGCGGCGCTCGAGGGGGTGGCGCTGCTGGCCGCCTCGTCGGACGCGGAGGACCTTGCGCGGCGCCTGCTTGATCTCGGGGCCGTTCCGCGCAAAGCTGCGGCGGACGCCGCGCACATCGCCATCGCCGCCGCCAACGGCATCGAGTACCTGGTGACGTGGAACTTCCGGCACATCGCCAACGCGGCGATGCGGGCGCGGATCGAGGGCGCGTGCCGGGAGGCCGGCTTCGAGCCGCCGGTGATCTGCACGCCCAACGAACTGATGGAGACTGGACATGGAGACGACGCAACCTGACCCGGTGATCGCCGAGGTCCGTGCGGTACGGGACGGCATCGCAGCGCGTGCCGGCCACGATGTGGGCGCGATCTTCCGGCGGATCCGCGAGATGCAAGACGAGTCCGGGCGCGAGTACGTGAGCTATCCCGCGCGCCGGGTCACCGAGGGCTCCACCGGGCCGCTGGCCGTCTGAGCGGCGCGGCGCACAGCCCGAGGTCCGCTTGGAACGCTATTGGTATATTGCGGTCAAGTAAGGACTCGGCCCTTCGCTGCTTGGGATCGTGCCCACCGCGGTCGCGTTCCGTCTTTGGGTGCTTTAGCGCTGGCGAAGGCGCTGTGGATGCGCATCCGATCCGAAATTGAGGTCAGGAAGTCTCAGGATTTAAGGTGTCGGGATGTGGGATCAACGAAAGCCGATTCAGTAATAATTCTTTGTAAATCAATCGACTAAGGGAAAATACGTCGGTCGTGAGACGGAAATTGTGCGTGTCGTTGTTTTAACCGGCCCGAACAACGACCGTGGCATAATGCGGCCGTTCTTTGAGCTTGGACCATGCCATGCCGGATGCGCCTGAACTGGACGGGCTGCAGCGGTTTAGCCTGGAGTCGGACCGGGACTCCGGGCGCTTCTTTGTGGGGCGGGAAGCGGAGCTTAGCCGAATCTCCAACGCCGCCGAAATGTGGCGGGTTGCCGTCGCCAACGGTCGTCCAACACTTGGTGTGATCTTGGTTTCAGGGGCACCCGGAGCGGGGAAAACCGCCCTTCTGCACCATTTGCGCGAACATCCCCCGAACTCGACGGCGGCGCTCGCCATCGACCTTTCCGCCTTGGGGTCCGAAGCCGAACTGGTCCAAGATTTGAAGGACGGCCTAGCCGGGCTCCTTGGCCGGGCGAGGGGCGCCTTGCGTCCGTCGAAGGCATCCATAAACCTCGGTGTGCTCAAAGTGGACTGGAGCGGGTTCTCGCAGGCGGTCACGCTCAGAGGATTGGGACGGGCCATTTCGCCCGGCCAGAAGGCGAAGCCCACTCTTCTTTTGATCGACGAAGTGCAATCCGTCACGCAGGAGCAGGTTCAAGTGCTGGCCGCGCTCCACCGAGGTGCCACTGGCCTTCCGCTGGTGCCAGTGCTCGCCGGGCTGTCGGACTCCAGTGAGGTGCTGTCCGCCGGGGGCATATCCCGGCGGGCGGCAGAGTATGACATCCGCATTGGTCAGCTCAATGAAGGCGAGCCGGCCGAGGCCGTGCGAATGATGCTGGAGGAGTTCCGCATTCTGGGGCCGGAACCTGCCAAGCGCCGATGGGCCAGCGCGGTCGAGGCGCTCTGCGATCGATGGCCGCAGCACTTGAAGACCGCCATGACGGCCCTTGCACGGGAACTGCTCCGCACGGAGGGGAACTTGGAGCGAGCCGACTGGGAAAGAACCCACCAAGAGGCGGCAAGTCTCCGGGTGCAGGGATATGAGGCCCGCCGCAGCCTGCGGATGCAGGATGCGCGGCCCTTGCTGGCCGAGTTCCTCAACACCATTGCGCTGCCCATCAAACGAGACCACGCCATTGAGGCCCTCCGGCGCCTAATCGGCACCCACTCTCCACCAAGCATGGCCCCACCGGACTTTCTCAATCACCTAATTCACCAAGGTGTTCTGCACGACCCCAACGGCAACGGGGAGTACAACTGCCCCATTCCCAGTTTCCGGGACTACCTGATCGGCAAGAGCGCAGGCTCCACAGCCGCGCCCGAACCGCCTGGCCCTATCCAGCGACAATCAAGATGAGGCAACACGCGTTCTCATCTTGATTGTCGCTGGATAAGCGAGGGCAGGATGCCCTCGAGCCGAAGGGGATGGGTCCAGGCAGGTCAGGGTGAGCACGGACGGGCTTGTGGCCGACGTCCCGGTTGGGGGAGGCGTCAAGGTAAGGAAATGGGAACGGTTCCAGTGTCTAGCTCGACTTTCTCTTGGGCGGAGGCGGAGGCTTGGGCTTTACGGTTGTAGCCGCTTTTCGCATTACGCCGTCGCTCGCACGAACACTCTGTCGGTTAGGAGGCGGATTGGGAACCTTGGCCATGACTAATACCTCGGCTTGCTCGATTTTCTAAACATCTTCGCCGGATGCCCACTGCATTCAAGTCTCTCCTCGATATCTTGGTTTTTGGGCGTTCTTCGCTTCCTTCCGCTTGGGACTACCCGAGGGTCTGGATGAGGGCGGCCGCCACGCCGGCCATGGCCGTGCTGACGCCAACCACGGTGGTGGCGGTGATGCCGAGCAGCCAGCGCTGCATGGAGACTTCGCGGTTGGCGATCAGGGTTTTGACGTCGGCCATTTCCGTTTTCACGCCGCCGATTTCAGTCTTCACGCCGCCGACTTCCTTGAGGACCTCGACCCTCAAGTCCGCTATCCGGGCGTCCGTGTTCGCGATCTCGGTGCGCACCGCAGCAAGGTCCTTGTGGGTGGCGACGAACTCCATTCTGGTCTCCATGCGGGCCATGCGCTGGCCGAGCTCCGAGAACTGGTCGTTGGGGGCTTGGGTTGACTGCTGGGACTCCATGACTGCTTTGCCTGTTCTGGTGGTTGATTGTTTCTGGGGATTGGGACTAGTGGCCCGAGCAGCTCAGCGGGCGAA
>CAZRBP010000224.1:2704-4787 GCA_964598305.1 uncultured Pseudomonadales bacterium | reverse complement strand
CGGGAGAGACCAGGAAGCGCTCTGTAGTCCAAGGTGGCTGGCAGGGTGATGGCTTCGTGGCGGCGGATTTTAGCGATTTCCTCGTCCTGGCGGCGGATGTAGCCTTCGTACTTCACTTCCGCCTCCACTTGGCGCAGCAGTTCCGAGTCCCGACCGGCGTCCGCCAAGCCTTCATCAAGCAGGGAAGCCACTTGGGCGATGTTGGCCTCGGGGCGCTTGAGGTATTCGATCAGGCGGATGGACTCGGTGATGGGCTTCCCGCCCTGCGCTTGCAACTGCGCGGCGAGGGTTGTGTCGGGCTTGACGGGCGTTTCGGCCAGCAACGACAGCAGCGCTTTGCGCCGCGCCTGCTTGGCGGAGAAGGCGCGCCAGCGGACGTCGCTCACTAGGCCGAGTTCCCGGCCCTTGGCGGTCAGCCGGGCATCGGCGTTGTCCTCGCGCAGCCGCAGGCGGAATTCGGCGCGGCTGGTGAACATCCGATAGGGCTCATTGGCGCCGTGGTTGATGAGGTCGTCGATCATGACGCCGAGATAGGCCTCATCGCGTTTCGGGTGCCACGCCTCAAGCCCCGCCGCCTTGCGTGCGGCGTTCAGGCCGGCGAGCAGCCCCTGGGCGGCGGCTTCCTCGTAGCCGGTGGTGCCGTTGATCTGCCCGGCAAAGAACAACCCGGCGACCGGCTTGGTCTCCAGCGAATGGCGCAAGTCGCGGGGATCGAAGTAGTCGTACTCGATGGCGTAGCCGGGGCGGGTGATGCGGGCCGCTTCAAACCCCTCGATGGAGCGCACCAGCGCCAGTTGCGCGTCAAACGGCAGGCTGGTGGATATCCCGTTCGGATAAAGCTCGCCGGAAGTCAGCCCTTCCGGCTCGACAAAAATCTGGTGCCGGGCGCGGTCGGCGAAGCGCACCACCTTGTCCTCGATGCTCGGACAGTAGCGCGGGCCGGCGCCTTCGATGACGCCGCCGTAGAGCGGGCTGCGGTCGAGGGCCTGGCGAATGATCTCATGGGTGCGCGGATTGGTTTCGGCGATGAAGCAGGAGACCTGCTGCGGATGCGGTTGCGGCATGAACGAAAGGCTCGGCGTCGGCACATCGCCCGGTTGTTCGGCGAGCCGGGAAAAATCGACGCTGCGCCGGTCCAGGCGCGGCGGCGTGCCGGTCTTTAGCCGCCCGACGCGGAACGGCAATCCCCGCAGCCGTTCGGCGAGGGCATTGGATGGCGCATCCCCGGCGCGTCCGCCGGGTTGGTTTTCAAGGCCGATGTGAATGCGGCCACCGAGGAAGGTGCCCGTGGTCAGCACCACGGCGGCGGCGCGGAAGCTGAGACCCATCGCGGTGACCACGCCGCTGACGGCGCCGTCGTCCACTTGGAGATCGACCACGGATTGCTGAAAGACCTGCAGATTGTCCTGCTGCTCGATGATCGAGCGCATGGCGTTGCGGTACAGGTTGCGGTCGGCTTGCGCCCGGGTCGCCCGCACCGCCGGCCCCTTGCTGGCGTTCAGCACTCGGAATTGGATGCCCGCCAGATCCGCCGCTTGGGCCATGGCCCCATCGAGGGCATCGATTTCGCGCACCAAGTGGCTCTTGCCGATGCCGCCGATCGCCGGATTGCAGGACATCTGGCCGATGGTCTCGATGCTCTGGGTGAGCAGCAGGGTGCTGGCCCCGGTTCGGGCCGACGCCAGCGCCGCCTCGCAGCCGGCATGGCCGCCGCCGATGACGACGACATCATAGGTCTCTGGATGCTCCATGGGATGAGGTCCTTGTCGGGCCTAGAGCCATTGGCTGGCGATGAACGTGCCGAGCAGAGCGATCACGCTGAGTGCGAGCGACAGCGTCAGCGTGAACAAGCGCGATGAAACGGCCCGCAGTTCTGTTCGAAACTCATCGAAGCGCTTGTTGATTTCGTTGGATTGCTCACGAAGGGCCTCGCGCAGCACCTCCGGGGTCACAGCGAACTTCTCAATGGAATTGGCGATGGCCCGAATCGCCGCTTCGGATTGCTGGCGAGAGTATCCCGATGCTTCAAGATCCTCAGTCATTGCGCTGATTTCATCAACTGCCCGTTTCATGATTATAGCCT
>CAZRBP010000224.1:0-2604 GCA_964598305.1 uncultured Pseudomonadales bacterium | reverse complement strand
TGATGTAGGACGGGGAGCCTAGGTGGCTCTGGCGGCTGATTCGACCAAACGGTCCACTTGATGGTCAACCAATACCTTGATCGCTGGCGCTAGACCGGTCACTACGTGGCATGTTTTGTCTTCCGCCACCAGCTTGCGCAGCATGGGATGCGCAAGGGGTTCGGCGCGAATGCGGCTGGGGTCCCGGACATCGGCGAGGAAGGCATCGCTGACCGCGACAATTCCCGGTCCGGCCAAGGATGCCAGGAGTACGGCATCATTCACCGAGGCGGATTTGGCGACCTTGGTTTCTTCATGCGCCGTGGATTGCACGCCGACCGTCCAATCCGAGGGCTCCGGCAGCCGAATCAGGCTGTCGGCCAGCAGGAAGGCGGCGCACAGCGTTCGGAAGGCGCGGTCGGGGCCTGCTGTGCTGGGCTTGAACGCCATCAACAAGCCTTCTCCGGGCAACAGCCGACACTCTGCCCGGTACAGCGTTCCCACCTGCTTGGCGAGGCGCAGTCCTTGACTCAAGGCTCGGCGCTGGGTGTCCGAGTCCGGCGGCAGGCCGCTGCGCAGGGTGGCTGCCAGCAGGTAGTGGTCTTGCCTCGTTGCCGCCCGTTCCTTCCGGCGGCCCCGGGTGGCGGGAATGCGGCTGGCCCAAGCAACCAGCAGGGGCAGGCCCACAACGCCGGCCACCGTCAGCGCCACGCGGTTCCAATCCACGGTGGCGGCTGGCGCATCGAGTGTGACCCGGGCGAAACCCATCAACTGGCCGTCGAAAACGATTTCCTGAGTGAAGGGAACGCCTCGGTCGGTTTCGCCAGCGACCGCAAGCAAGCTGCCATTGAGGCGATACATGGCCACCCCGCCCACGCCATCCACGGCGGCCACGCGGTTGGCGATGACGCCGAGTTCGATGTAGTCCTGTTCCATCAAGCCGTCCACGCTCGCGGCGGCGGCTACGGCGGCCAACTGGGGCCCCAAGGTGCTTTCATCGCCCGCCGCGGAGGGGCCGTTGCGCCAGATCAGGAAAACGAACAAAGCGGTCAGGGCCGCTACCGCGAGGGTCTGGACGAAACCGGAATTGACCTGCCGAAGCCAACGGGATAGCGTCAATTGACTTTCACCCCCGGATTGATCGATTGACCGCAGAGATTACATTGGTGACGGTGTCCGGCAAGGACAAGCCCGGACTGATGGCGATGTTGACATCCCTGTTGGCGCGATATCAAGCGCAGGTGCTCGACATCGGCCAGGCCGTGATTCATGAGGAGCTCGCTCTGGGCTTGCTGGTGCATGTGCCCGAGGGCCCTGAAACGGCCAATCTGCGGGCGGCGCTCAAACAGCTCGCCGTGCAAACCGGCGCCCTGGTCGAAACCCGCGCAGTTTCCGGGGACGACTACCGCGAGTGGGCGGCGGGCTCGGGTCAACCGCGCCGAGTCATCACCCTGCTGATGCGCGGCGACGCCACGGCGGTGCTGGGCGCCGTCAGCTCGCTCACCCACCGGCACGGCCTCAACATCGATACCGTGCGGCGCTTGTCAGGTCGGCTGCCACTTGGCGAGGCGGCGGCGCCGAAGCGCCTGTGCGCTGAAATGCGGGTGCGCGGCGCCTTGGCCAATCCCGAAGCCCTGCAGGCCGACCTCATGGCGGCAGCGGCGGAACTGGCCTTCGACTTCAGTTTGCATGAGGACACGGTCTTCCGCCGCAACCGGCGCCTGGTTGCCTTCGACATGGACTCCACCCTGATCGGCGTGGAGGTCATGGATGAACTGGCCCGCTGCCACGGCGTGGGCAGCGAGGTCAGTGCCATCACCCGCCGCGCCATGGCGGGGGAGATGGACTTCAAAGCCAGCTTCCGCGCCCGTGCCGCCCTTTTGGCGGGCATGCCCGCAGCGACGCTGCATGAGGTGGCCGGCAACGCCGTGCTCAACCCCGGTGCGGACCGCCTGCTCAAGGCCCTGCGCCACTTCGGCTACCGCACGGCAATCCTATCCGGGGGGTTCCAGTACGTCGGCGAACGGCTCAAGGCCCGCCTCGGCATCGATTACGTGTTCGCCAACGAACTCGAGGTCGAGGATGGCTTGGTCACCGGCCAGGTGCGCGGCGAGATCATCGACGCCGAGCAAAAGGCCGCGCTGTTGCGCCACATCGCGCAGCAGGAGGGCATTCGGCTGGCGCAGACCATCGCCATTGGCGACGGCGCCAACGACCTGCCCATGCTCAGTGCCGCCGGCCTCGGCGTCGCCTACCACGCCAAGCCCGTGGTGCGCCGCACCGCCAGCCACGCGATCTCCAACTTCGGGCTCGACTCGGTGCTCTACCTGATGGGCTTCAGCGACCGGGACATTGACCAGGCGTTGGCCTAGGGCCTGCTAACCCAGACAGTGTTAACAGGCCCTAGTACCCATAGCTGGCCTGCAGCCCCAACGGCAGGCCAATCGCCCAGTAGGCAAGCAGAAAGCCCGTCCAGGCCACCAGAAAGGCGACTGCGTAGGGCAGCATCATGGACAGCACAGTGCCGATGCCTGCCCCCTTGACGTAGCGCTGGCAGAAGACCACCACCAACGGGAAGTAGGGCATGAGCGGCGTGATGATGTTGGTGGAGGAGTCGCCCACCCG
>CAZRBP010000223.1:0-4886 GCA_964598305.1 uncultured Pseudomonadales bacterium | reverse complement strand
TGCGGTTCAGCGTGGGGGTACAGATGGCCCGGTTCGCCTCGCCGACGCTGGCGCTCGACGTAGGCGGCGCGGCGGTCCTGGACCTAGGCGCGTACGCCATCCCTACCGGCCTCGGCCACCCAGTGGGCCCTGTGCCGGTGGCGCTGCTGCTGTCGGGCGACGACCCGGCTGGTCGGCAGGGGTTCGTGCGGGTGATCAACCACAGCGATGCGGCGGGCGAGGTGTCGGTGCGCGCCCGCGACGACGCGGGCACGGAGCGCGGGCCCGTGACGTTCCCCATCGGCGCAGGCGGCGCCTTCCACTTCAGCACGGCGGACCTGGAGGGCGGCAACCCCGGCAAGGGGCTCTCCGGCTCGACCGGCGCGGGGACGGGTCACTGGCGGCTGGAGCTGGACAGCGACGTGGACATTGAGGCGCTGGCCTACGTGCGCCACGCGGACGGGTTCCTGACATCGCTGCATGACGCGGCGCGGGGGCGTTCGGCGCGGCTGGCGATGTTCAACCCCGGCAGCAACTGGCGCCAAGTGAGCTGGCTGCGGCTTGCGCACCGGGGAGGCGAGCCACTGGCCGTGCGGGTCGCCGGCGTGGACGACACCGGAGAGGCGGCGGACAGCACGGTGCTGACGCTGCTGGAGCCGTTCGGCGGGGCGGCGTCAAGCTGGCTGCGGCCCGGAAACTCGATGTAGGCGGTCGGATGGCCTGCGGGGATGATGCCGAACCCTGGAACGACCGAGTCGAAGTGGGCCAAGGCCTTGGTGGCGCGCAGCCATTCCACCGGCTGGTCCAAGCCGCCGCCTACGCCGCCGTCATGCGTTAGCTGAATGACTACGGTCACATAGGCTGTGCCGTCCAGCGCGATGATGCGATGCAGCCTTAATCTCAGAATTGCCTCGTCCCCCCTTACCCTCATATACGAAGTCGTTTCGTGCCCGCAGCGAGTAGGTGACCGTCTCCCCGTTGTTCTCGACCTCCTGGGCAAAGAGTGTCCTGAACTTTTTGATCTCTTGGTTAAGCTCTGATGTCGCCTCCAACGGACGGGTGCTGCCCAATTCAAGGAACCTGCCGCCCGGAATCGGGAAACGTGGAAGATGGCGGCAATTTGGCCGCTTTGATATCACGGCGATGGCGTTTGTTTGTGAGACGGAATTACGTGTGTCGTTATTTTCCACTTAGCAGCGGCCGAGAACTCGGCTTGCGCTTCGCACATTTCTACCTGCGCTAGGTTTCTTGCCGATAACGCTGACTTGTAAACTTCCGCCCCCACCCAAGAGGTAAGTTCGGCGTTCATCGACTCGTCACACTTTTGAATTTGCCGCGGCAACCTATTCTCGTCGGGTTATTCTTCTTTCTCGCTCATCCGTTTTCTCCTTGTGGGCTAGGCCTTGCACACGCCACCACGAAGGGGGTTGCAAACGGGCGCTAGAGTTGGAGAATGCAGCGTTGCTGCCGGAGAGGAAGGGTCTTGACACAACGTGTTTTTTCTGTAGTTTGCGTCGTTCTGGCGTTAGTGCGCACTTGTATTTTGGGCAAAATTGTGCTATGCGCAATTGAAAAAAGTGCCTTTTCTGGAGAAAAATATGCTAGTTGTGGCCATCTATACAGTGGCTATCGGAGGCGCAATTTTTGTTGCGTACCTGATCGTGCAGGATGTTGTTCAAATGGGCGTCCGTATGGAACAGGGAAAAAACAACGTAGAGACACCGAAGACGTATCTGCTGCATATGTTGGATGCAGCTGAGAGCCAGATCACCATTTTCGATGACGGGGATAAGGTGAACGATAGCCTGTATGAAGACTCCAGCATTGTTAACGCCTTTGTGCAGAAGCGCCAAGCAGTCCCTGGCTTTGCAATTGCCTGCTACTTTAACAACCCTCGACAAACGCCTTTTCGGGATGCCCTTGAAGGCCAGCCGGGCGTTACGATTTGCACAGGGGATGGCACAAAACGGGAAGGGTACGAAGTGCATTACAAGATAATAGACGGCGGTAAAATGGGATACCTGTCTCGGCACGAAGAGCATTCGCTTGCGCGTCGTTTCCAGTTCATTGATTGTTCTGAGGTGACGCGATGGGGATTCCCCGCAGTTTCCGAAAAGCACTTCGGCAAGTACTTTAGGGATTTCGACAAGAGGTGCGAATACGCGCTAGCGCAGGCTTCCGCTTAAAGTCCCTTCCGATAACCAACAAAAAAGACGGGCACGATGAGCGGCCAATTCCTACAGGCGTATGCCTTGCTTGCTGTAGTTGGTACACTGCTGTCGATAATTATCGGCAACCTTAAAACCTATACAGTTCACGAAAGTGTTGAAGCCAAAAGGCGTTTTGTGCTGGCGCTTTGGACGGTCTGATATGTCGTTTGGTCCCATCCTGTTTTCTTAGCAATGCTGAAAGCGTCAGCACCTGTAGAAGGCTGCCAATGCCTAGGATTGCAGCAAGCAAATGCCATATAGCATTTGCTTGCCCTGATCGCGGTAGGGGTTGGGTTTACTTTAGCTTTTAGGGCCTTCCCGACCAAAGTGGCTGAAGGGCTAAACTCTGAAGAAGATTAGTGCTTTTCGGCGTTAGCCTCTAGCGCCTTCGTCGTCAATGGCTTCGACCTGCACTTCAACGCTCCGATCGCCCCGATTGACGACTCTCACGAAGCCCTCGCGCATGTACATGTCCGGTGCACAACCCCCACTGACCGTGTTGATATCACCGCAATGGCATTTGTGAGACGGAAATTATGTGTGTCGTTGTGTTCTTGTGGTCATAGATCTCCGCAGCAGCTTGACACTCGTAGCGGTAGCGTCTACATTCCCGGCCATGCGTCTGCGGAGAGTCGCCAAGCGGCTCGCCCTTCGGAGCCCAAGGCTCCGAAGCCCAGACGCTTTCCTTTTCCTAGTTGTTCGGTGTCCCCGTGTACCTGTGCTATCTAGACGAGTCTGGCACAACCGGAACTACCACCGGCGACACCACCCACTTTGTCCTTGCTGGCATTTCCATCCCGATCTGGCACTGGCGGGACGCCGACCGCGAGGTGTCGCGGGTGTTGAGCAGGTACAGCTTGGCTGACGCCGAACTCCACACCGCGTGGATGCTAAGGAAGTACTTAGAACAATCGAGAATCCCCAACTTCGAGCAGCTTGACCATGGCGGTCGTCGCCGCGAGGTAAACCGCCGCAGGAGCCGCGAGCTGTCGCGCCTTGGCGGCTCGGCCAACGACGGCCGCCGAAACCGCACCCGCAAGCTCCACCGCAATACAGACCCCTACGTTCACCTCACTTGGGACGAGCGCCGCCAAGCCGTGCTCGATGTTGCCGAAACGGTGTCGAACTGGGGATTTGCTCGTCTGTTCGCCGAATGCGTGGACAAGTCGCATTTTGATCCAGTGCGGTCTCCAAGGTCCATTGACGAACAAGCATTCGAGCAGGTGGTCTCCCGGTTCGAGAGGTACCTCCAACGCGCGTCCTCTCCCCAACGCAACCACGGGTTGCTCGTCCATGACAACAACGAGACCGTAGCCCGGAAGCACACCCGCATGATGCGCTCGTTCCATGCCACCGGGACACTC
This sequence comes from uncultured Pseudomonadales bacterium, assembly GCA_964598305.1. Lineage (GTDB taxonomy): Bacteria > Pseudomonadota > Gammaproteobacteria > Pseudomonadales > Azotimanducaceae > Azophilus. Next base: position 1,333 of record CAZRBP010000223.1, on the reverse strand, counting down.
TGGACAAGCGTCGACTGCATCATCGAGACACCAATGTTCGTTGACAGCGAGCTGACCCGCATGATTCAGATCGCCGATCTCTGCGCCTACGCACTGCGCCGATATCTGGAGAACGACGAGACTTGGCTTTTCCGGCCAATATTCGGCCGCGCCGACCGGATCGGCGAAGTCGCCGTGGGTGTCCGCCATTTCAGCCCACCGGGATGCGGCTGCGCGATATGTGAGGCACACCATCCCTGATTTCAGGATCGCTCCCCGCCTTCCCTTGCACTTTACCGCCTGAAAGCGAGGGCAGGATGCCCTCGAGCCGAAGGGTGAGTCGGTCCATCCGGTGCAGGACTGACAGCCGGTGGCTGCTGTGGAACTGACTGTGGCCGGGGTTGTCTGCGGTGTCGTAGGCGATGTTGGCCGAGACGCAGCCGCTTTTGTACGGACAAAGAAAAACCCCGGCCGCAAAGCGGCCGGGGCATCGCAGTGATCAGCTCGCAGATCGAGGCGGGCGTTAGTAGCCGCCCACCGCCGACACGTTGGTCATGTGCCCGGCTGGGCTTTCCAGCAGGCTCATCACCTTGATGTACTGCTCGGAGGTTATCTGCAGGCGCCACTTGCCTTCGCCGTCGCCCAGCGCGCCCATCAGGCCATCGCCGCCCCGCTCCAGATGCTGGGCGCTCACCATTTTCGCGGCACCCGGCGCAACGCTGAGTTCAACCGCACTGCCCGGCGCGGCGCCGGTGTCGTCGGTGCCTTCGATGCGCACGTAGGCCATCATCGTTCCGGAGTTGATGATGCGCAGCCAGCTCTGCTGATTGGTGTTGCTGGCCGGATTCAGGAAAACGACCGCATGCCCATGCATGCCGTAGGGGACCAGTCCGCTCATGCCGGCCACAATGCCGTCCGGGGTGCGCACATAGGCCAAGGCGTCAAGCGGCAGCGTACTGGTAAAGACGACTTGCCAATTGCCCATTCCCATGCCCATGCCGTCCGAAAGGCCCTTCATGGCGTTGCCCATTTCGAGATCCTCGGAATTGAAGTGCCTGACCTCGTTGGCACCGATCATCAGGGTCGCCGGTCCGTAGGAATTGCCTTGGTCGTCGATGGCGTCGACCTGCACTTCAACGCTCCGATAGCCGCGATTGACGACTCTCACGAAGCCCTCGCGCATGCACCTGTCCGGTGAACGACCCCGACTGGCCGTTTTGATGTCACGCTGAAGGCAGTTGTGAGATGGAGCTTACGTGCACCGTTGGTTTTTGGTTCAGCTTGGGGAAGGGCTCGTTCGGGGCTGGGAGGTTTAGGAAGCCGCACAGCTCTGGCCAGCCGTGGCCCTGGGTGA
>CAZRBP010000222.1:0-4895 GCA_964598305.1 uncultured Pseudomonadales bacterium | reverse complement strand
GTGCGCACCGGTCGGCTGTTGCGGTGAAATTCAAGGCAGGCCGGTTCGAAGGGCAGCCCGCAGTGGTCGAGCAGGCGGCGCACCTCCCCTTCCAAGTTGTCGATGACCTTCTCGTAGTCCATTCGCAGTACGCGCCCCGGCAGCGCGGCGTCCCAGTGGGCCATCAAGGCCGCATAGTCCCGGTAGTAGCGGCCGATGTCCTCAAGGCCGTAGGTGAACTCCTGGCCGGCCGCGAACAGTTGCTTGAAGCAGCTGAAGCAGGTGGCCATGAGATGGCGGCGTGCGTCGATGATGCGGGCGTTCGGCAACATGAGGTGGATCAGGCCCACATGGGCAAAGTTGTTGGGCAACTTGTCGATAAAAAATGGAGCGGAACCCCGCTGGATGCGGGCGGCATCGAGGAACTCCTCGCCCATCGCCCGGCACTGCGCCCGGGTCAGCTCCCAAAGCGCACCGGGATACTTCGACTGGCCGGATGGGTTTCTGCGGCCCGCCAAGCGGCGCACAATTTGGGGGATGTAAGGCAGCTCCATCGTGCCGTCCACCTGCGAGTGGCTGGCCAATATCTGCTCAAGCAGCGTCGAACCCGAACGGGGCAGCCCGACAATGAATATGGGGTCCGGCGCGGCATGGCCCCAATCCCGGCGCTCATCGAGCCGTTGCCGTGTGCAGGACGCCGCCAGCGCCGCCGTCATGGCGCTGGTCTCGTCCGCGTCATAGCCACTCTGGGCGCGTTTGATGGCGTTGCCGCGCGCGTAGGCGGCAAAGGCGCCATCGATGTCGCCCGCATCCTCAAGCGCCTTGCCGAGGGCAAAGCCGAGATGGAACTGGTCGCGGGGCGAAAGCTCCTCCCGCGCCGCCAGCCGCTGCATGGCGTCGATGTCCCGCTCATCGAAGCAGAAGGTCTTCAGGTTCGCCAAGTTCCACCAAGCTTCGCCCAGATTCGGCTCCGCCTCGACGGCGCGCCGGTAGGCGGCGACCGACTCCGCCTGCCTGCCCAGGGTCTTGAGCGCATGGCCGTAACTCATCTGCAGCCGCGCATGGCCCGGCGCCTGTTTGAGAACCCGCTCGTAGCGGGCGATGGCCTGCTCGTAGGCGCCGACGTTGACCAGCACCGAGGCGGCCAGCACCGGGTGCGAGAGATTGCGCGGCTCAAGCCGCTCCAGGGCGTCGATTTCCCGCAATGCCGCCTTGAAGTCGCCGGTCTTGCTCAGCGCATTGGCGTAGTTGTTGCGGGCTTGGGTGTAGTCCGGAGCCAATTCCACACAGCGGCGCAGCAGCGCCACCGCATCGTCGAAGGCTTCGAGTTGCAGCGCGATGTCCGCCAGCAGCCGGATGGCGTTGACATCGGTGGGCCAACGATGCAGGTAGTCGCGCAGGATGCCTTCGGCCATGCCCAGCTTGCCCTCGGCAACCAAGCGCACCGCCTGGCGCAACCCCGGATGCTGGCCGGACGCCGCCATTTGTTCGCGAAAGGCCGCATCCGCCGCCTCGTCGTCGCCACGGTCGGCGAGCAGTTCGCCGAGAGCCTGCCAAGCCGCAGCCATCTTCGGGTTCGCCTGCACCGCCCGCTTGAAGGCGGACGTGGCTTCGCCGAGTTCGCCGTTGGCCCGCAAGGCCAGGCCCAACTCATGAAGAATCGGCGCCGCGCCAGGCGCCGCCTTGGCCGCCCCCCGCGCCAACCGGCGCAGGTCCTTCAGCGCGCTTTTGTGTTCACCCAAACGGTTCTTGGCCACCGCGCCGATGAAGGCGGCGCGGCCTTCCTGGGGAAACTGTTTGCGGATCTCCTGGGCCTGGGCCAACGCTGCCGGGTAAGCCCGTTCCTCCAGCAGCTTGCGGGCGTTGGCGAGCGCCGCGTCGAGATCGCCAAACGGCATGGGGTGGCTTGCGCCTACCAGCTATTGCGCAGCTCGCGCAGCTTCAGGAACACCTCCCGGGGTGACGGCGACTCGCCGAGGTCCGGAAACGCCTCCTGCAACCGCCGGATCACCGAAGGACTGGTGAGGCGGAAAAAGGTGTTGAATTCCTTTTCCTGGGCGAGAGTCGAGACCATGGCGGCGTCGGGATCGTGGCTATCCTTGAGGACCGCGAGCAACTCGGCCGCGGCTTCGTTGTCCGGCTCCCGGTCCAAGGTGAATTCGAGGTTGTTGGTAATGTAGTCGTGGCCCGGGTAGATCCGGGTGTCGTCCGGCAAGCGGCCGAGCTGGGCGGCAAAGGTGTCGTAGAGCTCGTTGGGGTGGCCGCCGTTGTGGCAGTTGCCGGCCCCGGCGTTGAACAGCGTGTCGCCGCAAAACAGCGCCGGTTGATCGGTTTGCGACAGCAGGCAGATGTGGCTCATGGTGTGGCCGGGCGTGTCGAGCGCCAAGAGCTCCACGGTCTTGCCCACCCGCACCACGTCGCCCGCATCCAAGCCACGGTCCATGCCCTCGATGGCATCCCCCGCATTGGCGTGGGCCATGATGCGCGCTCCGGTCGCCTGGCGCACGGCACCGTTGCCGCCGGTGTGGTCCAAGTGCTCATGGGTATTGAGGATCCAGGTAATCTCCCAACCCTTGGCCTGGGCCACCGCCAAGCACTTCTTATGGTCCAGCGGATCTACCGCCAAGGCCTCGCCAGTCTCCGGGCAGGCGATGAGGTAGTTGAAATTGCGATAGGCGTTGCCGGTCCAAATCTGTTCAACAAGCATGGGTCGCTCCTCAGTCGCAATACGGCAGTGTACTGCAAATCATCCGGGGCGCGGGCAAAATGGCGGCGAGCCAACTTCCCCAAGGCCTTCCATGGATGCAGCCCCATTCGCGCCGGGCCAGGCCCGGCCGGTTTTCTTCGCCATGTGCGGGGACGATTGCGAATTGTTCTTCGAGCGCGATGCACTCAACGAGAAGCAGCAAGCCGAGGATCAGGAGAATCGCGACCTGACCTCGCTGCTGCAAGTTGCTTTGCTGTACATGGGCAAGCCCGCCGACCACGTGGCACTGTTCGACAGCTTCCGGAATCCTCCCTGGGCCGATCTGTTGAAAACCTTCAATCGCTTCCACGGACAGATCTGCGGCTCGGTGGTGCCCCTGGCGCACTGCCACTTCTATCCCCACGAGACGTTTTACGCCCGCGCCTCAGCCGAGCGCGAGCCCGGCGCCTTGGCGGGGCTGTACCTGATCAGCGGCAGCAACCAAGCGGTGCACCAAAGCCGCCGGTGGTTGGCGGTCAGCCAGGCGGTGAACTCCAAGATGCGCGTGGCCGCCGACGCCCCCGCTTTCGGCATTCCGGTGCCCGAAACCCTGGTGACCACCAAGGGCGCCCTAAGCGGCAAGCAGGCCACCGCCTTTTTCTCCCGCCACCAGCCGCAGCTCATGCTGAAGATCAAGGGGCTGGCCGGCGCCCGCAACGTGACCCCAGTGCGCAGCCTGACCGACTGCGAGGAATACCTGCGCCTGTTCGACGCGGATACCGAAGTGGTGCTGCAGGAGCGCCTGAACACCGATGAGTGGACCGAAATGACGGTGGACCTCACCATCAGCGATTCAAGCATCGCGATCACCAACGTGCGCCGCATCCTGTTCGCCGACGGCGTGTGGGTGGGCAACTACCTGCGCGACGACCTGGCCGTGTCCGAAGAGCACCGCCAAGCCCTGCTCAACGTCGGCGCCTATGTGCGCAGCCTCGGCTACAGCGCCCCGGAAGGGCTCAACTGCGGCATCGACTACTTCACCAACGGCGACGACATTCGCATCATCGAAACCAACGCCCGCTGGACCGGCGGCCTGTTTCCCGCCTGGATGCGCAAGCGCCTGAAGCTCGGCAACCGGCCCACCGTCTCCTTTTTCGACAGCATTTCGGTGGACCGGCTGGCCGATTACCAGGCCTTTGCCGAGACCCATCTGCACACCCCCAACAAGCAACCCTTCTCCGCAGTCCCCTTGGGCTTTAGCCCCTACACCTTCAATTTGGAGGGGCGCGAGCGGGCCTTCATCTGGCAAATGGTCATCGGTGACTTGGAGGCGTTCAAGCAGGCCAAGCACTTGACCTTAGGTCCCGACGAGTTGACCACGGCAGACAAGATCGCTTTGGACTTCTAGCCCAACCGTGCATTAGAATGCGCCGCCTTGAAGGGCACACCACTCGGATGCCCTAGCACGGCGCGGGAATAGCTCAGTTGGTAGAGCACGACCTTGCCAAGGTCGGGGTCGCGAGTTCGAGTCTCGTTTCCCGCTCCACTCCTCCCGGCCCGAACCGGCAGCGGTTGATTTAGCCTTCGCCAACCCGTAGCTTTGGCTGACCCGCAGCAGCCGCTGCCACTTAGGGGGTGAACTCATGGCCGCACTCGACGGCTTGCGCATTCTGGACATGACCCAGTACGAGGCGGGCACCGCCTGCACGCAGTGCCTGGCGTGGTTGGGGGCGGACGTGGTGAAGGTGGAGGCGCCCGGCACCGGCGACCCCGGCCGCAGCCTCATGGGCTTGGGCGACTACTTCATGGTCTGGAACAGCAACAAGCGCTCCGTCGCCTTGGACCTGCGCAGCCCCGAAGGCCGGGACATTCTGCTCAAAATGGCGCCTCACTACGACGTCTTCGTCGAGAACTACGGCCCCGGCGTCATCGAAAAGCTCGACATCGGCTACGACGCCATGCGGGCGGTCAAGCCGGACATCATCTACGCCCGCATCAAGGGCTTCGGGCTGGACGGCCCCTGGTCGGACTACAAGTGCTACGACATGGTCGCCCAAGCCGCGGCCGGCGCGTTTTCCATCACCGGCGAGCCCGACGGCCCGCCCATGCGGCCCGGCCCCACCACCGGCGACGCCGGCACCGGGGTGCAGATGGCCTTGGCCATCGCCGCCGCCTATGCGCAGAAACTCAAGACCGGCGAGGGGCAGTTGATCGAGCTGTCGATGCAGGA
>CAZRBP010000221.1:0-4935 GCA_964598305.1 uncultured Pseudomonadales bacterium | reverse complement strand
GCCACCTTGGGGACGCAGTGCCGCCAGTGCCTTTGCAGGGCGCCACCCATCTCCAAGTAGCTGCCGCCGGGCAGATTCCAAGCCATTTGCACCTTGGGGTCGGCCTTCTGCCGCATCCGAAAGCGCCGAGTCGCGCCTAGGCTGACGGAGCCAATCAACGAGTTTTCGCCGAGTTCGGGCTCGTCATCGCTGTGCCAGCCCATGCTGTCTTGGCCATCCCGGTAGTAGTTCAGCAGCACGCTGTTAAAGCGGACGCCTGAAATCGCTTCGATCCGCGCCTTGACCCCCAGCAAGTCCTGGGTCCAAGGCTGCGGGTCGAGTTGAATGCCAGAGTAGCTGTAGGCCGCACCAGGGTCGCCGTGCCAAGCGGTCAAGCGGGGTTGGCGCCGTTTGCGGCCAAACAGGCGAATCTCCTCCTGCCGCCACCGGGTTCCGTCACGCAACGCTGTGAACCAGCGCTCGTTTTCCGCGGCGGAAAACAGCCGCTCGACAAGGCGAACGGTGCCGTCACGCAGTTCGATTGCTTCGGCGCCGACCATGATAGCCCTTCAGTAGGGTGCCGATCCGCCATCCACGCTCAGGGTGGCGCCGGTGATGCCGCCGCCGGCATCGCTGGCCAGCAGCACGGCGACGGCGGCCACCTCCTCAACGGTGTTGGGCCGCTTGATGGCCGACTCCTGGGCGAACAAATCCACCATCTCGTCGAAGGTCAGGCCCATCGCCTCGGCAGTGGCCGGGCCGTTGTCCTTGACGATGTCGGTGATGACCAAGCCCGGACAGATGGCGTTGACGGTGACGCCTTGGGCACTGACTTCCTGGGCCAGCGACTTGGTCATGCCATTGACGGCGTGCTTAGCCGCGCTGTAGGCCGTGAACACCGGCTTGCCAATCTTGCCCTCAACGGACGAGATGTTGATGATGCGCCCGAAGCCGCGCTCCAGCATGCCCGGCAGCACCCGGCGGCTGGCCCAGAAGGTGGAATAGAGGTTCCACTTGATCGCTAGGTCAAAGGCCTCGTCGGAAAGGTTCACCAGTGGCTGCAGGTCGCCGGCGCCACCGGCGTTGTTGACCAGCACGTCCAGGTGCCCGAAGTGTTCAAGCGCTTGGTCGACGAAGCCTTCGACCTCGGCCTGCACGGTGGCGTCACCGGCGATGAAGATCGCCCGCTCGCCCGCGTCCATTTCCGCCAGCAGCCGTTGCGCCTTGTCCGGGTTGCGGGCCATGAGCGCGACGCTGGCGCCCTGGGCAAGAAAAGCCTCGGCAATGCCGCGGCCGATGCCTGCGGTGCCTCCGGTGACTGCCGCCACACGGCCTTCAAGCTGCATCGGCACCCCTACGCGGCCTTGGTGAAGCGGAGCTTCAACTCCAACGTGCCCAGCATGATGCCCGGCTGGTGCAGGAAGCTGTTGCCCGGCGCATACTCCAGATGGTCGATGCGGTCGAGCAGCCGGTCCCAGGCGATGGTCTGCTCAAGCCGTGAGAGATGGGCGCCGGGGCACACCCGCGGCCCTTGGGAGAACGTCAGGTGGCGGCTGACGGCCTTGCGGTCGAGCTTGAGTTCGTGCGGGCACTCGAACTCCTCCCCGTCGATGTTGGCCGCCGCCCAGCGCAGGTGCAGTTGCGAACCCGCCGGCACGGTGACGCCCTGAAAGACCTCATCCTGAGTGGTGACGCGGGTGGACAGCCCTTGGGTGGGTGACCGCAGACGCATGCCCTCCTCCGTGAAGTGGCGCAGCTTGCTGCGGTCCTGCTTGACGGCGGCAAACACGCCGCCGCGCTCGCACAGCAGTTGCGCCTGCTCCTCGATGGCGTATTGGGTGGTCTCCAGCCCACCGATGACCATGGCATAGACAATGCCGTTGATCTCCAGGTTGGTCAGCTTGCGGCCCAATGCCTCGTAGGTCACTTGGGTGAGGAAGGTGATCATGTCGTCCTTGGGCCGGCGCCGGCGGTCCTCAATGTGCCCGTCAACGTACTCCGCGAACTCATCAAGCGCCTCGAACTGCTCGCGCGTCTGCTCCTCGTTAAGCAGATTCCGGTGACCCTTGCCGTAGACGAACGCCGCCACCTGCGCGGCGCCCCACTTCTCCACCAAGGCGATGTCCTCTTGGGGAAAGCCGAGAATGCTGTTCATCACCCGCTGCGGCAGCGGCCGGGCGAATTTGGAGATGAACTCCACCTCCGCGGGATCGTTGTCGATCCAATTGTCGATCAGGTCGTCCACATGCCGCCGGATCATCTCCGCATTGCGGGAGGCACCCGGTCCCACCCAAGGGTCCGTCAACTCCTGCCGATGGGAGCGGTACAGCGCATTGGTCGGTCGCAGCGTCATCATCGACGCCATCATGGTGTTGAGGTTGGGGACGTCCTCCGGCGGGAGGCCTGATTCGTTGAGTTCCTTAAGCCCCAGCGACATCAGCGGCGGAAAGCGAACCGGGTCGCGCACCACCAAGGCAATGTCGTCGTACTTGGTGAGGATGTAGGCGTCCTTGTCCGGGGTGGGGCCTTCGCCGGGGAGCCGATGCACCGGAGCCTCGCGATGCAGGATTTCGTAGGCTTCGTACCAATGCTCCGGAGCGCCCGGACCGAATAGGTCCACATCGGCCAACGTTTCCGGCCGCTTCATCGGACTGAGTTCTTGATTCGGGGTCTTCAATGGATCCGTCCTCCCTTGGGAAGAACCTAGAATGGCCGAGATGGGGTTGTCTGGCAAGCTGCTGGACGAGCGCCGTTCAGGCCACGGCCGCCCGGCGCGCGTCGCGTCGGTCGAATCGTTCGCGGATCCTCGCCAATCGCGCTGCGGAGATGGGGTAGCGCCAGATCACCGCAACCGACAGCGCATAGAACAGCCAAGGCGGCAGCACATAGACGTAGGACAGCATGCGTATGGCCTCGGCGCTGTTGTCGCTGTTGGCCGAGAAGCCGAGCGCCTCCAGCAGCGGCAGCGCCATGCCGAGCGCCAAGGCGCCGACCAGCTTCTGGCCCAGCGACCACACCGCGATGTAGGAAGCGGCGATGTCCTCCCCGGAACGGCGCGAGGCAATCTCGATCACGTCCGCCTTCATCGACATGGAGATGGCAGCGAAATTGCCCCCGGCAATGCCGTAGAGCGCCAACACCAGAAAGAACCAGCCTAGGTCGCCAGCGCCGAGCAACAGGAACAGCGGCGTCACGAACACGAACATCACCCCTCCCGCCACCCAGGTGGGCTTCTTGCCGATGCGCTGGGCGATGGCCACCCAAATCGGCAGGGAGACGACGTTAAAGCCGTAATAGCCCAGCAGAATGGCCTGGGTCTGGGCTTCCGCTTCGATGACGTAGCTCGCGAACAGCATGAAGGTCGCCCCACCCCAGCCGGTGCCCAAGGATTGCAGCAGGAAGCCGAAGAACAGCAGCAGGAAGGAGCCGTTGCGGGCCATGACGCGCAGGTTGCCGATCATCGGCGAGCGCACCGGACGCACGTTGGCGCGCTCGCGCACCCCCAGCAGGGTGACCGTGATCATCACCGGCAGGGCCACCAGTGCCATGGAGCCGATGATGGTCAAGCCCTCCCGAGGCAGGCTCCCGTATCCGGTCACCTGCCCGGCCAGCACCGGCACGGCCAGCACGCTGACGTTGCCGAAAAAGGCGAACGCCTGGCGCCAGCCGGTAATGCGCGTTCGTTCGTGGTAGCTGTCCGACAGCTCGGCTCCCCATGCGTAGTAGGGAATGTTGATCAGCGTCCAACCGAGCCACAAGGCAACCGAGCCGGTCAGCAGGTAGAGATTGGACACTTCGCCGGGCGGGTTGAACAGCAGGAAGGCTGATGCGGTCATCAGGGCGCAACCCGCCGCCATCCACGGTTTGCGCCGCCCGAACCGGCTGCGGGTGCGGTCGCTCAGGGCGCCGATCAGCGGGTCGGTGATCACGTCCGAGACCCGTGCGAGCATGAGAATCAACCCAACGTCGGTGAGTTCCAGACCGAAGTCCTTGGCGTAAACGAAGGGCAGATAGAGGGTGACGGGAATGCTGCCGAGATACACCGCATACTCCGGCAAGGCGAACAGCACGAGCTTGCGCCGCGGAATCGGGCCTTGGGCGGCGGATTTCGTCTCGGTTTGATTCACGTTGGCTTCCAACCTCAATTGGGCTCGAATCATACCGATGACAGGCCCGCATCGTGCTAGGCTTGCTTCTTTTTTTGGGGAGGATTGCTATGGGCATGCACGAACTGTTTCGACTCGACGGCAAGGTGGCCGTGGTTACCGGCGGCGGACGCGGCATTGGCCGCGGCATCGCCCTGGCCCTGGCCGACTGCGGGGCCGATGTCGTGGTATTGGCGCGGCGCCAGCAGGACGTGGACGCAGTCGCTAAGGAGATCGAGGAGCGGGGCCAACGGGGGCTCGGCGTCTCCGCCGACGTGATGGACTTCACCGCGATTCCCAAGGTGCTCGACCAAGTGGTCGAGGACTTCGGGCGCCTCGACATCATGGTCAACAACGCCGGCGGCAACCTCGACCGCAAGATGTACGCCCTGCCGGACATCTCCATGGAGAAGTTCGACGAGCAGCTCGCGCTGAACATGAAGACCAAATGGTGGGGTTCCCAGCAGGCTGCGAAGCGCATGACCGACGGGGGCCGCATCATCAACATCATCTCCATCGCCGCCCACAAGCCCTCGCCGGGCTTCGGCGTCTATTCGGCCGCCAACATGGGCATGATCAGCATGACCCGCACACTGGCCGTGGAACTCGCGCCCAAGGGCATCACCGTCAACTGCATCGCCCCCGGCATCATCGTCACCGAGATGCTGGTGGAGACCATGAAGATCTCCGAACAGGAAGCCAAGGACAACTTGGGCTCGGTCATCCCCCTAGGCCGCACCGGCCGGCCCGAAGACTGCGCCGCCGCCGCCGTGTTCTTCGCATCACCCGCCGCGGAGTGGACCACCGGCCA
>CAZRBP010000220.1:0-4937 GCA_964598305.1 uncultured Pseudomonadales bacterium | reverse complement strand
TCGCGGTTCTCCAGCAGGCGCATGGCGTCCACGGCCTGTGCCAGTGGAAAGCCGCGGCAGACGTAGGGGTCGATCTCGCCGTTGGACGCCATTTGGTGGATCGCCTCGGTGTTGGCGCGGCCTTTTTCCGGGTCCCGGCGTCCGTACTCGCCGGCGCGCACGCCGATGACGGCGATTTGCTTGATGAGGATGAGGTTGACCGGCGCTTGGGGCCAGCGGCCGCTGGTGAAGCCGATGGAGAGAATGCGGCCGTCCCAGTTGATGCAGCGCATGGATTCGTCGAACACGTCGCCGCCGACCGGATCGTAGATCACATCGGCGCCGCGTCCGTCCGTGAGTGCCTTGACTGCGTCCCGGAAGCCGCCGAGCCGACCGTCTTCCATGGTGTAGTTCAGGACGTGGTCGGCGCCCCGGCGCTTGACCACGGCCAGCTTGTCGTCGCGGCCGCCGGTGGCGATGACGGTGGCGCCTAGGTGCTTGCCCAAGTCCACCGCCGCCATGCCGACGCCGCCGGTGGCGCCATGCACCAGCAGGGTCTCGCCGGGCTGCAGGCCACCCCGGCGCACCAGCGCGACATAGGCGGTGAGGTAGGCGGTTTGGTAGGAGGCGGCCTTGGCGTAGGATAGGCGTTCGGGCTTCGGCCGCAAGGCCTCGATCGGCACGTTGACGAGTTCGCAGAAGCCGCCGTGGCGAATGCCGGCGACCACGGCATCGCCTTCCTGGAACCCCTCGACGCCGGCACCCACCGCCTCCACGTCGCCTGCTGCCTCACCGCCGGGGGCGAACGGCAGCGGCGGCTTGTGCTGGTACTTGCCTTGGATCATCAGCAGGTCGGGAAAGTTGACCGCGCAGGCCTTGATCCGCACGCGCACTTCGCCGGGCCCCGGCTCCGGCACCTCGACCTCGGCGGGCCGGACGCTGCCGATGTCGTCAGACAGCGCCTCGCACAGAACGGTTTGGGCTAAGGTCAATTCAAGGCGCCGCGACTAGCCGGGCGGTGGCCCGTTGCGCCAGCACCCGCACCAAATGGGCGCGGTACTCGGCGGAGGCGTGCAGGTCGCTGTTGAAGTCGATGGCTGGAAGTTCGGCGTCGTCGAGGGCTGCTGGGTCAACGCGGGCGCTCAATGCCTCCTCGAAGGCGCGGGCGCGGCAGCCGCAAGGGCCGGCGCCAGTGACGCCGACGCGGACAGTACCGTCGAAGTCCGCCACCATGACGCCGGCGGTGGCGTAGCGGGAGGCGGGGTTGGGGAACTTCTCGTAGGCGGCCCGGCTGGGGACGGCGAAGTCGATGCGGGTGATGATTTCGCCTTCCTCCAAGGCGGTTTCGAACAGGCCTTGGAAGTAGTCATCGGCAGCGATCTGCCGCCGGTCGGTGTGGATCACGGCGTTCAGGGCGAGAACCGCCGCCGGATAGTCCGCCGCCGGGTCGCTGTTGGCCAGCGAGCCGCCGATGGTGCCCCGGTTGCGCACTTGGGCATCGCCAATGCCCTCCGCCAACTCGGCCAGCGCGGGCAGGGTGCCTGCCGCCTCGGCCGAGGCGGCGACCTCGGCGTGGCGGGTGAAGGCGCCGATTCTTAAGGTCCCGTCCTCCGTGGCGATGCCGGTCAGCTCGGTCAGCCCCTCCAGGTCAATCAAGTCGCTGGGCGCGGCCAAGCGCTGGGTCATGGTCGGCAGCAGGGTGTGGCCGCCCGACAGGTAGGCGGGATCCTCGGCGTCGCGGTGCAGCGCGACGGCCTCGGCCAACGTGGATGGCTTATGGTAGTTGAATGGGTTCAATGTCGTTTCCCTCCGGTAGGGCCTACAGCCCGTGCAGCTTGCGCCACACCTGTTCGGGCGTGGCCGGCATGGCGATTTCCTCGGTGCCGACGGCGTCGGTCACGGCGTTGATGATCGCTGCCGGCGAACCGATGGCGCCGGCTTCGCCGCAGCCCTTGACGCCCAGCGGATTGTGGGTGCAGGGGGTCACCGTGGTGTCCACCGTGAAATCCGGCACGTCATCGGCGCGGGGCATGCAGTAGTCCATGTAGGAGCCGGTGGTGAGCTGGCCGTCGGCGTCGTAGATGCCGTGCTCCAGCAGCGCTTGGCCGGCGCCTTGGGCGAGGCCGCCATGCACTTGGCCATCGACGATCATCGGGTTGATGACGTGGCCGAAGTCGTCCACCGCCACGAAGTTGACCAACTGCACCACGCCGGTCGCTTCATCGACCTCCACTTCGGCGATGTGGGCGCCGGCCGGGTAGGTGAAGTTCTCCGGGTCGTAGAAGGCCTTTTCCGACAGCCCCGGCTCCAAGTCCGGCGGGTAGTCGGCGGGCACGTAGGAGGCGAAGGCCACTTCCTGCAGCGTCAGGCGCTGGTTGCCGCTGATGAACGCGCCCTCCTCGAAGGCTACGTTGTCGGGTTCGGCCTGCATCATGTGCGCCGCGATCCTGGTCCCCTTGGCGATGATCTTGTCGGCGGCGCTGATCAGGGCTGAGCCGCCCACCGCCAAGGAGCGCGAACCGTAGGTGCCGAGGCCAAACTCCACCCGCCCGGTGTCGCCGTGCACCACTTCCACGTCGTCGAAGGGGACGCCGAGCTTGTCCGAAACCACTTGGGCGAAGGTGGTTTCGTGGCCTTGGCCGTGGCTGTGGGAGCCGGTGAAAACGGTAACCGAGCCAGTGGGGTTGATGCGGATCTCGCCGCTCTCGTAGAGGCCCACCCCGGCGCCGAGCTGAATGGCGAGTTGCGAGGGTGCCAAGCCGCAGGCCTCGATGTAGCAGGAGAAGCCGATGCCGCGCCGCTTGCCTTCGGCCTCGGATGCCGCTCGGCGCTGCTTGAAGCCGCCGTAGTCCGCCAACTGCAGGGCCTTGTCTAGGCTCGCTTGGTAGTTGCCGGTGTCATAGACCAGGGCCACCGGGGTTTCATAAGGGAAATCGCCGGGCTCGATCATGTTGAGGCGGCGCAGTTCGGCGGGGTCCCGGCCGGTCTCCCGGGCTGCCGCCTCGACGATGCGCTCCACCACGAAGGTCGCCTCCGGCCGCCCCGCGCCGCGGTACGCGTCCACCGGCGCGGTGTTGGTGTAAACGCCATGGGTCTGCACGTGGATGTTCGGCGTCTTGTATTGGCCAGCGAGCAGGGTGCCGTAAAGAAAGGTGGGCACCGATGACCCGAAGAGAGAGAGATAGGCCCCCAGATTGGCCGTGGTGCGCACCTTGAGCGCCGTGAATCGGCCCGCCTCGTCCAAGCCGAGCTCGGCTTGGGTGACGTGGTCTCGGGCATGGGCGTCGGCCAGGAAGGACTCGCTGCGCTCGGCGGTCCACTTGATGGGCCGGCCAACCTTGGCGGCGGCCCAGGTGACAACCGTTTCCTCCGCGTAAACGAAGATCTTGGAGCCAAAGCCGCCGCCCACATCCGGCGCCACAACCCGCAGCTTGTGCTCCGGGGCGATCTGCACGAAGGCCGAGAGCACCAGCCGCTCCAAGTGCGGGTTCTGGCTGGTGGTGCGCAGCTGGTACTCGCCGCTGGTGGGATCGAAGGTGGCCAGCGCTGCCCGCGGCTCGATGGCGTTGGGGATCAGTCGGTTGTTGGTCAGGTCGAGCCGCGTGACGTGGGCCGCGGCGGCCAGCGCTGCGTCGGTGGCGGCCTCGTCGCCCAGTTCCCAGTCATAGGCCAAGTTGGCCTCAAGACCCTCATGGATGGGGCTGGCTTGGGCGGCTTCGGCGGTGGCCACGACGGGGGTCAACTCCTCGAAGTCCGCGGCCACCGATTCAGCGGCCTCCCGGGCGGCGGCCAGGCTCTCGGCCACCACCAAGCCGTAAGGCTCGCCGACGTAGTTCACCTGGCTCACCGCCAGCGGCGGATGGGGTGCCGAGACCATGTCCGAGCCGTCCTTTGACTTGACCAGCCAGCCGCAGGGCAGGTCGCCCAAGCCGTCCGCTGCCGTGTCCTGGCCGGTGAACACGGCTAGTGCGCCGTCCACTTGCAGCGCGTCGGCGGCGTCGATGGCGTTGATCTTGGCGCGGGCGTAGGGCGAGCGCAGAAACACGCCGTAGGTCTGCCCCGGCACGTTGAGATCGTCGGTGTAGGTGCCGCG
Source organism: uncultured Pseudomonadales bacterium (assembly GCA_964598305.1). Lineage (GTDB taxonomy): Bacteria > Pseudomonadota > Gammaproteobacteria > Pseudomonadales > Azotimanducaceae > Azophilus. The sequence goes on along the minus strand of CAZRBP010000220.1, from coordinate 865 downwards.
GCCGGTGATGAATCGGAGGTCTTCGCGCCGCTTGACGGCGGCGCCGATGCCGGTTTCCGCGCTCATTGGGATTGCTCCTGCATGGTGTCGCTGGCGGCCAGCACCGCCTTGACGATGTTGTGGTAACCGGTGCAGCGGCAGATGTTGCCCTCCAGCCCCTCGCGCACCGTACGGTTGTCGAGAGCGCCGCCGCTTTCGACGAGTTCGATGGCGCGCAGGATCATGCCCGGCGTGCAGAAGCCGCACTGCAGGGCGTGGCAATCGCGAAACGCGGCCTGCATCGGGTGCAGATCGTCCGGCGCGCCGATGCCTTCGATGGTGGTCACGGCGCGGCCGTCGGCTTGCGCTGCGAGCACGGTGCAGGCTTTGACGGAGCGGCCGTCAAGATGCACCGTGCAGGCGCCGCACTGGCTGGTGTCGCAGCCGACGTGGGTGCCGGTGAGATTCAGCTGAGTGCGCAGCAGATCTGCGAGCAAGGTGTTGGCGGGGACGTCCAGACTGCGTTCGACGCCGTTTACGGTCAAAGTCACATTCATGGGGTTTCCTATGATGGGTTCGCGGAATGTTGCCGGTCGGCGGCGGGATCAAGGGTGTCGTGAAAGGCGGAGAAGAAGTCGTCCGCCATCTTGCGGGCGGCGCTGTCGATCAAGCGGGAGCCGATCTGCGCCAACTTGCCGCCAACCCGCCCGGCAACGCTGTAGCGCAGCAGGGTGGCGCCGTCCTCGGTTTCCGCCAAGGCAACCTCGGCCGATCCCTTGCCGAAGCCGGCCCCGGCGCCCTTGACGTCCGCATGGAGGACGTAGCTTTCCGGGGGGCGCATGTCGGTCAGCTTCAGGGCGACTTGGAAGGTGGCCCGAACCGGGCC
>CAZRBP010000219.1:0-5002 GCA_964598305.1 uncultured Pseudomonadales bacterium | reverse complement strand
AGCACGGGGGGCATGCTGGAGAGCCCCGACGAGCGCCGGCAAGTGGTGATGTGGAGCCGCTTCGATGAACCGGAAGAGGTTGGTGAGGCGATCCTGCGTTTCGACGCTCAGGGCGGCGCCCTGCGCATTGCCGACATCGCCCGCATCGAATCGGGCCGCGAAGACACCGGCATGATCACCCACACCAACGGACGGCGCGGCGTCTCCCTGCTGGTCCAAAAGCGCGAGACGGCCGACATCGTGGATGCGGTTGGGCAGGTGCGGGCCGAGGTCGCGTCAATGGAAACTCCTGAGGGAGTCCGATTGACGCTGACCAACGACGAATCGGTGATCGTTGACAACCGCCTGGAATTGATGGCCACCAATGGCCTGATCGGGCTGGTTCTGGTGACGGCAGTGCTATTCACCTTTGTCCGTCCCGGTCCAGCGGTCTGGATCATCATCGGCATCCCGGTGGTGTTTCTTGCCGCCTTGACCCTGTTTCCCATGTTCGGCATGACGATGAACATGATGGCCCTAACGGGCTTGGTCATCGTGCTCGGCATGGTGGTGGACGACGCTGTTGTCGTCTCCGAGCGCATCGTAGTCAAGCATGCCCAAGGGCTTGCGCCGCCAGAGGCAGCCTGGGCAGGTGCCCAAGAAATGCTGGCGCCGGTCAGCGCCGCAGCCCTGACCACCGTGCTCGCCTTCGCGCCCTTGGTGGCCTTGGGCGGACTGCCGGGCAAAATCGTGTGGCAGATTCCCATGGTGGTCATCATCGTGCTGATGTTCTCCCTCATCGAATCGTTCCTGATCCTGCCCGCCCACATGTCAACCTTGAAATCCGGCGCCCGCCTGCAGAGCCGCCGCTTCGTACGCACTCTTGAGGCCCACTACCAACGGGCACTCGCCTGGGTGCTTGCGCACCGGGCGGTGACGCTAATCGTCGCCTTCACCGCTTTCGCCGTCATCATGGGAATCATCCGCCCGCTGCTACCCTTCACGCTCTTTCCCCAGGACGATGCCGACCGCCTGTTCATCAAGGTCACCACACCGCACGGCACGGCCTTGGAACGCACGGAGGCCATTACCGCCGATCTGGAGCGGCAACTGCTGGAGATCACCGCCAGCGACGTGGAAACCGTCACCGCCCGCATCGGCCACCAGAACACCAACTCCCTGGACAAGGGCTTTGGCGATGCGGACAACGAGGCGCTGATCATCACCCAATTCAAACGCTTCGGACGCAACCACACGAACGTTGAATGGATCGAACTGATCCCGGCCCGGCTGCGGGTGCCAGACGGCGTGGACTTGGTTTACCAGTCCGAGTACTTCGGGCCGCCCACCGACCAGCCGGTCACGGTGCATGTGCTGTGCAATGACGACGCCATCCGGCGCGGCGTCGCCTTCGAGATCGAAAGCCATCTACGCAGCATCCCCGGAGTGATTGAAGTGGAAGTGGATGAACGCCCCGGCACGCCGCAACTGCAGTTGAACCTGAACTACGAGAAGCTGGCTCGGCTGGGCTTGAGCGCCCAGGATGTGGGCACGACCCTGGCGGCTGCCTTCTACGGCATTGAGGCCAGTGAGCACCGCGACTTGGACGACACCACCGAACTCCGGGTGCAGTTTGACCCAGGGGCGCGGCTCGACCTAGAAGCGCTGCTGGAAACACCCGTGCGAGCGGCATCGGGCCAGTTGGCGCGCCTGCGCGACGTGGTGGAGCCGATGCAACTGCCAGCGGTGACGCGCATCCATCACCGGGACGGCTTCCGCTCCGCTACCATTCGCGCCAGCTTTTCCCACGACAGCGGGCTGACGGCGCTGAGCTTCGCCCAGAAGTTGGAGGAGACGCTGTTTCCCCGTTTTGCGGATCTGCCCGACCTCTATGTGTTCAACGGCGGCGAGGCGGAGGCAACGCAGGAGGCCACCGCCGACATGGCGGTGGCGGCGGCATTGGCGGTGGTGGCCATCGGCGTTGTCATCTGGCTGATGCTGGGCTCGCTGCTCGAAGCCCTGTTCGTGATGCTGGTAATTCCCTTCGCCGTGGCCGGGGTTTTTCTCATCTTCTTCATCCACGGCCAGCCGATGAGCATGTTCGCCATGATGGGCTCGGTGGGTCTGGCCGGCGTGGTGGTCAACGCCTCGATCGTGATGGTGGATTCCATCCACCGCCGCGTCCGCGAAGACGATGGGGACGGCGATCGGAAGAGCCGGATCATCGAAGCGGTCACCGAGCGGCTGCGGCCCATCATGGTGACCACCCTGACCACCTTGGGCGGGGTGCTGCCCACCGCCTACGGCATCGGCGGCTACGACCCCATCGTCAGCATCATCTCCCTCGCCGTCGGCTGGGGCCTGGCGATCTCGACCTTGGTGACGCTGTTCGTGGTACCCGTGCTGTACTCCTTGGCGGGCGATTTGCGCCGCGTCGCCAAACAACCATTCACGCGACAACCTTCAACGTCTTGATTTGGAATGGAAGGACGTTTCCCCGATTCAGGACGAGGGCGCGAACCTTTGGTTCGTTATGCCCTCGCTCCGGTGCCCTTCGCTCCGGTGCCCTTCTCCCCTTGGCACGGCCTCTTGGCATGGCGGTCGCTGGCCATCAGCGCAATGCTGGCGGTTTTATGCGCTTGCGGCGGTGGCGGCAGTTCGTCACCCGCGCCGGCACCGCAGCCCGCCGCCCCGCCGCCAGACCCGGACCCGCCCACATCCGGCTGCTCGGTCGATGTGGCCAGCGGCCCATTCGAGGCCGCTTGGCCGGGCTTGGAATGGGAGAGCGCCACCCCCGAATCCCAGGGCCTATGCCCCGATGCGCTCGAATCAGCCATCGACTACGCGTTCGCCGACGGGGCGGACACCGGCGCCGTGATCATCGTCCGCAACGGCCGCATCATCGCCGAGCGGTATGCCGACGACCGCGGCGCAAACGATCAAGCCACCAGTTGGTCGGTGGCCAAGAGCTTCACCAGCGCCTTGGTCGGCGCCGCCTTGGACGACGGCTTGATCGACTCCCTGGATCAATCGATGGCGGATTTCATCCCCGCTTGGCAGGATACGGACAAGGCGGCGATCACCCTGCGCCACATGATGACGGTGCGCACCGCCTTGGAAATCCTCGACGGCGGCGACTTCTACGAGGGCGCCAACCAACTGCAGATGTCCATCGACCGGGCCCTGACCGGGATGCCGGGGGACAAGCTCTATGACTACTCCAACTCCGACGTGATGCTGGCTGGGGAAGTGGTGCGGGTGGCCACTGGGATGACCGCCGAGGCCTATCTTGACACCCGCATCGGCGCAACGATCGGCTTCTCCGGTGACTGGTGGACGGACTCAGCCGGCCACGTCATGACTTACTGCTGCCTCGACGCCACGCCAAGAAGCTTCGCCCGCTTCGGCCTGCTGTTTGCCCGACGCGGCCAGTGGAACGGCCAGACGGTGCTGTCGAACGACTGGTTCAACACCAGCACGGAGCCCGCCTACAACGACGACTACGGCTTTTACTGGTGGCCGGGCGGCGGCGTGGGCTTCGTCGCCCTCGGCCTGCACGGGCAGATCATCGGGGTCTATCCGGATGCCGACCTCGTGGCAACCCGCTTCAGCCGCTACACGCGGGTGGGCGACGGACGCTCGGTTCGGGAGGACGGCAACTACCACGGCACCAACGAACCCACCGACTTCGACGTGGCCTCCTTCCTCGATCAGGTGTACGCGGCCATCGAAGACTAGTCTCCTAGACGCTGCGCCCGGGCGTAGGCTGGCCGGGCGAGGCAGGCGTTGGCCCAGCGCTGGATGTTGGGGTAGCCGGAGAGGTCCACCTCCACGAGCTGCAGCAAGGACATCACGGCCGCCAGGTTCAAGTCCGCGATGCTGAAGGCGTCGCCCACCAGCCAATCCCGGCCGTCCAAGTGCTGGTCGAGCACCTTGAAGGGTCTGGCCAAGCCGGCTTCGGCTGCGGCAATGACCGCCGGGTCGCGCTCGGCTTCGGGCATGAAGAACTTCTGCAAGGCAATGCGAATCTGCAGATCCTCGATTTCGCTGATCCCCCACACGGACCATTGGATGGCCAACGCCTCCCCCGCCGGATCGGCCGGATACAGGCTTTTGGCGTAGGTCTTGGCCAAGTAGAGGTTGATGGCCATGGACTCAAACAGGATGAGGTCGCCGTCCACCAGGGCGGGTATTCGGCCGTTCGGGTTGATGGCGAGATACTCGGCGGCCTTCGAGTCCTCGCCAAAGCCCACCGGCACGTGCTCGTAGTCGATGCCGGTTTCCTCGATGGCCCAGAGCGAGCGAATGGCCCGCGATCCGGCGATGCCGTAGAGCTTGGGTTTTGACATGGTGCGTACTCAAGTGCGAAAAGTCAGCACAGTATAAGCGTCGGCGCCAGAGCATCTCGTTTTTGCGCCAACAACGTGATTAGATGCGCGTTCGCAAGTCACACCCCAAGGGAGGGCAGAACATGATCAGCAGTGGACCGGTCGAAGACCGCCTCGCCATCCGCGAACTCGTGGAATCCTACAACGACGCCGTCATGCGCTTCGACGGCGACGCCTGGGCGGCCAATTGGCGCGACGACGCCACTTGGTGCCTGCCCGGCGCCGGCGACATCACCGGCAAGGCGAATTTCTTCCCCGTTTGGCAAGGGGCGATGGCAGGCTTCTCCTTCGTCGGCTTCTACGCCTCAGCGGGGCCGATTGTCGTTGATGGCGACACCGCCCATGGCACTTGGTACCAGCAGGAGGAACTGCACGACAAGGAAGGCGGCAAACGCTTCGTCGTCGGCCGCTACGAGGACGACTACGTCAAGGTGGACGGCCGCTGGTACTTCCAAAAGCGCGTCTACGACATCCTGAAGTCCGAGGAAAGCTGACCGGACAGTCCGCTACCAACGCAGCACATCAGCACCTGATCCGGCGGAACGTCAAATTGATGCGCGGACCGACGCCCGCTTTGGCGGCCACCTTGGGGACGCAGTGCCGCCAGTGCCTTTGCAGGGCGCCACCCATCTCCA
>CAZRBP010000218.1:0-5012 GCA_964598305.1 uncultured Pseudomonadales bacterium | reverse complement strand
TAAGCGCCCAAACAGGACACCAACGTGAAATACCTGCACACCATGGTCCGCGTCACCGACATCGACGCTTCGCTGGACTTTTACTGCGACAAGCTCGGCCTGACCGAACTGCGGCGCATCGACAACGAGGCGGGGCGGTTCACGCTGGTGTTCCTGGCCGCGCCGGGCGATGAGTCGGCGCAGGTGGAGTTGACCTGGAACTGGGATCCGGAAAGCCTCTCCGGGGGCCGCAACTTCGGCCATCTCGCCTATCAAGTGGATGACATCTACGCCACCTGCCAGCGCTTGATGGATGGCGGCGTGACCATCAACCGGCCACCGCGGGACGGCTGGATGGCCTTCGTGCGCTCGCCGGACGGCGTCTCGGTCGAACTGCTGCAAAAGGGCGATCCGCTGGCCCCTGCCGCCCCTTGGGCGGACATGCCCAACACCGGCGCTTGGTAGGGCCCAGCAGTTCTCATTTTGGCGGAGCGAGGGCGACCCGCCCTCGACGGGATTCCCCGGTTCAACGCGAAGGCGAGTCGCCTTCGCTCCGGGCGTTTCTCGGAGCGAAGGGCGACCCGCCCTCGATGGGGTTCCTCGGTTCGTTGCGAAGGCAAGTTGCCTTCGCTCCGGGTGTTGGCGTTGCCTTCGCTCGGGACGATCAAGCTAGCCACGCCCACATCAATGTGTTACTTTTCGTAGCAATCACAACGACTGCACTTTGACTGCTTGAACGGTTGGGCGCTCCGCAACCGGCCGCAACGAGCATCGGCTTGAAACCGCGCCACAGGAACCCGCTATGCGCTCAACCTACCTCACCGCCATCGTCATCGCCGTACTGCTCGGCATCTGGCTGATCAGTGGGCAACTCGGGGAGGAGGAGTCCCCGCCGCCGCTGACCTTGGCCGAGCAGGCCGACTTGCGCGGCGCCCAACAGGCCGACGCCATCCCCGCCCGGGTTCGCGCCCACGTCACCTACGCCTCGCCACAGGTGCAGCATCTACGCATTCGCGGCAAGACGGAGAACAAGCGCACGGTGGCGGTGCGTGCGGAGATCACCGGCACCGTCACCGCCCGTCCGGTGGAGCGCGGCAGCCGGGTGGCGACGGGGGAGGCACTGTGCCGAATCTCCGTGGACGACCGCCGCGCCGGACTGCTGGAATCCGAGGCGGGGCTGAAGCGAGCGCAAATCGAGTACCAAGGCAGCCTCAAGCTGCGGGCGGGTGGCTTCCAGTCGGACACCTTGGTGGCTCAGGCCCAAGCACGGCTGGCGGAGGCCGAGGCCAAGCTCAAGCGCAGCCAACTGAACCTGGCCCGGACGGTGGTCAAGGCACCGTTCGACGGCATTGTCGAGGAGGTGCACCTGGAAGTCGGCGACTATGTGAGCCCCGGGGCGCAGTGCGCCACCTTGGTGGACCTCGACCCCATGCTGCTGGTGGGCCGCGTGCCGGAACGGGATGTTTTGCGGGTGCTGCCCGGCCAGCCCGCCACCGGCCTGTTGAGCGACGGCACCCAAGTGTCTGGCCAAATTCAGTTCGTCGGCCAGCAAAGCGACCCCGAGACGCGCTCCTACGCCTTGGAGGTGCAAATTCCCAACCCCGACTACCGGCTACGCAGCGGCGTGTCCACCGACATCGTCATCCCCGTGGCCGAGGTCATGGCGCAAAAGGTCAGCCCGGCGCTGTTCGCCTTGAACGACGATGGCATCATCGGGGTCCGCACGGTGGACGCCGACGGGCGGGTGGCGTTCAACCCGATTGAAATCGTCCGCGACGATGCCGACGGCGTGTGGGTGACCGGCCTGCCCGACGTGGCCACGGTGATCACGGTCGGCCAGGAACTCGTGGTGCCGGGCCAATCCGTCGAAGTGGACTTCGAGCCCGTCGAGGAGATGCCAGCCTCGGCGCCGCCGCAAACCGCAGCGCCAGCCGAGATGGTTAAGAGCGCATGAGCGCCATCATCGACGCCGCCATCAGCCGGGCCAAGACCACGGTGCTGGTCCTGCTGATGGTGGTGCTGGCCGGCCTCGCGGCCCGCGCCGCCATTCCCGTGGCCAGCGAGCCGAACATTCAGGTGCCCTTCTTTGTCGTCACCATCATCCACGAAGGCATCTCGCCGGAGGATGCGGAGCGCCTGCTGGTGATGCCCTTGGAAATCGAGCTGCGCTCGTTGGAGGGGATCAAGGAATTCAAGGCCTACGCCTCCGAGGGCGCGGCCACCATCATGACCGAGTTCGAAGCCGACCTCGACCTCGACGTGGCCCTGCTGGAGATCCGCGAGGCAGTGGACCGCGCCCGCCCGGAAATGCCGGACACCATCGAGGAGCCGATCATCCAGGAGGCCACCACGGAGGATTTCCCTATCCTGCAGGTCAACCTGGCCGGTGACGGCGTGCCGGAGCGCACGCTGTACAACTTGGCGCTCGAGCTGCGCGACCGCATCGAGATCATTCCCGAAGTCCTCGATGCGGAAATCCAAGGGCATCGCGAGGAGTTGCTCGAAGCCATCATCGACCCCGATGCGCTGGAGGCCTATCAGCTCTCCAACGATCAGCTGATCTCCACGTTGATGCGCAACAACCGGCTGATCGCCGCCGGCAGCCTCGACACCGGCGAGGGCCGCTTCTCAGTCAAGGTGCCGAGCCTCATCGAGGAGGCCCAGGACGTCTTTGAACTGCCGGTGAAGGTGAACGGCGACACCGTGGTGACCTTGGGCGACGTCGCCACCTTGCGCAAGACCTTCAAGGACCGGGTCAGCCACGCCCGCGTCAACGGCGCCCAAGGCATCTCGCTGAACATCATCAAGCGGGCCAACGCCAATGTGGTGGACGTAGTCAGCCAAGTGAAGGCCACGGTGGAGAGAATGCGGCCGGACCTGCCGCCCAGCGTCAACGTGTTCTACTCCCAGGACCAAGCGCCCATGGCCCTGCAGCAGGTCACCGAACTGCAAGGGAACATCTTTACCGCCCTCGCCTTGGTGATGGTCGTGGTGGTGGCTGCCATGGGCATCCGCAGCGGCCTGATCGTCGGCATGGGCATTCCGGTCTCGCTGCTGTTTTCGTTGATCTTCATCTACCTGCTCGGCTACACCTTCAACTTCATGGTCATGTTCGGGATGCTGCTTGGCCTCGGCATGCTCATCGACGGCGCCATCGTGGTCACCGAGTACGCCGACCGCAAGATGACCGAGGGCTTCGACCGCCGCAGCGCCTACGCGCTGGCCGCCAAGCGCATGCTGTGGCCCGTGGCCGCATCGGTGGCCACCACGCTGGCGGCCTTCCTGCCGCTGATTTTCTGGCCCGGCGTTTCCGGCAAGTTCATGCGCTATCTGCCGGTGACGGTCTTCATGGTGCTGAGCGGCTCCTTGCTCTACGCCTTGGTGTTCGGGCCCGTGCTCGGCTCGCTGTTCGGCCGGATGGGTTCCCGGGACGCCGCCGCGGTGGAGACGCTCAAGCAGCTTGAGGACGGCGACCCCACGAAACTGAAGTCCATCACCGGCTGGTACGCGCGCCTATTGAAAGTGGCAACGCGCCACTCCTGGGCGACCTTGGCCATCACCCTCACTGCCGTTTTCGGAACCATCGCCGCCTACAGCCAATTCGGCACGGGCATGGTGTTCTTCTCCGACTCCCACACCCCCTGGGCCGTGGTCAAGGTCCGGGCCAGGGGCAACCTCTCGGCCCTGGAGGTGGACCGGCTGGTTCGGGAGGTCGAGGACCAAGTGATGCAGATCGACGCGGTCAAGGACATGAACGCCTACGCCTCCCCGGCTGGCGGGCGCGGCCAGGATGTCATCGGCACGATGTTCATCGAGCTGCACGACAGGAACGACGTGGACCGCAAGCCCCAGGACGTCCTTGAGGAGATTCGCGAGCGCTGCCGGCTGCTGGCGGGCATCAGCGTCGAAGTGCGCTCCATGGAGCAAGGACCGCCAACCGGCAAGCCCTTGGAAATCGAGTTCGCCGCCTACGACAAGGCACTGCTCGAACCGGCGGTGGCCCGCGTGCGCGAGTACATCGACCAGCAGGTTGTCGGCCTGCGGGACGTGGAGGACACCCGCTCCCTGCCGGGCATCGAGTGGAATCTGGCGGTGGACCGGGCACAAGCCGCGCTGTACGGCGCCGACGTGCTGCATGTGGGCATCGCCGTGCAGTTGGTGACCAACGGCATCAAGGTGGGCGAGTACCGTCCTGACAAATCCGACGACGCGGTGGACATCCGGGTGCGCTATCCCGCCGAATGGCGTCGCTTGGGCATGCTGGACGAGTTGAAGGTCAACACCGCCAACGGATTGGTCCCCATCTCCAACTTCGTGCGCCGCGAGGCGGTGCCCCAAGTCGATACCATCGAGCGCTTCAACGGCGTTCCGGTCAAGTACATCCGCGCCGACGTGGCACCCGGCGTGCTGGCTGACGACAAGGTAAAGGAAATTCAAGCCTGGCTGGACGTGCAGGCCTTCGACCCGAGCTTGGAGATTCGCTTCCGGGGCACCAACGAGGAGCAAAACGAGGCCACCGCCTTCGTCGGCGTGGCCTTCTCCCTGTCGCTGATGCTGATGTTCATTCTGCTGGTGACGCAATTCAACAGCTTCTACCAATCCAGCCTGATTCTGTTCGCCGTGGTGCTTTCCACAGCCGGCGTGCTGCTCGGCCTGCTGGTCACCGGCAGTCCGTTCAGCGCCGTCCTCACTGGCGTCGGCATCGTCGCCCTAGCCGGCATCGTCGTGAACAACAACATCGTGCTCATCGACACCTACAACCATTTGCGCCGGGAGCACCCGGAACTGGACCCCATCGCCCTGATCGTACGCACCGGCGCCCAGCGCCTGCGCCCGGTGATGCTGACCACGGTCACCACCGTCTTCGGCCTGCTGCCGCTGGCCAGCAACCTGAGCGTGGACCTGATCAACCGCAACATCCTCTATGGCGGCATGCTGTCCTCATTTTGGGTGCCGCTCTCCCAAGCCATCGTCTCCGGCCTGACCTTCGCCACCCTGCTCACCCTAGTGGCCACCCCCGCCATGCTGGCCGT
>CAZRBP010000217.1:0-5047 GCA_964598305.1 uncultured Pseudomonadales bacterium | reverse complement strand
CTTTTCCCTAATCGCTCAAACCAAAGCTGCCGCACTTCCTCGTCGAACTGGGTGGCGATGCGGCGTTCGGCGTCGAGCAGCAGCACGGGGCGGTCGGTGGTGTTGTGGGCGGGCCACTCGGGTTCGCCAGGGGCGCTCGGCGTTCCGGTGCGTGCGAAGTTGGCCCAGTAGGCGCGCATGGCGGGGCCGAGGTCCGCGGGCGCGCCGCTGCCGGCGAACCGCTTCATGGCGGGCAGGTGGTCGATCCAGTCCCAGAGAAAGGGCAGTTCGATGGCGTGGGTGGCGCGCAGGCCGGGAAGGTCGCTTTCCCAGGTGCACATCCAGTTCCAGCAACTGGCCCCGGCGTCGGCGGCGGCGTCCAGGATGCGCAGCATAGAATTGCGGAACATGGTGTCGGCGAGGGCGTACACCAGCTTGCGCGTCGGCGTCTCACCCGGGGCAAAGCGCTCATAGACGGCTAGTGCTTGCTGGCCATCGACACCGGCGGCCTCGAACAGCGCGGTGGCACTGGCCTCGTCGTGCTCCTGGAAGCCCACCGTGGTCGGAAACAACGTGCCTTCGTGACGGCAGCCGCCGCCGAGGAAGGGCACGTTGGCAGAGCCCCGGGCGGCGACCGTCTCGGCGACCGGCGCGGGAATCAAGTCGCCGTCAATGGCCGGGGAGAAACCCACATTGTCCGCCGTGCGCAGGCCGAGGCTGGGCTTGAAGGCGTTCGGGTCGCTCATGTCCGGCAGTGCCAACGCGGCGAGAGCGTCGATGGGTGCGTTTTGCAGGGTGTCCAAGCCGTTCCGCTCGGGGTCGCCGCCGAGGCGTCGAATGCACTGGTTGGTGAAGTCGATGTGCCCTTGGCCCACCGGGATGAGGTCCACGTGGGGGCTGTGGACGATGGCCTTGTGGAACAGCCCCTCGGCGCGCGGGCAGCCGAGCAGCATGGCGGTGGCCGTGCCGCCGGCGGACTCCCCGAAAATCGTTACGTTGTCGGGATCGCCACCGAAGGCGGCGATGTTGTCGCGATTCCACTTCAAGGCGCAGATTTGGTCGAGCAAGCCGTTGTTGACCGAGCTGCCGAGGGCCGGGTCGAGATGGCCGACGTGCATGAAGCCGGGGGCGCCCATGCGGTAGTTGATGGTGACCACCACCACGTCATGCTCGCGCACGAAGGCGGCGCCGTCATACACCCGGCCGGACCCGACGATGTAACCGCCGCCATGAATCCAGAACAACACCGGGCGGCGTTCGCCGTCCGCCGCCGGGGTATGGACGTTGACGAACAGGCAATCCTCATCCGTCGGTTCCACGGGAAGCTGCAGCTCCGAATTCAGCGCGGAAAAATCCGGCTGCGGCGCGGAGGGGCCGAATTCGGTGGCGTCGTAAACGCCGGACCAAGGCGTCACCGGAACCGGGGGGCGGTAGCGCATCTCGCCGAGCGGCGCTTGGGCGTAGCGTAGGCCGCGAAAGGCCAGATAACCGTCTTCCGCTTGGCCGCGAACGGCGCCCAAGGGCGTGTCGATGGTGGTCATTGCGCTCTCCTAGTCACTGCCAATGGTCACTAGCAATTGGCCGTTCTCCACTTGGTCGCCGGCGGTCACGTGCAGCGCCTCCACCGTGCCATCCCGTGGCGCGGTGATGCGATGCTCCATCTTCATCGCCTCGAGAATCAGCAGCAGCTGGCCCTTCTGTACCGCGTCGCCAGCGGCGACGGCGGTGGAAAGCACCGCCCCGGGCATGGGCGCGGCCAAGCCGCCGCCTTGGTCCTCCCCGGTCGGGTCGGGATAGCGCGGCAGTTGCGTCACGGTCAGGCCCCCGGAGCGGCCTTGCACAAACCACTCGTCGCCCTGGGGTTGCACGCTGAACCGGAGGCGCTTGCCATCGATGGCGGCATCCACCTGTCCCTCGCCGCAAGCATGGGCTTCGACGAGCATTGCCTCGCCGTCGTCGGCGGCCATGCGAAACTTGCCGTCGCGGCGGGATTGGTACTCGAGGCGCACCACCTCGCCGGCGATGTCGAAGTCCAGCTTCTGCCAAGGCATGGTGGAATTGCGCCAGCCGCTCGGCACCCGCCGGTTGATGCGGGCGCGGGCGCGGCGGCGCGCTTGGCCCTCCAAGGCCGTGGCCACCGCCGCCTCGATTCGCTCGGTGCCGGAGATGGCCCGGCGGCGCGGCGGGTTGACCCGTTCAATGAAGTCGGTGGTGGTGTCGCCGGCAAGGAACTCCGGGGTGCGCAGGGTGGCCACCAGAAAGTCGCGGTTGGTGGTTAAGCCGTGAATCTCGGTGGCCTCCAAGGCGCGGGCCAGCCGCCCGGCCGCCTCCCGCCGGGTGGGGCCGTGGGCAGTGACCTTGGCGATCATGGGGTCGAATTGGATGCTGATCTCGCTGCCGGACTCCACCCCGGAGTCGTAACGGGCCTGGCCGGTTTCGGCAGGCCGCCAGATGGCCACCGTGCCCGGTGCGGGCAGGAAGTTGCGCTCCGGGTTTTCGGCATAGAGGCGGGCTTCGATGGCCCAGCCGTTGATGGCAAGGTCGTCCTGGGTGAACGACAAGGGCTCCCCTTCGGCGATGCGGATCTGCTCTCGCACCAAGTCGTGACCGATGATCTCCTCGGTGACCGGGTGTTCCACCTGCAGCCTGGCGTTGACCTCGAGAAAGAAGAACTCATCGTCCTGCACTAGGAACTCCACAGTGCCGGCCGATGAGTAGCCGAGCTTCGTGGCTGCGGCGATTGCAGCTTCGCCGAGGCGCTGCCGCAGTTCGGGCGTGACCGCCGGGGAGGGTGCCTCCTCGATGACCTTCTGGTGGCGGCGCTGAATGGAGCATTCGCGTTCAAAGCAATGGACCAGATTGCCGTGCCGGTCGCCGAGAATCTGCATCTCCACATGGCGGGCGTGATCCAGCCACTTCTCCAGGAAGAGGGTGTCGTCGCCGAAGGCAGCGCCCGATTCACGCCGCGCCCCGGCGATGGCGGCTTCAAGGCCGGACTCGTCCTCCACCACGCGCATCCCGCGGCCGCCGCCGCCCGCCGCCGCCTTCACCAGCACCGGATAGCCGATTTGTCCAGCGGCCTCAGCGGGTTCGGTGGCATCGGTGATCTCGATGGCGTTCAGCGTCGGCACGCCGGCCTCTTGCATCAGCGCCTTGGCCGACAGCTTGTCGCCCATCAGCCCGATGACTTCCGGAGCGGGGCCCAGCCACTTCAGCCCGGCGTCGCGCACCGCTTGGGCGAAGCCTTGGTTTTCCGACAGAAAGCCGTAGCCTGGATGCACGGCGTCGGCGCCGGAGCGGCGGCAGGCGTCGATGACCTTGCCCACATCCAAGTAAGTCTCCCGGGCAGTGCGTCCGTCCAGGGCGATCGCGCTGCACGCCTCCCGCACGAAGGGCGCATTGGCGTCACCATCGGCGTACACGGCCACGGTGTCGATGCCCATGCGGTGGGCGGTGCGCAGGATGCGGCGGGCAATCTCGCCGCGGTTGGCAATGAGCAGCCTGCTGATCGGCTCGATCTTCACATCCGCCATGTGCCGAACTCCTTGGTGCCTTCGACTTTGTTGTTGTAGGCGGCCGACAGCGACAGGGCGATGACGATGCGCGTGTCGCGCGGGTCGATCATGCCGTCATCGGAGACCCGGGAGGTGGCAAACAGGCCCTTGGAGCGCTCTTCGGCCCAGTGCTCGGCGATGGCCGCCCGCTTGGCATCGGCCTCCTCGTCGAACTCGATGCCCCGGCGCTTGGCGGCGGCGCGCCCGACGATGCTCATGACGCCCGCCATCTGCTTGGGGCCCATGACGGCGATCTTGGCGAAGGGCCAGATGTAGGTGAAGCGCGGCCCGAAGGCGCGTCCGCTCATGCCGTAGTTGCCGGCCCCGTAGGAGGACGCGGTGATGATGCTGATGTGCGGCACCGTGGAGTTGGAAACGGCGTTGATCATCTTCGAACCGTTCTTGGTGATGCCGCCCTGCTCGAAGTCGGTGCCGACGATGTAGCCGGTGATGTTGTGCAGGAACAGCAGCGGCACGTCGATCTGGTTGCACAGTTGGATGAACTGGGCGGCCTTCTCCGCCGACTCCGAGAACAGGGCGCCGTTGTTGCCCAAAATGCCGACCGAATAGCCGTGCACCCGCGCCCAGCCGCAGACCAGCGTGGGGCCGTAGAGCGGCTTGAACTCCTCGAAGTAGGAGGCATCGACGATGCGTGCGATGACCTCGCGCATGTCGAAGGGCGAGCGCAGGTCCTTGGAGACCAAGCCAAGCAGGTCCTCCGGGTCGTGCTTGGGTTCTTCGAAATCCGCTTCGGGCTCCGGCCCCAGTTTGCGCCAGTTGAGGTGCGCCACCACCTCCCGGCACATGCGGATGCCGTCCATTTCGTCGCGGGCCAGGTAGTCGCCCAAGCCGGAGGTGCGGGTGTGCATGTCGGCGCCGCCCAGGCTTTCCTCGTCGGCGTCCTCGCCGGTGGCCATCTTCACCAAGGGCGGGCCGCCGAGAAACACTCGGGACTGCTTCGTGATGAAGATGTTGTAGTCGCTCATGCCGGGCTGGTAGGCCCCGCCGGCGGTGGAGGCGCCGAACACCAGCGAGATGGTGGGGATGCGCATCTTCGAGAGTTCGGTGATTTCGTAGAACAGCCGTCCGGACTCGGCGAAGTGGTCGATCTCCCGCTGGATGGCCGCTTCCGGGTCGCCGTCGCCTTGGCCGCGCAGGTCGGCGCCGGCGGATTCCACGAATTGCACATAGGGCATGCGGTTCTCGCGGGCGATTTGCAGCCCCCGCATCAGCTTCTTGGCATTGAAGGCGTTGAACGCGCCGGCCCGTACCGACGGATCGTGGCCGAGGATGACGCATTCGACATCCTCGATGACGCCGACGCCGACCACGAATCCGGAGCCGATGGCGAACGGTGAGCGCCAAGCCGCCAGCGGGCTGATTTCCAGAAACGGCGAGTCCCGGTCGAGGACGGCGGCGATGCGTTCGCGGATGGGCATCTTTCCGCGCGAGGCAAGCCGCGCCATGGCCTCGGGGCCACCGCCCTTGGCGGCTTCGTCGAGCAGCGCCTGAAT
>CAZRBP010000216.1:2033-5047 GCA_964598305.1 uncultured Pseudomonadales bacterium | reverse complement strand
CAAATGAGCTTGCGCCGCGACTAGGGCTGGTTGGGGTCACCGTAGATCAGCTCTCTCCGCTCAGGCCAAGCAATGCCTTCGAGCGGATCGTCCGCACTCGGGTCACCCTTCCGCAGGTCAGGCAATCTGTAATTGACCCGCTCAAGCCCATCAGCCGGCAACTCGCTCGGGGATGTGTCCGGCGCATCGGCGTCTATTGGCTTTCCCTTGGTTTTGCGGTGAGGGTTCGTGTGCATTAGAAAATCCCTACAGGCGTCCGAAGTCGCTTTCACCGTTTCTCATGCTGCCAATGAGGTCCATGTTAAGCAAGGTTCTGGGGATTTCCATCTCGGCTTGGGTTGCACAGCAACCCAATCGCTTCACCCATCGCGCGCCAGCACGGCGCTACGCGCCGTCCGAGGGCGGGTCGCCCTCGCTCCGACCTTCGTTCAAAGTCATTCCCGGAGCGAAGGCGTCCCACCCTCGATTTGACCGCGGGTCTGAGTTTCCGTACTTGTGGGGTGGAAATTTAGTCCATTCGGGCTTCCAATCCTCCCTATAATGCCCCGACCAATGGCGACTGAATGCCTGCATTTCCAAATTCCGATGGCCGAAACTGCCGACTTTTCCGTTAGCGCAATGCGCGTCGGCCTCCCTGCGCTTGAGGTTTCGGGGAGCGTTCGACCATGTGCGGGCTGATTGGCGCGGTCGCGGACCGCAACGTCGTTCCCATTCTGCTGGAGGGGCTGCAGCGGCTTGAGTACCGGGGCTACGACTCGGCCGGGGTCGGCGTCGTGGCCCAGGCGAGCGGCGCGATGGAGGTGCGCCGCTGCGCCGGCAAGGTGCGCGATCTGGTCGATGACTTGGACGGCGCCCCCTTGGCCGGCCGCACCGGCATCGCCCACACCCGCTGGGCCACCCACGGGCCGCCCCATGAAGTGAACGCTCACCCCCATCAATCGAACGGGCGAATCTGCATAGCCCACAACGGCATCATCGAAAACGCCGACGCCTTGCGGACCGAGCTGGTGGAGGCGGGCTACGCCTTTGCCTCGCAAACGGATTCCGAGGCCATCGCCCACCTCATCGACTTCCATTGCGCCCGTGGAACCTCCTTGGTTGACGCGGTGCGTGCGGCGGTGGATCAACTGGAGGGCTCCTATGCGCTAGCCATCATGGCGCGCGACGACCCGGGCCGCATCGTCGCCACCCGGGTGGGCAGCCCCCTGGTGGTGGGCAAGGGCATTGGCGAGAACTACGTCGCCTCCGACGTGCTGGCGCTGCGCGCGGTCACCGACCGCTTCATCATCCTGGAGGAGGGCGACCTTGTCGAAATCAAGGCCGATGAAATCTCCGTGTGGAATCTTGAGGACGAGTCGGTCATCCGCTCGACCATCAAGGTGGAGGTTGCCGTTGACGACACCAGCAAGGGCAACTACCGCCACCACATGCAAAAGGAGATCTTCGAACAACCCCAGGTGCTGCGCAGCACCCTGGAAGGGCGCATCGGCCGGGAGCGGGCGCTGGAGCACGCCTTCGGCGTGCAAGCCGCCGAGGCATTCGATCAAACCCAAAGCGTCACCATCGTCGCCTGCGGCACCAGCTTCTACGCCGCCAGCATCGCCCGCTACTGGATCGAGGAGCACGTCGGCATCCCCTGCCAAGTCGATATCGCCAGCGAGTTTCGCTACCGCAGCGTGGTGGTCGCGCCGGGCAGCCTGTTCGTCACCATCTCCCAATCCGGCGAGACGGCGGACACCTTGGCGGCGCTGCGCATCGCTAAGCAAATCGGCTACTTCGCCACCCTGACCCTGTGCAACGTGCCCACGAGCTCCTGCGTGCGGGAGTCGGACCTGGCCTTGATGACCCAAGCGGGCACCGAAGTCGGGGTGGCCTCCACCAAGGCGTTCACCGCCCAGTTGGCCAACCTCGCCCTGCTGACGGCCGTGCTCGGACGCCGACACGGCATGGACGCGGCCTTCGAATCGCAATTGATCGCCGACTTGCGCGAACTGCCGGACAAGGTCGAGCAGGCCTTGGCGCTGGACGGCCGCATCACGGCCTTGGCTGAGAAGTTCGCCGACCGCCACCACGCCCTGTTCCTCGGCCGAGGCTCCATGTATCCGGTGGCCTTGGAAGGCGCCTTGAAGCTCAAGGAGCTGTCCTACATCCACGCGGAGGGCTATCCGGCCGGTGAGTTGAAGCACGGCCCCTTGGCCTTGGTGGACGAGGACATGCCGGTGGTGGCGGTGGCGCCGAACAACGAACTGCTGGAGAAGCTGCGCTCCAACCTGCAGGAAGTGCGCGCCCGGGGCGGCGAGCTTTACGTTTTTGCGGACGCCGCCACGCCGTTCCGGGACGGCTCGGGCATGACCGTGATCCGGCTGCCGGAAGTCGATCCCATGCTGGCGCCCATCGTGTACACAGCACCGTTGCAATTGCTCGCCTATCATGTGGCGGTTCTGAAGGGCACCGACGTGGACCAGCCGAGGAACTTGGCGAAGTCCGTAACGGTCGAATGAACGCAACGATTCGAAGAGGGGACAGCCTGCCATGAGCGATTCCGCCATGAGCGAACAAGACAGCGGCGGCAGCAAGCACTGGCTGCTGTATGCGATTCTGGGGGCCATCATCCTGGCCACGCTGACTGGCGGATTCCTGCCCGAGTTGGCGGCGGAGACGGAAATCCTGGGCGAGATGTTTCTCAACGCCCTGAAGATGATCGTGGTGCCGCTGGTGATGCTCTCCATCATGGTGGGCATCACCAACTTGGGCGACATCCGCAGCCTCGGCCCCATCGGCGGGCGCACGGTCCTCTACTACATCGCCACGACCAGCCTGGCCGTCATCGTCGGCATGGTGTTGGTGAACATCATTGCACCCGGCGAAGGGCTTTCCCAAGGCGAGCGGCACCCTTCCATGAGCTATCGGCTGGGTGGCGAGGGGCTGCGCACCGTTGAACTGGAAGGCGAGTTGAGCAAGCGCTACGACGACACCTACGCCATCACGCTGACCGACCAGAACGTCACCGGCCA
>CAZRBP010000216.1:0-1933 GCA_964598305.1 uncultured Pseudomonadales bacterium | reverse complement strand
GAGGTGTTCCTCGGCAACCCGCGCACCGGCAAGGAAGGATTGATCCCGGAAAACGTCTTCAAGGCGATGGCGGAGACCGACATTCTGCCGCTCATCTTCTTCGCCCTGCTGATTGGCGCGGCGCTGTCCGTGCTCGGCGAGCGGGGACGTCCGGCCATCGCCGTGATTTCGGCGCTGAACGATGCGGTGATGCAACTGGTGAACTGGATCATGTACGTCGCGCCCATCGGCATCTTTGGCCTGGTGGCGGCGCGCATCGGCGAGGCCGGCGGCTTCAGCGGCTTTCTCCCGGAGTTGATGGCGGTGGGCAAGTACTTCTTCACCGTCCTGCTCGGCCTCACCCTGCATGGGGTGGTGGTGCTGCCGTTGCTGCTGATGCTGTTCGCGCGGCGCAATCCAGTGGCCTACGTGGGCGGGGTGGGGACGGCGCTGCTCAACGCCTTCTCGACTGCCTCCTCGAGCGCCACGCTGCCCGTCACGATGAAGGGGGTGACCGAGGGAAACGGGGTTTCCGAACGGTCCTCGAGTTTCGTGCTGCCGTTGGGGGCCACCATCAACATGGACGGCACCGCCCTCTACGAAGCCATCGCCGCCATGTTCATCGCCCAAGTTTATGCCATTTCCCTAGGCTTGGGCGAACAGGTGGTGATCGTCCTCACCGCCACGCTGGCCGCCATCGGCGCGGCGGGCATCCCGGAGGCCGGGCTGGTCACCATGGTCATCGTCCTCAATGCCGTCGGCCTTCCCATCGAGGGCATCTCCTTGATCCTGGCCGTGGACTGGCTGCTCGACCGCTTCCGCACCACCGTCAACGTCTGGGGCGACAGCATCGGCGCCGGCGTGATCGACGCCTACGAGGTCCGGGATGCGGGGAAAGTGGCTCAGAGCGAGTAGTAAACTAGCAGCCTGATTCCCACCGGACCCCTCTCACTGTGGACGTCACCCACATCCTCGCTGGCTTGAACGAGGCGCAGCGCCAAGCGGTTGCGGCGCCGCCGGGCAATGCCCTGGTGGTGGCCGGCGCCGGCAGCGGCAAGACCCGGGTGCTGGTGCATCGCATTGCTTGGTTGATCGAAGCCGAAGGGGTCTCGCCCCATGGCCTGCTGGCGGTGACCTTCACCAACAAGGCGGCGGCGGAGATGCGCCAACGGATCGAGGCGCTGCTGAGCGTCTCGGCGAGCGCGCTGTGGGTGGGCACCTTCCACGGCATCGCCCACCGCCTGCTGCGCATGCACTGGCAGGAGGCGGGGCTGCCGCAAAACTTCCAAATCCTGGACGCCGACGACCAGCAGCGCTTGGTCAAGCGCGTCATGCGGGCCTTGGACATCGATGAGCACCGCTGGCCGGTGCGCCAAGCGGTCTGGGTCATCAACAAGCACAAGGATGAAGGACGCCGGGCCGCCGAGCTGCCGGACAGCGAGGACCTCTTCCAAGTCACCCACAAGCGCATTTACGATAGCTACGAGGCGCTTTGCAATGAGAGCGGGCTGGTCGATTTCGCCGAGCTGCTGCTGCGCTGCCTGGAGTGCCTGCACGGCGACGAGGCGCTGCTGGCCCACTACCGGCACCGCTTCGGGCACATTCTGGTGGATGAGTTCCAGGACACCAACGGCATCCAATACGACTGGCTCAAATTGTTGGCGGGCGACACCAGCCATGTCATGGCCGTTGGCGACGACGACCAATCCATCTATGGCTGGCGCGGCGCCCGCATCGAGAACGTGCGCGCCTTCATTGACGAGTTCGAGGATGTCGCCACCATTCGCCTAGAGCAGAACTACCGCTCCACCAGCAACATCCTCGACGCCGCCAACGCCCTGATCGGCCACAACGCCGGGCGGCTGCCGAAGTCCCTGTGGACGGAGGGGGCGGTCGGCGATCCCATTCAGCTTTACTCCGCCGACAACGACCTCGATGAGGCCCGCTTCGTCGC
>CAZRBP010000215.1:0-5084 GCA_964598305.1 uncultured Pseudomonadales bacterium | reverse complement strand
GGATCAGCGACCGATTTCCTGCACGAATTAACAAGTGCGGCGGCGCAATCTGGTGGATACTCCGCTCAACATCTCAGGGGGAGGACGACATGACGGGCCGCGTGGAGCAACGCATCAAGGACCTCGGGCTGGTTCTGCCCGCGCCGCTGCAGATTCCGCCGGGTGTGAACGTGCCGCTTGCCATGATCAAGGTGTTGGGCAAGCGGGTGCTCGTCTCCGGCCATGGCCCCCAGGAGGCCGATGGCAGCATCGCGCAGCCGCTCGGCCAGGTCGGCTCGGAACTGACGGCGGAGGAGGGTGCTGCCGCGGCCCGCAAGGTCGCGTTGGCGATGCTCGGCACCATCCAGCGGGAGATCGGGGATCTTGACCGCATCGACTGCTGGGTCAAGGTTTTTGGCATGGTGAACTCGGCCCCCGGCTTCACCGGGCAAACGCCGGTGGTCAACGGCTTCTCCGAACAGATCATCGAGATCTTCGGCGACGAGTGCGGCCTGGCCACGCGCTCCGCCGTTGGCATGGCTGGCCTTCCCTTCGGCATTCCGGTCGAAGTGGAGGCGGAACTGCAGTTGAGGTAGCGGGCGTGTCCAATTTGCCTACGGAGGCCGTCAGCCTCGACGACAAGTACACGCGGGATGCCGGGCGCATCTATCTGACCGGCTCCCAGGCGCTGGTGCGGCTGCTGCTCGTTCAGCGTCGCCGCGACCTCGCCGCAGGGCTCAACACCGCCGGATTCATCTCCGGATACCGGGGCTCGCCGATGACCGCGATGGACGTGGAACTGTGGCGCGCGGAGTCACTGACGGCGGAGCATCAGGTGAAGTTCTGGCCCGCCACCAACGAGCACATGGCGGCGACCGCGGTCTGGGGGACGCAACAGGTCCACTACTTCGGCGACGCCGACCGCGATGGCGTGTTCGCCATGTGGTACGGCAAGGGGCCAGGCCTCGACCAAAGCCTCGACGCCGTTCGCCAGGGCAACTACCACGGCTCCTCGCAGCACGGCGGCGTGCTGATCCTGGCGGGCGATGACCCGGCCATGCGTTCCACGGTGGATGCCTACCACTCGGAACTGCTGTTCGAGGACCTGCTCATGCCCGTTCTGTACCCGGCGGACATCGAGGAGGTGTTCACCCTGGGGCTGTACGGCATCGAGCTTTCGCGCTTCAGCGGCGCCTGGGTCGGCTACAAGCTGCTGCCCGAGACCATTGAAACCGCCGCATCGATTCGGGCGGACCACGACCACATCCAGATCGTGCGCCCGCCGTTCGAATTCCCGCCCGACGGCGTCAATGCCCGCGCCGGCGACAGTTGGTCGCTGCAGGAAAACCGCCTGCGCGGCTACAAGCTGCCGGCTGCGGTCGAATTCGCCCGCGCCAACCGGCTCAACCGCATCAGCCACGACAGCCCGCGCGCCCGCTTCGGCATCGCCGCCATGGGCAAGACTTGGCGCGACACCCTGCAGGCGCTGGCCGATCTCGGCCTCGACGAGGCGATTCTGTCGGCAGTCGGCATCCGCATCCTCAAGGTGGCCATGCCGTTTCCCGTTGATCGGGACCTGTATCGGGACTTCGCCGATGGCATGGAGGAGATCCTAGTCATCGAGGACAAGCGGGAGCAGATCGAGAATGCCATCCGCAGCGTCTGCTACGCGCTGCCGGAGGCGCGCCGCCCGCGCATCGCCGGGCGCCTCGACGAGCGCGGCGCGAAACTGGTCGATGACATCGGCGACCTGCACCCGGACAAGATCGCCCGGGTGCTCGCCGCGCGGCTGCGTCCGCTGCACGACAGCGAGCGGATGCGGGCGCGCATCGGCTTCCTGGACCGCCAAGCCGCGCAACGGGAAGGACGCCAAGCCCTGTCGCTGGCCCGGCTGCCGTATTTCTGCTCCGGCTGTCCGCACAACACCTCCACCCGGGTGCCGGAAGGCAGCCGCGCCTACGGGGGCGTGGGCTGCCACTTCATGGCCAACTGGATGGATCGGGAGGTCCACTCCTACAGCCAGATGGGTGGCGAGGGAGTGGCCTGGATCGGCCAGGCGCCGTTCGTGCGCACGCCGCACGTCTTCCAGCAGCTTGGCGATGGCACCTACTACCACTCCGGGCTGCTGGCCATCCGCTCGGCGGTGGCGGCGCGCGTCAACATCACCTACAAGATCCTGTTCAACGATGCGGTGGCCATGACCGGCGGCCAGCCCGTGGATGGGCAGCTCACCGTGCCGCAGATCTCCCAACAGGTGCGCAACGAAGGCATCAGCCGCATCGCCGTGGTGACCGATGAGCCTGAGAAGTACGGCAAGGAGGCCGGCTTCGCGTCCGGCACCACCATCCACCATCGGGACGACCTGGATTTCGTGCAGCGGGAACTGCGCGAAGTGGAGGGCGTCTCGATACTCATCTACGATCAGACCTGTGCCGCCGAAAAGCGGCGTCGGCGCAAGCGCGGCCGCTACCCCGACCCGGCGAAACGCCTGTTCATCAACGACCGGGTGTGCGAGAACTGCGGCGATTGCGGCACCCAGTCGAACTGCGTTTCAGTGCTGCCGCTCGAGACCGAATACGGGCGCAAGCGCACCATCGACCAATCCGCCTGCAACAAGGACTACTCCTGCAACAAGGGGTTCTGTCCGAGTTTCGTCACCGTTCTAGGCGCCGAGCCGCGCAAGGGTCGCGGTGCGGCCGATGTGCCGTCCGCCCTGCAGGCGGTCCCGGAGCCGGTGGCGGCCGCCATACCTGAGAACGGCACCTACGCCATATTGGTCGGCGGCGTCGGCGGCACTGGCGTCGTCACCATCGGCGCGCTGTTGGGCATGGCCGCGCACATCGACGGCAAGGGCGCCTCGATCGTCGACCAACTCGGGTTCGCGCAGAAGGGCGGTCCGGTCACCACCCATGTGCGCATCGCGGCGCGGACGCAGGACATCAACTCGGCGCGCATCAACGAGGGCGGGGCGGATCTGATTCTTGGCTGCGACTTGCTTGTGGCCGGCGGCGATCAGGCGCTGGCGGCCATCGACCCCGAGCGAACCCGGGCCGTGGTGAACACCCAGCAGACGATCACCGGCGACTTCACCCGCGACCCAGACTTGGTTTATCCCGGCGAGAATTTGCGTGCGCGGCTGTCCGGTGCGTTGGGTTCCGACCAGCTGACATTGCTGGACGCAACCCGCATCGCCACGCGGCTGCTCGGCGATTCCATCGCCAGCAACCTGTTCCTGGTGGGCTACGCTTGGCAGCGGGGGCTGTTGCCGCTGTCGAAGGCGGCGATCTTTGAGGCCATCGCGCTGAATGGCGTGAAAGTCGAGTGGAACCAGCAGGCCTTCGAGTGGGGCCGCCGCGCCGCCCACGATCTTGGCGCGGTTGAGGCGGTGGCGGGTGGCGCAGTTGAGAACACGTCAATCGAGCTGCCGCTCGAGGCGTTGATCGAACACCGCAGCGTGGACCTTGCGGCTTACCAGAACCCGGCCTATGCGCAGCGGTATCGTTCGCTGGTCGAAAAAGTCCGCCAAGCCGAACGGACCCGCGCCCATGGCCGCCGGGGACTGGCCGAGGCCGTCGCCCGCTACGCCTACAAGCTGATGGCCTACAAGGACGAGTACGAAGTGGGCCGCCTCTACTCGCATCCGGACTTCCTGGGTAAGCTGAACGAACGCTTCGAGGACGGCTTCAAGCTGCGCTTCAATCTCGCCCCGCCGATGATCGCCCCCAAGGACAAGGTCACCGGCCTGCCGCGCAAGATGGCGTTCGGCGGCTGGATGCTTCCCGTCATGCGCCTGCTTGCGCGCCTGCGGTTCCTGCGCGGCACGCCGTTCGATCCGTTCGGCTGGAGCGAAGAGCGCAAGACGGAGCGGCAACTCATCGCCGACTACGAAACCGTGGTCGCCGAGCTGCTCGACGGCCTGAACGACGACAATCACGGCCTCGCCGTCAGCATCGCTTCCGTTCCGGACCAGATCCGCGGCTTCGGTCACATCAAGCTGGCGTCGGTCAAGGCCGCAAGGGCCTGCGAGGCGGACTTGCTCGAAGCATGGCGAACGAGGCCCCAGGACGAGATGGCCGCCTAGGAGCTTGCGCCCTAGGCTTTGTCGGGGTCATTCCGACAAGGAGATAACGATCCGTGTATTCCGAACTCTGTGAGCGCCTGCAGCTCGATCACGCCCTGTTCGCCTTCTCCCATTGCCGCGATGTCGTTGCCGCCGTCAGCAACGGCGGCGGCATGGGGGTGCTCGGCGCCGGCTGGATGAGCGCGGATACACTGGCGAGGGAACTGGACTGGCTCGACCGCGCCGTGGGCGAGCGTGGTTACGGCGTCGATGTGGTCATTCCGCAACGCTACGAAGGGATGGAAGAGTCCGACCCGCAAGCCTTGGAGCAACGGCTTAAGGCTCAGGTGCCGGCCGCTCACCAGGCGTTCGCGGATCGCCTGCTGCGCGAGCACGGGGTGCCGGAATGGCCCGAAGGCGAACAGGAATCGCCGCCGGACCTGCCGGGCGCCACTTACGCCACCGCGTTGCCTTTGGTGGAGGAGGCGTTGCGTCACCCCAAGTGCCGCATCCTTGTCAATGCGCTGGGCACGCCGCCGCCGGAGGTGGTCGAGGCGGTACAGTCCAGCGGCCGGTTGATCGGCGCTCTGTGCGGCCGCGTGAAACAGGCGGTTGCGCACAAGGAAGCGGGCCTGGACTTCGCTGTCGCCCAGGGCGGAGAGGGCGGCGGCCATGCGGGCGAGATTTCCAGCATCGTCCTGTGGCCGCAGGTGGTCGATGCCGTCGCCCCGTTGCCGGTGCTCGCAGCGGGCGGCATCGGCAATGGCCGGCAGATGCTGGCCGCCATGGCGAGCGGCGCTGCCGGCGTCTGGACCGGTTCCATCTGGGTCACGGTGGCGGAGGCGGCCGGAGAACCTGCGCAGAAAGCTTCTTATCTGAAGGCTACCAGCGAGGACACGGTGCGCTCCCGGAGTTGGACCGGCAAGACCGCCCGCGTTCTCAAGAACGCCTGGACCGAGGCCTGGGATAAGGATGCTTTCATCGAACCCCTGCCGATGCCGCTGCAGTTTCTGGTGAGCGCCGATGCGCGGCGCCGCACCGAGCG
>CAZRBP010000214.1:0-5098 GCA_964598305.1 uncultured Pseudomonadales bacterium | reverse complement strand
GGAGGTCGCCGGTGGGGTCGTACACGCTGGGCTCACAGTACGAGCGCACTTGGCCTTGTTGGCAGACGGCTTCGTCGTCGAGAGCGTAGCGCACGTAGTTGGCGACGAAGAGGTCGAGATCACCGTCGCGGTCGTAGTCGAGGAAGCCGGCACTGGAGCCCCAGCGTGGATCGGCTAGGCCAGCCGACGTTTTGGCAAAGGTGCCTTGGTCGTTGCGATAGAGGGCGTTGGGGCCGTAATTGGCGACGAACAGGTCGGGGTCGCCGTCGGCATCGTAGTCTGCGGCTGCGACGCCAAAGCCGTAGCCGGGATCGGCGCTGCCGCTGTGGGTGGTGACGTCGGCGAAAGTGCCCGCACCCGCGTTGCGATAGAGCCGATTGACTGGCGGCTGGTCTGGGGGATGACCGGTCAGGTAGGTGCCGTTGGCGAGATAGAGGTCGAGGCGGCCGTCGCCGTCGTAGTCGAGGAAGGCGGCTCCGGCACCGAAGGTTTCGACGTAGTAGTAGGAGCCGGAAAAGCCGTTGTAGTGGACGAAGTCGATGCCAGCGGCGGCTCCGGCGTCAGCGAAATGCACTGGCGGTGCTGGGGGATCTTTAGGGGCACAGGCGCAGAGGGCGCTGGCGAGGGCGAGACTAACAGATCCGGTTCGCATTTTGGGACGATCCGTCGCACTATGCACCAAGGTGATTACTCCTTGACTGAGTTAGATTCGAGTACTACTTTAGCCGAATAAGTGCTTATCGAGGAAGCGCCCCGTCCGCGGGAAGGGCTGAGCCCACCTCTTGACACGTTGTTGTGTCCTACCCTACATCGCTACAACCTTTCTTCGCCCGTCGCTGCGGACACCGGGCACCTCTTTGAAGGAGGGTTGTATGATGTCTTTTGCTTTACCCCCTCGTCCCAATTACGAACAATTGCGCAAGCAGGCCAAGGAGCTGTACAAAGCCTGTGTGGCCGGCGAGGCAGCAGCCGTCAAGCGCATGTGTGCCCACCACCCGAACTTCTCCACTGCTACCGCCACGCTAGCCGCTGCCCAGTTGGCGGTGGCTCGCCAGCACGGCTTCGGCTCGTGGCCTCGGCTCAAGCGTGCGCTCGACGATATTGAGGCAGTCGAGCGCGAAGTGGAGACGTTGCGCACTGATTTTGCCGCGGCTGACGAGACTGGCCAACGGCACCTGCTGGAAGCCGTCCACGACCGCGGCCGCTTCGTCGATTACAAGGACGGCGATGCGGCTCTGTCCGACGCCGATGCCCGCTTGGTCGTGGCCAACCGGTACGACTACGCCCTGTGGTCGAAATACAATAGCTACGTCCTTCTCGACCCGGCCGTCAAAAGGGTTATTGCCGCGGTGCGCAAGGGCGATCTGGGCGGGTTGCACAACGCGCTAGATGAAGTGCCAGAGGCGGCTAACCCGCGCTGGGTGGCCGACTACCGAGCGGATGAGTCGGACGTACCCAACGACTCGATTCCGCTGTTTTGCGTCTGTGAGGGCGTTTTCCGCGGCACCAATAAGCAGGGCAATGAAGGCGAACTGGCCCGCGCCTTGTTGCAGGCCGGAGCCGACCCGGATTTGCGCTGGAAGCCCATGGAGGGGGCCGTCAGTTTTAACTGTCCGCGCGTACTGGAAGCCCTCATCGAACGCGGTGCCAACATTGAAGGACCGGCACCGGGGGTATTCATGGCGTACCCCATGCTCTTTGGCTTTACCCAAATCTGCGAATTACTGGCTGCGGCCGGGGCCCAGCTCGATTTGCGCTTTGCCGCCGGCCTGGGCCGCCTCGACCAGATGGAGCGCTGGGTAGATGGCGCAGAAAAGTTGCTACCAGACCCGGGTTTGGCCGACCCCTATATGCAGAGTCAGGCCGCTCGGGGAGAGTCGGCCGTGCGCGTCGAGCGCAGCGACGAGGTGGTCCTTGGGCAGGCCCTGCTCTACGCCTGCCTACACGGGAGGCGCGAAGCGGCCGAATGGTTGCTCGCGCACGGGGCCGACGTCAACGCCACTGTGTTCGGCACCGACCAAAACACCACCGTACTGCACCGCATGGCCACGTACAGCCACGGCGCAACCTCAAGTCCATCTGCCGTAGAGAATGAGCGCATGCCGATGGTGGAATGGCTGCTTGCACGCGGGGCCGATCCGACTTTGCCCGACGCGCAATTTGGTGCCAGTGCCATGCATTGGGCAGTGCAGGCCGACATGATTCACGGCGTGGCCCGCCGGATGGTCGCGGCCCTCCCACCTGAGCACTTTGTCATGGTCGAAAACGAGGGGGACGACGACCGCTTACTGCGGCATCTGCGCGCCGAAGAGGTGGCCGAAACTGGTGATAGCAAAGCCGCCCTCACCTACTTGGAACAGAACTCGGACATCGGCGGCGTGTTGCTGCGCCGCGCTGGTTTTGACCCAGATGCCGACGGCCGCTTGGCGGCGGCCTTGATTGAGGCCGGGGTCGATCCCAAGGGCATGGCCGAGACCGACGGGCGTTTATCTGGACCGGAGACCCATCTGCACACGGCTTGTAGCTTTAACAACGTCGGCGTGGCCCGAGTCCTGCTCGACGCCGGGGCCGATCCCAATGAGGCCGGCGACTTATTTCACGGCGGCACCCCCCTAGGGTATGCCACCCTCTTCGGCTTCCCCCGCCTAGTCGATCTGCTGCTGGAATACGGCGGCGTCCCGTACAACTTGAACATGGCTGCTGCCGCCGGCGATTTGGCGTTGGTGCGCGGGTACTTTTTGCCCGACGGCAGCCTGCGCAACGACGCCTGTGCTCGGGCTATCCTCGATGGAGTCCCGGACGAGCCTACCTTCGACGATGCGCCGGCGGTTGTGCAAAAAGCCTTCCAAGTCGCCGTGCTCCACGGCCGCGTTGAGGTCGTGCGCTTTCTGTTGGACAAAGAAGTTGACGTCAACGGCGAAACCGACGTCGAATACCACGGTGCCGATTGGGCCTATTTGAACGAGCCGGAGTGGGCGCACTTTGTTGAAAAGGGCCAAGGCGTTTTCATCTGGGGCACAGCACTCAAGCATGCCGTAGCGCGCCAGTACGAAGAAGTCACGGCTCTTTTGCGCCAGCGGGGCGGTCGCCTCTGAAAGGTGCCTACCGCTCGGCGGTCTTTTGGCGGGCCCGGCGAATCCAGCCGGCGGCTTGGGGATGGTCTGGGTCCAGACGCAGCAGGGTTTCCCATTCTCGAATGGCCGCCTCCAGATGCCCCTGCATCGCATAGGCCTGGCCCAGATTGCCGTGAATTAGGGCCAGACCGGGCCGCAACTCTAGGGCGCGGCCGTGGAGGAATGGATCGTGGGTCGAGGAGCCCCCTCCTGGACTGATGCTGCGGGTTCTAGTATGCAGAGTCTGGAAGAAATCGACGGCTGGCTGCAGCCCATCGACGTGACCGGCCAGAACTTGACCCGGGAGGTCCTGAGCCGCGGCGGCTGGGTCGCAGGCTCCCACTTCTCGGATGAAGACCTAGAGCGGGGCATCAATGGCATACAAGGAGCGGGCTGGGGGGTCAGACCGATTGGACGAACTTTGTGGACCCGAAATTTTATCCAGACTCGGGACAAGCAGGGAAACTTGGAAACCACCGATCAATTTGAGGACATCTATGTATTTCTCCGATGTGGTCGATCTAGGTGGGCTGTACAATCTCGGATCCCTCAAGTGGTCGGTCGAGGCGGACCCCGGAGCAGGGGTGACGATTTTCACCTCTACCGGCAAGACCAACGAGCCCTTCCTCTACTACGAAAGGACGGGGCTCGGGCTGACCGGAGAAACACAGGTGACAAGGGCGCACTACCTCAGGCTGCGAGACAACCAAAGGGGCACCGTAGAACTAGATGCGGAAAACTGGGACGACCTATCGGCTCCCTACCCGCCTAGCGGCAACGAACCCATCGCCGCTTTAGGTCCTAGACGGGCGTTGCAATTCGCCGTTCTGTTCGACAGCTCCTCTCCCTTTGCCAGGGCCAGGCTGGATTCCATGACCATCGAGTACTCGACCTTGCTTCCCGCGCGAGAGGTTTTAGGAGAAATGGCCCCCCGGGAGATCTCCCCGGGCCAACTCAACTCCTTTGAGTACGCCCTGCTGGCCGTCTTGGGCTCTGAAAGTACCGGTTTTGACGCGATTCGGGTATCGGCTCCTGCGGCCGTGGAGCAATCCAGCATCGCCAACCTCAGGATCGATGAGACTCTGGTTCCTTTTACCAGCGCAATGGACGAGGACGGGTTCACCCTCTTCTTTGAGCAAAACCGGGTACAACAACCCGCACGGGGCGTGGATTCGGTTCGGGTGGCCTTCAACTTCGATGCCCGGGTCTTCCTGCACGGAACCCGCTTTGCAGGAGCAGTCTTCGATAGTCAGACCGGGGAAATCCCCCAGGACATCGTCCCCGGAGACGCGACCCTAGACCTGGACACCTCCGACCTATATACAGGGTGGTCGCTGGGTGGGAATCTCATCGCGGCGCTGGATTTGTCCACCCCTGTGGTCACTCCCAACGGGGATGGGCTCAACGACGCGGTGCGGATTTCCTATAGCTTGCTGCAGGTAACGGCCCAGGCGCGAATCTCCCTGTCCATATACGACCTGTCGGGCGCTCTGATTTTCGCGCGAATCGAATCCGAAGAACTCGGCTACCACGAGTTGGAGTGGAATGGCACGGATAACGAGGGCGGGCTGGTGTCCCCCGGGATGTACATATACCGCCTCGAGATTGACTTGGACAGCGGCTCCCAGCAGCGCATGGGAATCATCGGCGTGGCGTATTAGACTTCTTTGCAGAAAGTATAGATGGGTATTGGCGCAACTTTAAACCTCTAACTAGGAGAATAAACGATGCCGTTTATCAACGTGAAGATGCTCGCGGGGCGTTCCACCGAGCAGAAGCGGGCCTTAGTCGAAGCCCTGACCCAAGCCATCGTGGATACCTGCGATGCGCCCCGGGAGGGGACTACGGTAGTGCTCGAAGAATTCGAGCGCGAGAACTGGGCAAGAGGCGGGGTGCTGGTGGCGGACCGCCAGCAATAAGGAGGAGGCCAAGTCACAGCACGTGGGCCAAAGCTACGGCGATGAGCAGGCCGAAGGAGACCCAGC
>CAZRBP010000213.1:0-5106 GCA_964598305.1 uncultured Pseudomonadales bacterium | reverse complement strand
TCTACGACCCCGCCCTCGCCCGGTTCCTGCGGGCCGACCCGTTCATCCAGTTCCCCGCCAACCTGCAGAGCCACAACCGCTACAGCTACGCCCTCAACAACCCGCTGGCGTACACCGACCCGTCCGGCCACTTCCTCAAGGGGCTGATCCGACCCTTGGCCAGCATCGCGATCTCGGTCTGGCTGCCCGGGGCCGGACTCTGGACGGGAACGGGCCTGTTCGCCGCCAACGGCGTCGGCGCGTTCGCCGTCTCCGGCTTCATCGCCGGGGCGGTGGGCAGCGGCAGCCTCAAGGGCGCGGTGGTCGGCGCGTTCAGCGCCGCCGCCTTCCACGGCGTCGGCGGCATCGGCTTCAAGGAGGGCTTCGTTGACTCCTCGCTCAAGGCGCTGACCCATGGCGCCGTGGGCGGCATCACCAGCGTGCTCGGCGGCGGCCGGTTCGGGCACGGGTTCGTCTCCGCGGGGGCGGCACAGGCGCTCAGCGGCCCCATCGGCGCGCTGGACTACGAGCGCCAGCGGGTGGTCGCCGCGGCCGTCGTTGGCGGCACCCTCTCCCAAGCCACCGGCGGCAAGTTCGCCAACGGCGCGGTGACCGCGGCCTTCGGGCGCACGGTGGCCGAAAGGCACCAACGCTGGCTGGCCTCGCAGCGCCCGGCGTTCGGCGGCCGGGTCGTCGTCAACACGGATGTGGCCGCGCCGGGGACCGCTGCCGTCCCGCCCCAGTCCGGCAGCGCCGCGCACGGCCTCCAACGGGACCTGAACCCGCCCCGCCCGGCGGCGGACCCGGCCGCCGTGCCGGAGGGATCAGCGGCCAACGTCGACTTCTCGGCGACGGGCGGGATCCATGTTTCGCCTGACCGCTTCAACGACCTTCAGAGGTTCCAGGTTGGGGGGTTCAGCGCCCAGGAGCAGCGCCGCCAGCAGATCATTTACGCAGGGACCTCCTTGGCTGTAGTCCCCGTGGCGGTAGGCGTGTCTTCGGGTACAGCCCTTGTGGCAGGCTTGACCCCCTATGCGAAGAAGGCGATATTCTTGTCAGCGCTGGAATGGAAGGCGAACACCGTGTCATTCGCCAATCAATACTTGATCACAAACCCCATTCGACAGATTCCAACCGTGTACGTCCAACACATCTCGCGCAGGCCCATCCTGCAACCCCCTTATGCAGTGATGCGCCCAAAAGGAGATTGAGGTTGAAGTTCGAGCCAGCGTTTTGGATGGGGCTGTTTGGGCGCTGGAGTCTCAGTTTTGGCCGTGCTAAAGCTACCGTCCACGAAGCACTCCCCAAGTCAATCTCGCCGCGGCCCTTCAACTCCCGCGCCAGGACTTCCAGCAGCCGGTCAATCACGTCGGCCCCGCGCCATTGCTGGAACCGGCGGCGGCAAGTCTGGTACGGCGGATGCCGGTCCGGAATCTCCGACCACGGTGCATCCGTGCGCATGATCCACAGGATCCCGTTCAGGACCTGCCGCGAATCCCGCCAAGGGTGGCCATGCGCCGGGGCAGCTTCGGAAGCAGGGGCTCGATGAGCGCCCACTGGGCATCGGTGAAGTCACGAGACATGGGAGTCTCCGATCATCTTCATAGTCAGGATCGGGACTCCTCCACAACCCTACAACTCATGAGATGGCTTCTGGAATGAAGAGCGCGCCGACCTTCTGGATCAGTGTCTTCTTTTACTTGAGCTCGATTGCGGTGCTCATCGTTGCACAAGCCGTCTACGGGAGTTGGCTGCTTTCCATTGGATTGGCCATCGTTTGGGTCGGTTTCTATTTGGTTCAGGGTTCAAAGCTGTTGCCTCGCTTGCTGATCCCCATAAACTCGTGGAAGCTTCTGGTGCGCCATTTTCCGCGCACCCGAAGAGTTACCGAAACGAACGCTGATTGCATTGGAGTAGGAACCCTGGAGGGTTGCAGGTTGGATTTCGCACTGGTTGTGGAGAAGACGGCATTAACCGTAAGCATCTGCAAGATTTCTTTTCTCTGGCCTAGGACGATAACGATACCTTGGGACCAGATCGAGATAAGACGGACCGGGACGAACTCCAATGGGGAGTACGTCGCCGTAGTCTCCTTTCCGTCATTGAATGGTTGCGGCATGGTTCTGCCGTGGCGCAGGAAATTCGCAAAGATTCTTGATCACGTCGAATTCGGAGGTTTACCTCCGGAGCCTTGAGATGCCTGACGGTGGTTGAGACGACCAATACCATAGGTCGCGGGACAGCGTGAAGACCACAATGGCCAGTGACTTGGCGGGGCTTGGCAAATTGGGACGTTGGCGACCTTCAAGCAAGGCACCGTGGACGAGAGCGGCTTCGGCCAGCTCAAGACCCGCGACGCCCAGACCGGCGTGCAGACCACCACCCGCTACCGCCACGACTTCCCGTTCACCGGGATGCCCGTCTCCACCACGGCGCGCACGGCCTCGGGCCGCCTGCTCAGCGAGTCCACGACCACGTGGAGGCTGACCGGCCACCAGTCCACCTGGGAGGCGACGGCCAAGGCCTCCGGCACGGCGGCGCTGGGCGCCCTCAAGCCCCACGCGGCCGAGGCCGTGGAGAGGGCCTACGACCTCAACGACGGGAACGACGACGATCCCGCGCTGCTGACCACCGTGACCACCACGACGGCGCGGGACGCCCACGGCAACGCCACCACGGCGACGGCCGGACCGTCAGCTACGCCGCCTTCGGCAAGGCCACGTCCATCGCCAAGGGCAGCCGCACGTCGGCGTTCGCCCACGGCCCGGACCGCTCGCGGTTCAAGCGGGTCGACACCGACGGCAACGGCGACGTGACCACCACCCTGTACATCGGCAACGTGGAGCGCATCGCCCTCCCGGACGGCGCCGTCGAGACCAAGCGCCGCATCGGCGGCGTGGCCATCCTCACGACCGGCCCGGCGCGGGGAAGCTGCCCGGCCAACGCAACCCAATACGTCCTGCACGACCACCTCGGCAGCGTGGACGAGCTGCTGGACGCACAGGGCCGCAGGGCTCGCTCCATGGCCTTCGCCGCCTGGGGGGAGCGGGCCGACCCCGCCGACTGGGCGCCGCTGGCGGACACCGACGCCACGGCCTACGACGCCTGCGCCACCACCCGCGGCTTCACCGGCCACGAGATGCTCGACGCGGTCGGCGCCGTCCACATGAACGGCCGCATCTACGACCCCGCCCTCGGCCGGTTCCTGCGGGCCGACCCGTTCGTGCAGTTCCCGGCCAACCTGCAAAGCCACAACCGATACAGCTACGCCCTCAACAACCCGCTGGCGTACACGGAC
Organism: uncultured Pseudomonadales bacterium; assembly: GCA_964598305.1. GTDB lineage: Bacteria > Pseudomonadota > Gammaproteobacteria > Pseudomonadales > Azotimanducaceae > Azophilus. The sequence goes on along the minus strand of CAZRBP010000213.1, from coordinate 1,829 downwards.
CCCTCCGGCCACTTCCTCAAGGGGCTGATCCGGCCCTTGGCCAGCATCGCGATCTCGGTCTGGCTGCCGGGCGCGGGCCTCTGGACGGGAACGGGCCTGTTCGCCGCCAATGGCGTCGGCGCTCAACCGGTCGCGTGCAGGTCCGTCCCGGCATCCAGCGTCGGCAGCCGGGCGATCTTCGCCCCGTTCTTCCGCTCCGCACGCCGCAGCTCGTAGAGCTTCTGGAGGTTGAGCCAGAACTCCCCTGAGGTGCCGAAGAAGCGCCCAAGCCGCAGGGCGGTGTCGCCGGTGACGGACCGTCGGCCGTTGAGAATCTCGGTGACGCGGTTCACCGGCACGTCAATTCTCCGCGCCAACTCCGCCGCGCTCATGCCGAGTGCGTCGAGGTCCTCGCGCAACGTCTCACCGGGATGGATGGGTTCACGCATGTCAAGCCTCCTCTCAATGGTAGTCGACGATTTCAACTTCGATCGGGCCGGAACTGCCATCGGGCCACTTGAAGCAGATCCGCCATTGGTCGTTGATGCGAATGCTCCACTGCCCCCTGCGCCGACCCTTGAGCGCCTCCAGACGATTGCCGGGGCGCGCTAGGTCGCCTAGACGGGTGGCGGCATCGAGTTGGTCGAGCTTACGCGAAGCGGCGCGGGCAAAGCCGGAAAAGGCCCGAACCCGGCGCCCCCCGTGGAACGCCTCGGTTTTCCTGTCAGCAAAGCCGACGATCACGACAAATGTTCCCGCTGCAACCGCGCCATACGCACCTTAGCGGCGGCATCCGCATTACGTCAAGCATAACTCAGCGGTCATCGCCGCCTCTGTCGTTCCGATGCCAGCGACGCCGGGCGCGGCCAAGGAGGACCCGGCGGTGCGCGAACTGACGCACGGCCCGGAGTGGAACGGGTTCCGCGGCCTCCACGGACGGCGCCAGGCGTTTCGCATCGACCGCGAGCGCCACCTCGTCCGTCAGAACACCGGCAGCCGGGAAACCGCCTACGGACTCACCTCGCTCGGCACCGATGAGGCCGGCCCCAAGGAGACCGAGGATCTCGCCCGGCGCCGCTCCCCGCACCAAACCGGGAAGCGGAACCCGCCTGGCGCCTTCCCCGATCACCAAGCGATCAGGACTTTTGAATAGGCCTGAAGGCACCCTTTTGCCTGCGGCTATTTTCCCGGCAGTACAATAGAATGGCGTGTTCAAGGAGAGTCCCCGCATTGACGGCAAAGGTTTTCATAGACGGCCAAGCCGGCACCACCGGCATTGAAATTTCCGAGCGCCTGCGGCAGCGACCCGACATCGAACTGCTGTCGGTAGCCGAGGCTGAGCGCAAGGACCCAATGGCGCGCGCACGCCTGTTCGACCAAGCGGACATCGGCATTCTTTGCTTGCCGGACGACGCCGCCCGCGAGGCGGTCGCGCTGGCCGAAGGGCGCTGCCGCCTGCTCGACGCCAGCACCGCCCATCGCACGGCGGACGGCTGGGTCTACGGTCTGCCGGAGCTGACCCCCAATCAAGCCGGCGCCATCGCTGCGGCCGATCGGGTCAGCAATCCGGGCTGCTATCCGCAGGGCTTCATTTTGTGCATCCGCCCGCTGGTCGAAGCCGGTCTGCTCTCACCCCGAGCGAACTTGACCCTGCATGCCATCTCCGGCTACTCAGGGGGCGGCCGGAAGATGATTGAGGCTTACGAAGCAGCGGACAGTGGGCAATTGGACCTGTGGGGCACCCGCCCCTACGCCTTGGACCTTCGCCACAAGCACCTGCCGGAAATGCAGCGCTACTCCGGATTGGCCGCGCCGCCGCTGTTCTCTCCGACTGTCGGCACCTTCCGCAA
>CAZRBP010000212.1:3204-5167 GCA_964598305.1 uncultured Pseudomonadales bacterium | reverse complement strand
GTGCCGGTCTTCGGCACGGCGAAGAAGATGAAGCGGTGGGCGTGGGAGACGATCACGACTGGCTTCAAGCAATGCTGTATCGGCGCCGCACTTCCGGGCCAAGGGCTTCCTTCAACGGATCGAGCCAAGCCTCAAACGGCCGCCAAGCCTCAAGGCCCTCCCGGTAGATCGGCTGGCGCACCTGTTCGGAACTCGGGGTTCGGATGCTGCGCTCGGTCTTGTGGAAATCCAGGCAGGCCGACTCGAAGGGCAGCTCACAGAAGTCGAGCAGTCGGCGCACCTCCCCTTCGAGGTTCTCCACCACCCGCTCGTGTTGCACGAGCAGCACAAATCCCGGCAGCGCGCGGTCCCAGTGGTCCATCAGCTCAACGTACTCCCGGTAGTAGTTGCCGATTGGCGTGAGTCCGTAGGAGAACTCCTGGCCTTGGCCAAACAACTGCTTGAAGCCACTGAAGCAACAGGCCAAGGGGTGGCGGCGGGCGTCAATCACTTTGGCGTTGGGCAGCATCAGCTTGATCAGGCCGATGTGGAAGAAGTTGTTGGGATTCTTGTCGATAAACCGGGGCGCATCCGCACGGTACACTTGGGTGTCCTCGATGTAGCGCTCCCCAAAGCGGCGGAAGTAGTCGTGGTCCAACTCATTGAGCACGGCCGGATAACGCTGTCCCTGCACCCCATCCCGTGACCGGCCGAGCCGGTTTGCCAAGCTCAGGATGTTCGGCAGCTCATGGGTGCCGTCCACTTGGGAGTGGGAGGCCAGGATTTGCTCCAGCAAGGTGGAGCCGGCCCGCGGCAGGCCGACTATGAAGATCGGATCCGGCGCCGCACAGCCGACCCCTTGCGTCGCCGCAAACAGCGCCGGCCCGCAATCCGCCTTTTGGGCGTTGGCGCGCGCCGCCAACTGGTCCGCACTGTGCTTGGCGCTACTTTGCTTGAGGGCGTTGCCCTGCTCGTAGCGCATGAAGGACGCTTCGAACTCCTCACGGTCCTCATGGGCCTTGCCTAGGGCGAAACACAGATGAATGCGATCCTCAAGCGCCGTATCGGAACGGTCCGCGTAGTCTTGCATCTGCGCGAGCTCGGCTGTTGTGAACCGGTAGGTCTTGGTGTTGGCCAACGACCAGAAGGCGTCGCCGTGGTCCGGCTGCAGCGCATAGGCTTGGCGATAGGAGGCGACCGCCGCATCCAGGCGGCCGATGGTCTTCTCGGCGTGGCCGCGCATGACGTGCAGCCGGTGCTGACGTTCGCTGCGGGATAGGACCTCGTTGTACAGATCGATCGCCTGCTCATGCTCGCCAATGCCGGCCTTGGCGTTGGCGTGCAGCGCCAGGCAGGCCAAGTCCTCGGGGCGCTCGTTCACCAAGCGCTGGGTTTGCTCATGGGCGCGTTCGAACTTCTGCATCCTGAGCAGCAGATTGGCGTAGTCGATGCGGCATCGCGCATGCCGAGGCTCCAGTTCGAGCGCCGTCTCCAGCAGGAACTCCGCTTCCGCCAGCACTTCGAGTCGCTCGCCGATGCTGGCCAGCAGGCGAATGCCCTCCACGTCCTGCTTGTGGGATTGCAAGTAGTGGCGGCAGAGCCGGTCCGCCTTCTGCAGGCGGCCATCGTGAATGAAGGCGCTGACGCTGAGCAGCTCCTTGGGCAGCGCCGCCAAGTGCTCGGCTTCGGCTTGCGCAGCTTGGGCTAGCTCCCCATCGCCCGCCAATTGGCGCAGGTTGACCAGCGCCTTCCAAGAGGCCAGCAATGCCGGATTGAGCCGCACGGCGTTCTCATAGGCTCGCCTCGCCCGCTCTAGCTTGTTCTCCGTCAGCAGGGCATGGCCCCCCTCCTGGTGGGCGCGGGCATGATCCGGCTCGACGGCCAATAAACGATCCAAGGTGGCCAAGGCGGCGGACGTGTTTTTTCCGTACCGTTGCGCAACGGCCAAGGTGTAGAGCAACTCGACCCGATCCGAAGGATCGGC
>CAZRBP010000212.1:0-3104 GCA_964598305.1 uncultured Pseudomonadales bacterium | reverse complement strand
CGATCCGAAGGATCGGCACGATCAGCGGATCCGGAGATTTGTTCCGTTTGCGCCAAAGCCGACGCAGCCAAGCGCTCCGCCCCCGCGAAGTCCGCTCGGCGGATTAAGGCCTGAGCTTCAGCGGCGGCGCTTTCCGCCACGCTGGCGAGGGCTCCGTCCCGTTGGGAAAGCGGTCGCCCTACTCCAAGTCGTAGGAGAACCGCACCCCGATGGTGCGCGGGCGGTTGGTGGTCACCGAGGGCGTGTAGTCGATGGCGTTGACGTTGATCTGGGCGTTCTTGTCGAGCACGTTGTCCACAAAAAGCTCCGCTCCCCAAGAGCCCGTCTGCAGGCCCGCCGCTAGATTGACGAAGGTGTACCCCTTCTGCACGTAGCGGGCTGCCTTAAAGCGGGTGTCACCGTTGGCGTCCACGCCCACGAAGTTGGGATTGGTCACCGAGGCGAGGTCGTCGCCCGTCAACGGCAGGCCGAAGAAGCCGCCCTCCTCCACGATCTTAAGCCCCGTGCCGTTGCCGAACACCTGGGTGGCCACATCCTCCACCAGATAGGCGTCGGCGCTGATCTCGGCGCGGCTGTCGCCGGTGTAGGTGATCGCCCCGCGAATGTAGGCGTCCGCCTGCACGTTCATGAAGTTCACGTCGCGGAAGTCGTAGCGGGCGCGCAGGTTAGCGCGGAACTTCGGCGTCCAGGGCAGGCGGCTGCCCACCGGCACAACCACTTCCTCCAACTGCGGATTGATGCGCGTCAGCTCGTTGTCAACATAGCTGAGGCCACCATTCAGGGTGAGGTTCGGCGTCGCCAGCCAGGTGAAGTCCACATCCAGGCCATCGACATCGGCGTCGCCGGCGTTCTCGATGAACACTAGGAACGCCACGTTGGCGGGGTCAAAGCGGGAGGTCTGCAAGTCGTCGATCTTGGTGGTGTAGGCAGTCGCGTTGATCTGCAGGGTGCGGTCCAGGAAGGTGCCCTTCAGGCCCACCTCGAAGTTCTCCAGCTTGTCCGTCCGGGCAATGGCCGGCACCAAGTAGCCTTGATACACGCCCGCCTGCCGATTCGCCTGCGTACCGGCGTTACGGTTGGCGGTCTGCGGTCGGAATCCCTCCGACCAAGCCGCGAATATCATGGCATCGTCGGTGATGTCGAAATCCACCGTGGCCCGAAAAATGGTGTCGCTCTCCTTGATCACGCCATCCTCGTTCAGGCTGTCGATGTAGAAGGAGCCGTTGGCCACCCCATCGGCGATCGCTTGCGCATTGCCTTCACTGAAGAAGGCGGTCAGGTCACTCATGTTCCCGGACTTGTTGTAGCCGCCCAAAGCCTCCAGCCGCCTCGACACGCGGTTGTCGAACCCTTGGCCGTCACAGGGGGTCGCGGCGCCCTTGCAGCCAAACGAGGACCCGGTGGAGCCGGTGAACTCAAAGTCGATGTTGTAGTGGCGCAGCCCAAAGCTGGCGGACAGCCGATCGGTGAGGTCGAGGCTGAATTCGCCAAAGAACGCGACCTGCTCCTCCTCGCGGGTGAAGTTGTTGACGAAAATCGTCTGCGGGCCGCGTCCGTACGGGTTGGCCACCCCATCCACCGTGCTGACGATGTTGTTCGGCCCAGGCGGTGAATTGGCGGGATCGGTGATGGTGCCCGGCGCCGAGGCTGGGTTGAAGCCGGCATCGACCGCGCCCGGGTACTGGAACTGGCCATCGGAGACGATCTCCTGGTCGTCCAGGAACACCCCGGCGGTGATGCGCCAGCGGCGGGCCGGATCCGTGGTGAGACGGAATTCGTGGGTCATGCGCTCGCTGGCCGTGTTCTCGACGTACTGCTTGGTGGGATCGAAGCACTGGGTGGCATTGGAGTAGCCGCCGGTGCAGATGTAGTAGGCCATGTAGCCGCCGCCCACCGTGTAGCCGGTGTAGTCCTGAACGTAGAAGACGTCCCGGTCTAGGAAGCCGCCGGTGTAGATGACGTCCAGTTCGCCCAGGCGCCCGGTGAGGGTCCAAGTGGTGAGGCCAAAGTCATCTTCGTTGCGGCTCGGCGTGAAGCGGTTCACGGCGCTCTTGGTGTCCGGCAGCACCGGGTCGTACTCGAACACGCCCTCGGCCTCCAGCGACTGCTCGGTGTGCTGAATCACCACATCCCAACTGTCGTTGATGAGGTAGGAAACGCCAAATCGGGCGCCGGCGTAAACCGCTTCGTTGAAGTCGTCCTCCACCAGTTCGCTGTTGTCGGCGCTGGCCATGGTGGCCCGCCGTCCGCCGCAGGCGGCGGCGTCCACATCCGCCTTGCCGGTGCAAATGGCGGCGGCGGAACTGATCTGGTTGCGGTTGATGACCTCGATGCTCGGCGTGAAGAAGCCAGGTGCGTTGTCGATCCAGCCACCGGCCCGATCGTTGTAGGCCGCCACCCGGAACGCGAGCTTGTCGGATAACGGCATGTTCAGGAAGGCCTCCACGGCGGTGCTGGGATCGCCGCCCTTGGTCAGGCTGAAGCGGGTGTCAACGCCGATGTCGAATTCGTCATGCTGGGGCTTGTTGGTGATCAGGCGCACGGTGCCGGTCTGCGAACTGGCGCCAAACAGGGTGCCCTGGGGGCCGGGCAGCACTTCGATGCGCTCCAAGTCGGTGGCGTACACATCCAAGTTGCGGGCTGCAAAGGAAACCGGCTGCTCATCCTGGTAAAGCGCCACCCCCGGCGAGGTGCCTTGGATGGAGGACACCGTGAGCGCCGACTGCTCGGTGGCGGCACCACGCACGAAGAGCTCGTTGCGTCCGGGACCACGCCCGGACGACACCACGTTGGAGAGGTACTGGACGTATTCGTCAAAGCTGTCCACGCCGAGTTCGTCAATGTCATCGCCGGTCATGGCCTGCACGGAAACCGGAATGTCCTCCGCCGACTGGGCGCGCTTGGTGGCGGTGACCACCACTTCCTCGATGGTCCCGGTCTGCGCCGCCACCGAGCCTGCGGCGGTCATGGCGATGGCCGACAGCACGGCCCGGTTCAGTTTGCTGCGTTCAAATTCCATTTGTGCTCTCCAGAAGGGCGCTCGCTTAACCCGACTGCCTCACGCGAACGATCATTATAGGTATCCCGATGCTATCGCAGCATCC
>CAZRBP010000211.1:0-5189 GCA_964598305.1 uncultured Pseudomonadales bacterium | reverse complement strand
TGCGCCGTTGCGTTTGCCCGCCTGATCCGCGACGCTATAGCACCCGGATCAGGAACCGCCGTTGTCGAAGCGCGAGCAACCCGGCAGTCGCTTTACGGGCCCAGCTGAAGCCAGCCTCGACGGCTTGACCGTCGCCGAGATGGCCACCGGAGCCGTCGTGGCGGCCCACGCGATTCCAGCGCGCTGGGCGCCAAGCGTTGACAGTGCCGCGAACGCCGCGCCACGCCAAGTCGTGGCCGCCGACCATGGGGGGCGCATTGACTTGCGGCACCTGCCGCTGGTCACCATCGACGGCCCCTCAGCCCGCGACTTTGATGACGCGGTCTACGCCGAAGCCAGTGGCGGCGGTTGGCGGTTGGTGGTCGCCATCGCCGACGTGGCCCATTACGTCGCCCCCGGCAGCGCCCTGGATGCGGCTGCCCAGGAGCGCGGCACCTCGGTTTACTTCCCGGAACGGGTCATTCCCATGCTGCCCGAGGCGCTGTCCAACGGCATCTGCTCGCTGCGCCCGGATGAGGACCGGCTGGCCTTGGTCTGCGACATGCAAGTGAGTTCCAAGGGCCGCATTGCCCGCTACCGCTTGCACGAGGCCGTCATCCGTTCCCAGGCGCGCCTCACCTACGGCGAGGTTGAGGCCTTTCGCCGGGACGCTAGGGGCCAGACCGGCGGAGTGGCCGAGTCATTGGGTGCGCTCTACCGCGCCTACGAGGCGTTGCGCCGAGCTCGGGAGGAGCGGGGGGCGTTGGACTTCGATGCCCATGAAGGCGCCCCGCACCTGCATCGCGGCGAGGTGACCGCCATCAAGGCGGTGCCTAGGCTGGATTCCCATCGGCTAATCGAGGAGGCGATGATCGCCGCCAACATCTGCGCTGCGGAGTTCCTCGAAACCCAGGGCCGGGCAGGACTGCACCGCGTTCATGAGCCCCCGGATCCGGCCAAGTTGGCCCCGCTGTCCCAAGCCTTCGCAAGCGTTGGCGCGCCCTTGCCGAAAGAGGGACCGGTCACCGCCAAAGCGCTGCAAAAGGGGCTGCTGGCGACCGGGCAACGCGCCGACGGCTGGCTATTCGCCCTGCTGACCCTGCAGTCGATGCAAAGGGCGCACTACACGCCGGAGGCCAAGGGCCACTTCGCCTTGGCCTTGGACCGATACGCCCACTTCACGTCGCCGATCCGCCGCTACCCGGACTTGACCGTGCATCGAGCCATCAAGGCGGTTCTGCACGGCCAGGCGGAGCCCCGGGATGCTCGCCAGATGCTTGCCGAGGCGGGCACCCAGGCGTCACTGGCCGAGCGCCGCGCCGACGATGCCGCCCGCATGGTGGACGCTTGGCTCAAGTGCAGCTTCCTGGTGCCGCGAATCGGCGAGACCTTCACCGCTACCGTCGCCGGCGTTACCGAATTTGGCCTGTTCGCGGACCTCGACGGCTATTTCATCCAAGGCCTGCTGCACGTCTCCGCCCTCGGCGGCGACTACTTTCGCCACACGCCTCCCTTCCGGCTGGTTGGTGAATCCACGGGCGCAAGCTACGCCCTCGGCGATGCCCTCAAGGTGCGCCTAGCGGGCGCACGGCCGGAATTGGGCCGCCTCGACCTCGAACTGACCAACACGCGTCCCCGGCGCCGTGGCCGTGGCCGCCGGAGGCGCCGATGAGTACCGTCAGCGGCCTGCACGCCGTCGAGGCGCTGCTGCGCGAAGCCCCGGAGCGGGTGCGCCTGTTGCTGCTGCAGCGCAACCGCCGCGATGCGCGCATCGAAGCCTTGCTGGACTTGGCCGCCGAGCGCGACGTGCGCCATGAATTCGCGCCCCGGCAGCGGCTCGACCGCCTCGGCGGGACCGCCCACCAAGGGGCGGTGGCGCTGTGCCACGAACTGCGGCTCACCACCGAAGCCGAGTTCGAGGACCAGTTCGACCGCTGGCCGTCCCCCAAGCTCTTCCTGGTTCTCGACGGCATCAACGACCCGCGCAACCTCGGCGCCTGCGTGCGCACCGCCACAGCGGCGGGCGTTCATGCCGTTCTTTGGCCCCGGCGCCGCAGCGCCCCCTTAAGCGCAGCCGCCTTGAAGGCCGCGGCGGGCACCGCCGAGCAGGCCACCTTGGTCGAGGTGGCCAATCTCGCCCGCCGCCTGGAGTGGCTCAAACGCCTCGGGGTCTGGCTGATCGGCGCTGACGGCGGCGCTTCGCGCCCGTGGACCGCTCCGGATCTGACCCGCAATGTCGCCATCGTGGTCGGCAACGAGGGCCAGGGCCTGCGCCAACTCACCCGCAAGACCTGTGATGAGCTGGCCGCCATCCCGATGGCAGGCCAGGTGGGCAGCCTGAACGTGGCGGTAGCCACCGGCGTCATGCTGTTCGAGGCGGTGCGGCAGCGGGCCGGCGACTAGGATTCCGGCGGGCAAGCCGGTTGGAACGAGGGCATGGTCCACGCCGCTGGGAACGGAAAGCGTTTCGGCTGCGCGCTACCAGAGCATCGCGAGGTCTGCGGTGGCTTGGGCGGCGGTCTTCGGCATGGCTGCGGCCAACGCCTCGAAATCGTCCATTCCGCAGGCTTGGGCGATGACGGATTTGACGCCAGGCTCCGCTGATTCCATGTTGCGATCCTCCCCGATGAGCAGGCGCCGGGCGCCGCGCAGGCGTCGATAGAGCTTGAAGGTCTCCACTAAGCGCTGCCCGGCCTCCTCGGGGAATAAGTGCCGCTCTACTGCGGTGTCGAGCAGCGCATCCGCACGTTGCGCCGTGATGTGCCCTTGGTCGCCGCTCAAGGTCAACTGCAGGCAGCGGGCGGCGCGTTCGATGTCCCATAGGCCGCCGGGCATGCTCTCCGTGGTCATTGGCCCGGGTTCGTCGGTGCCGCCGGCGTCCTCTCGCAACTCCGCGATCAGCCGGTCGGCGGTGGTGCCCAGCAGCAGAACATCGCTTTTGGCTTTGTCGAAGCGCTTCTCAATTGCCGGGTCGCCGGCAACGTGCAAGCAACGGGCGCGGGTCAGCTCCAGCAGTTCGCCGCTCGAACCCACCCAGCGGTGATGTTCGGAGAAGGCCTTGACCGAATGGACGGCTTGCGCCCGTTTCTCTGCTGCGGGAGTGGCCGGGAAAGGAGTAAACAGCAGGTTCTCGCGAGACAGTTCACGTAGCGCCTGCAGAAAACGGTCCGCCAGGGTTTCATAGTAGCCGTCGGACTCGCCTTGATGGATGAACAGGATGTCGAAATGGGCGCATGGCGTCGTTTGCCGGCTCGCCAAGTCGCCTAGGGCGACCACCGCCAAGCCGCCGTCCGGGACGCGCCGGTCGAAGTCCTCCTCCACGGCCGACAGCACCGCCGCCACAGCGGCCTCCGCCAGGTTGGTCAGCGCCGTTTCCGCCTCCAGCGGGCTCAGGTTGCCGCGCAGGGTGTGAAGGCCGACTTGAAAGCACTTGCTGTTCAGCCAGTGGCGGACGCCTTCAATGGTCTCCCTCACGCCTCGGACCGGGATGTCGTCGATCTGTTCCTTCATTTCCTCGACGCCCAACTCGAGCGTCCAGTACAGGCGCGCCAGACCGCGGCGGGCAATGGACTCGAACTCCACATCCGGACCGAAGCCATCGGGTAGGCAAAGATCGGTGAATTCCTTGGCGCTTAAGCAGTCGAGCAGTTCCGGCGTTCGATTCGCCCATTCAGCCAGCCGTGGCGCGGCGCAGCGCAGTTCCGTGATGGTCTCGAACGCTTCGGGCCGAGCGGCAAGTGCCGGGCTGTCGTAAGTGCTCCAATCGCCGATCTGCGGTTGGAAGCGCGCTCGGCATTGGTCGACCAGCGGGTCCATTTTCCTGAACCATGCCGTCGGCCTCATGGCCAGCCACGCCATTGCCGCATAGGTTCCCGGCAGTTGCGGTGCCCCGGTCTCGTCGGTGTGCTGCAGCAGCGGGTAGCGCCGGTTGTCCACAGTATGGTGGTCCGGGTGGCGCGGTGCGTTGAAGAGGCGCCAGTTGCTGAGCCGATGGGAGGCGCTCCAGGCGTGGTGCGGCTGCATCTTCTCGTACCGTCGGTTGGGAAGGCGCAGCCGCCGCAGGCCGTAGTGCTGGACGTAATTGATGAGCTTCATCGATAGGATCACGCATAGGGACAGGGCGGCGTAAGCCAAGACCGCCCATGCTCCGGCCATCGAGTAGGCCAGCGCGTACCAAAAGGCCATCGCCGCCAGATAGCGCCAGAACGGATTCGTGGGGTGCCACACCGGCAGGTTGCGGCGCGCCAACCGCTCCCGCTCCAAGCGCCAGGCGCCGGTGAGGTTGGCTTTCAGTTCCGTACCGAAATAGGACCAGAAATCCTGCCCCTTGTGGGCCGATCCGGAGTCGCTCGGCGTGCCGGCCAAGGCATGATGGATGTAAACATGCTCCGTGGCGTAGTGGGGGTATGAGGCGGAGGCGAGCAGAATCTCGCCCAGCCGGCGCTCCCAAGTTGTGCGCTGGTGAACCAATTCGTGGCCGACGATGAAGATGCCCTGCGCCGCCGCTGCCAGCGCAATTGCCATGAAGAGGATTTCCCACGGGGATAGGTGCCCAGCCACCAGCATTTGCCAGAGCGCAAAGGCAAGGGTCGGCGGCCAAAGCGCCGCCCAGAGCCACAGCGGCAACTTGTACCAGATCAGCGCGGAGTGTCCCGCCGGATTCCGTGCTGGATTCAGATCCGCGCTGCGCCTCTCAGTGCCGAACAGTGGATCGAGTTGGCCTGCGAATGCGGCGAACACGAACGGAATCGCGATCCACCAACCGCCCAGCAGCGAAGCGTTGACTAAGAGCGGGTAAATCGCCAAAGGCAGGAAGTAGGGCAGGGCATGGCCGATTGAAATTGGCAATGCGGCCCCATTTCTCTTGGATCCTGCGTCCAATCCCTGCTGTTGCGCCCGCCCGTCGGCCACGGCCCACCCCGCTGATCAATGGCGTTGCGGCTCCACCCGAGCGCCGTTCGCCCTGCTGAGCCTCTGGAGCCTGATCTGGCTGTTCAAGTCGATACTAACGACAACGGGATCATGCGGACAAGCAGCAATTCTCATTTGACGGGCATCCCGTCGAGGGCGGGGGGGCCCTTGCTCCGGGAGGCGCTCCGCATCAAGGAGAAAGCCAAATGAGAACGCTGACGGACAAGCCGGTTGACATGGCCGCCGCAAAGCCTAGAATGCCGCTCCCTGTTCAGCACTCCTTGCTTCACGCCGTCCCG
>CAZRBP010000210.1:0-5229 GCA_964598305.1 uncultured Pseudomonadales bacterium | reverse complement strand
GAAGCGCGCAAGACCATCTATCCGCGCGGCAACAACATCTTCCATGCCCTGGACCTGACGCCGCTGCCCGATGCCAAGGTGGTGATCATCGGCCAGGATCCCTACCACGGCCCCGGCCAAGCCCACGGCCTGTGCTTTTCCGTGCGCACCGGCGTGGCATTGCCCCCCTCGCTGATCAACATCTTCCGGGAAATCAACGAAGATCTGGGCACTTCGGACAAGCAGCTTTACGACGACAAGGGTTGCCTCATTCCTTGGGCGAAGCAGGGGGTTCTGCTGCTGAATTCGGTGCTGACCGTGGAGCAGGGACGGGCCGGTTCCCATCAGGGCCGGGGCTGGGAGACCTTCACCGATCGCGTCGTCGAGGTGCTCAACACCGAACGGGAGGGGCTGGTTTTCCTGTTGTGGGGCGGCTACGCGCAGAAGAAGGGAGCCATCGTCGATGCATCCCGGCATTGCGTTCTGCCCGCGCCGCACCCCTCGCCCCTGTCTGCACACCGGGGTTTTTTTGGCTGCAGGCACTTTTCCGGTGCCAACGCTTATCTCGAAGCCCAGGGCAAGACGCCCATCGACTGGTTCGACGTGGCCTGATGCGGATAGAATTCGCCGATGGAATTTGAACTGAGCGACGAACAGCTTGCCTATCAGGACGCGGCCCGGCAGTTTGCGGCCGGCGAGTTCGCGCCGCATGCGGCGCAGTGGGACGAGAACGAGGAGTTTCCCAAAGCGGTGCTGGCCAAGGCGGGGGAGTTGGGGTTTTGCAGCCTCTACACCCCCGAATCAGCGGGAGGGCTCGGCCTCTCACGGCTTGATGCGAGCATCGTGTTCGAGGAATTGGCGCAAGGTTGCACCTCCACCACGGCGTTTTTGACCATCCACAACATGGCGCTGTGGATGATTGCCACGTTTGGCAGCGAGAGTGCCAGCGAGGCCTTCTGTCCAAAGCTCGCCAGCGGCGAGGCCTTGGCTTCCTACTGCCTGACCGAGCCGGGTGCGGGCAGCGACGCGGCGGCCCTCAAGAGCACCGCCCGGCAAGTCGATGGCGGCTATCGGCTAAACGGCACCAAAGCGTTCATTTCCGGCGCCGGTGACACCGACGTGTTGGTTGTCATGGCCCGCCTGGTCAATGGCGACGGCGTGCAGTCCGGCGCCAAGGGCATCTGCGCCTTTGCCTTGGATGCCCGTTCCGAGGGCGTGGGATTCGGCCGCAAGGAGGCCAAGATGGGCTGGAACAGCCAGCCCACCCGGCAAATCAACCTCGAGGATGTCTTCGTGCCGGAAAGCCACCGATTGGGCCGCGAGGGCGAAGGCTTCAAGATCGCCATGAAAGGCCTCGACGGCGGCCGCATCAACATCGCCACCTGCTCCGTCGGCACCGCGCAGGCCGCAATTGACCAGACCCGGACCTATCTTGGCGAGCGCAGGGCCTTTGGCCAGACCATCGGCAGCTTCCAGGCACTCCAGTTCAAGCTGGCGGACATGGCCACCCACTTGGTCGCCTCCCGGCAGATGGTGCGCTTGGCGGCCTTCAAGCTCGACCGTGGCCATGCGGACGCCACCACCTATTGCGCCATGGCCAAGCGGCTGGCCACGGACCTTTGCTTCGACATCTGCAACGATGCCCTGCAACTGCACGGCGGCTACGGCTACATCAAGGAGTTCCCCCTCGAGCGCCATGTGCGCGACACCCGGGTGCATCAGATTCTGGAGGGCACCAACGAGATCATGCGCATGATCATCGGCCGCCGCCTGTTGATCGAAGGTGCGAGATCGGTGCTCTAGTAGCCTGTTTTTATTACCATTTATTTCCTAAACAAACTCTAGACGAGACCAAGGAGCCTATGACGTGATTCACTCCCCATCCGACAAGCTACTCGCTGAACAGCGCGGCCACACGCTGCTCATCACCGTCAACAATCCGCCGGCCAACACCTGGGATGCCGACAACCTAGGCGCCCTCAAGTCGGTGGTCGAACAGGCCAACGACGATGCGGACGTTTACGCCATCGTCGTCACCGGCACGGGGGAGAAGTTCTTCTCCGCCGGGGCGGACCTCAACCTGTTCGCGGACGGCGACAAAGGGGTGGCTAGGGGCATGGCCGAGAACTTCGGCGGCGCCTTTGAGACCTTGGCCGAATTCCGGGGCGTCAGCGTGGCGGCCATCAACGGCTACGCCATGGGCGGCGGCCTGGAGTTCGCCTTGGCCTGTGACATCCGCATTGGCGAAGCCCACGCGCAGATGGCTTTGCCGGAAGCCAGCGTCGGCCTGCTGCCCTGCGGCGGTGGCACCCAGAACTTGGCTTGGACGGTGGGCGAGGGCTGGGCCAAGCGCATCATCCTCTGTGGTGAGCGGGTCGGTGCGGACTTGGCGCTCGACATCGGCCTGATCGAGGAAGTGGTGGAGAAGGGGGCTGCCCTGGACCGGGCCTTGGCCTTGGCGGAGCGCGTCGGCAAACAGAGCCCGCCGGCGGTGTCGGCCTGCAAGGGGCTGATCCAACAGGCCCGCTCGGGGCATATCGCCGGGGCCTACACGACGGAGCGGGACGCCTTTGTGGGCTTGTTCGACACCGTGGATCAAAAGGAGGGCGTCAACGCCTTCCTGGAGAAGCGTCAACCCCAGTGGGTTAACGGCTGACCCATGCGCACCCTCAATGAAGAAAGCGCCAGCGTCGTGCTGCGCGAACACGAGGCCGGCGGCGGACGGATCGTCGCCGAAGCCCATCTGAACGTTCAGAAGACGCTCAACTCCCTCAGTGTCGAGATGACTCAAATCATCACCCCGGCGCTCAAGACTTGGGGCGCAGATGAGCGGGTCGCTGCGATCGTTTTCACCGGCGCGGGCGATCGGGCCTTTTGCGCTGGCGGCGACATTCAGGCGCTCTATCACGCCATGGTGAGGAACCATGCGGCAGGCCGCACGGTGGACAGCTATCCATTTGATTTCTTTGAAAACGAATACCGCATGGACTACCTGATCCACACCTGTCCGAAGCCCGTGGTCAGCGTCGGCCACGGCGTGGTGATGGGCGGTGGCCTCGGCATCTTCTCCGCCTCTCGGTTCCGGGTGGTGACGGAGACCTCGCGCATCGCCTATCCGGAAGTGACCATCGGCCTGTTCCCGGATGCTGGCGGCACGGCCATGCTGCGCAGCATCGAACCGCACATCGCCCTCTTCCTCGGCTGCACCGGCGCCCACTTCAACGGTGCGGATGCCTGTGCCATCGGCGTCGGCACCCACCGGGTTGCCACCGCGGAGCGGGGTGGGGTGCTTGAGTCGCTGCTGGCCTTGGACTACGCGGGCGATGCCGGTGACGGCGAGCGCATCGACGCCGCTCTGTCGGCCTTGCCCGCTCCGCCCATGCCGGACGTGCAGGTCAGCGCCATTCCCGAGACGCTGCGCTTGGGCGATGGTTTTGAGGACGTCATCGGGCAAATCCGCGCACTGGACGGCGACGGCTGGCTTGGCAAGAGTGTGGCCGCCATGGAGCGGGGCTGTCCCACCACCGTCGGCGTGGTCATTGAGCAACTGCGCCGCGCACCCGGCATGAGCTTGGCGGACTGCTTCCGCATGGAGATGGTGATCGGCGCCCGTTGCGCCCTGAACGAGGATTTCGCCGAAGGCGTTCGGGCCCTGCTGATCGACAAGGACAACGCCCCGAATTGGAAGTTCGGCGGCTTGGACGGACTCGACCCGGCCCATGCGCTGGCGCACTTCGACCCGCCTTGGCCGGACAATCCCCTCGACGACTTGGACTAGCGAGTCGTAGCTCGCGACTAGGAGGAACCCCATGAGCACAGTTGGATTCGTCGGCCTCGGCAACATGGGCGGCCCCATGGCCGCCAACTTGGCCACCGCCGGCCACGCCGTGAAGGTCTTTGACTTGGTGCCGGAGCTGATTGCCGGCGTGGAAGGCGGCACGGCCCAAGCGTCGGCCTTGGATGCGGCAACGGAGGTCGATGTCTTCATCAGCATGCTGCCCGCTGGCAAGCACGTGGCCGGACTCTACTTGGACGAGGGCGTTCTAACCCGCCTGCCACAGGGCGCGCTCGCCATCGATTGCAGCACCATCGACCCCGAAACAGCCCAACGGGTGGCGGCCGCCGCCGCTGACAAGGGCATCGCCATGCTCGACGCCCCGGTCTCCGGCGGCACTGCAGGCGCCCAAAACGGCACCCTCACCTTCATCGTCGGCGGCGGGGCGGATGCCTTGGAGCAGGGAAGGCCCCTGTTCGAGGTGATGGGCGCCAACATCTTCCATGCCGGCGGCAACGGTGCCGGCCAGATCGCCAAGATCTGCAACAACATGCTGCTCGCCATCCAGATGGCGGGCACCGCCGAAGCCCTCTCCCTGGGCGTGGACAACGGCTTGGACCCCAAGGTGCTGTCCGAAATCATGAAGCAGTCATCCGGCGGCAATTGGGCGCTGAACGTCTACAACCCCTTCCCCGGCGTCATGGACGGCGTTCCCGCCAGCCGCGGCTACCAAGGCGGATTCTTGGTCGATCTGATGACCAAGGACCTGGCGCTGGCCATGACCACCGCCGAACAGTCCCGCAGCTCAGTGCCGATGGGCGGCCTGGCAAAAAACCTCTACCGCGTGCACGAGCAGACCCACAGCGCAGGACGGCTGGACTTCTCCAGCATCCAGTGGCTGTACCGACCGGAGTTGGTGGGCGGGAAAGGTGACACAGAACAGAGTCTTTGAGCACACTGACGAGCACGGTCGGAGCCCTTATGGCGGGTGGCTTAAGGAGAAGAGTCGCGAGTATCTGATATTGCTTGGCGGAGACAAATCCTCTCAGTCCGCAGATATTCAAAAGGCAAAGGCGTATTGGCGGAATCATCAGGGGAGTTATCAACAGCGATGAAACGCAGTGTGAGAGTTACGCACAATAGCCTGCTGCGCGAGCCCGAAATCGCTGCGGAGTACCTGAGCGAAGCACTGGGCGACGGTGACCCCGCTGTGGTACTGATGGCTTTACGCAATGTTGCCGAAGCGCAGGAAGATGGGATTTCCGGGCTCGCGGCGCACTCTGCATTGGACCAAGATCGCATGCGAAGGCTACTGGCAACCGACGGCAATCCTCGACTTTCGAGCTTCGCAAAAGTCATCCATGGATTAGGATTGCGCATGAAGGTGGAACAATATCCTCGTCAGGCGGCGACGTAGGGGGCTGGGATTCGGCCTGTCTCAACTATCCTATCGGGACATCACAAACCGTAAACAC
>CAZRBP010000209.1:0-5274 GCA_964598305.1 uncultured Pseudomonadales bacterium | reverse complement strand
TGTTCACCGTCACCTGGCCGACCGGCGAGTTCGGCGGCATGGGCCTCGAAGGCGCCGTGAAGCTCGGCTACCGCAAGGAACTGCAGGCCATCGAAGACCCCGCCGAACGCAAGACCGCCTACGAACAAATGGTGGCCGACATGTATGAGCGCGGCAAGGCGGTCAACACGGCCTCCCATTTCGAGCTCGACGAAGTCATCGACCCCGCCGATTCCCGCAAGTGGATCAGCGCCGGCCTGCGCTCCATACCGCCGAGGCCGCCGAGGACCCACAAAAAGCGGCCGAATGTGGATACTTGGTAGCTCGGCAGAATTCCCCATCCAGTGGCCTATAGTCTTTTGAATATATACCATTTAAGATATGTGGGAGATATACGAGCACAGGAACGTGCCCAAGCAATTGCGGAAAGTGCCCGAGGATGTCCTTCAGCGATACGAAAAGTGGAAGGACATCGTCCGAATATCAGGCCCTCAGGGGCTGAGGTTGATCCGAGGGTTCAGGGATGAGGCGCTTAGTGGAGAATGGGCTGGCCATAGGTCCTCTCGGCTGAACATTCAGTATCGCGTTGTTTATCGCATTGAGCGTGAAAGCGTTCTTGTCCGGGTTGTCCGGGTTACCCCGCATGACTACAAGAGGAATTGACATGAAAAACTACCGCAAGGCTCAGAAGACCATCGACGTCACCGTCGGTGACTCCGTGCGAATCGTCCGGGAACTTCAAGAACTTAGCCAGAGCCAGCTTGCACGGTTGACCGGAATTCCTCAGTCCACCATTTCGGCCATTGAAAACAATCGGGTAAATCTGGGTGTTGAACGCGCAAAAGTCCTGGCACGGGCACTCAAGTGCCATCCGGCTGTGCTCGTTTTTCCTGGCTGGGAGGCCGAAGAGTACGAGGCAGCCTAGCCCGGAAGCCGTTCCCAGTGTCAGAAAGGTCGCTTCCGCAAGCAATGGCGCGGTCCCCTGCTGGCCAATGATCGATAGCAACCGACCACCTTAGGGGCTCGCATGAACCGCTTTCCGCGCATCCTGCACTTCGCCACTGCACTCGCCGCTGTAACAGGGGCGCCCGCTTGGAGCGTGGAGCAAAGCAGTTGCACGACTGGGCTGTTCACACTGCAGGCGGACTATCCGGGTGCCCGTCTCGGCCCCTGCCAGATGATTGGCCCGCGGGAACTTGAGGTTCGCATTGAGCCGGAAGATGAGCCGATTAATCCCAGCCCGTGGTACGGCTTCCACGCGCACGCCACTGAGCCCGGCGCTGGAACCTTAGCCATCCGATTGCAGTACGGCCGCTACGAACATCGCTACACGCCGAAGACCAGCGCCGACGGGGCGGTTTGGCGGGCGCTGCCGGCAAGCGCTGTGACCGTACTGGATGAAGGCGACGCCATCGTCCGGGTACGGCCTGGCCAAGGCGGACTCTATGTCTCCGCCCAAGAGAACATCGGCAACGGCCGCTACGTGGCTTGGCTCAACGCACTGGCCAAGGACCATCCCGACGCTCGACTCATGGAAATAGGCCGCAGCGTCGAAGGCCGTCCGATTCGGGCGCTGCATGTCAATCCCGAAGCGCCGCGCCACCTGCTGCTGTTGGGGCGCCAGCATCCCCCGGAAGTGACCGGCGCGCTGGCCTTGATGTCCTTCGTAGAGCGGCTGCTGACAAAGCGCCGCGAA
This sequence comes from uncultured Pseudomonadales bacterium, assembly GCA_964598305.1. GTDB lineage: Bacteria > Pseudomonadota > Gammaproteobacteria > Pseudomonadales > Azotimanducaceae > Azophilus. The sequence goes on along the minus strand of CAZRBP010000209.1, from coordinate 3,599 downwards.
GCCTGCGTCCAACCAAGGCCAGCCTGCGCCTTCGTCAAGGGCCACGGCTTGATGGTGGCACCGAATCTCAACCCGGACGGGGTGGCCCGCGGTCATTGGCGGCACAACTTGGGCGGCGTGGACCTGAATCGCGACTGGGGCGCCTTCACCCAGCCGGAAACCCAAGCGGTTCGGGACTGGGTGGACGACCTTGAGGCATCCGGCCAAAGTCTGGCGCTGGTCTTGGACTTCCATTCCACCTACCGCAACGTCTTCTACGTTCAGGATGCGGACTCGTCCACCGACCCGCCCGTCTTTGCCCGGCGTTGGTTGGCGCGGGCCACCGCCGCCGGCAACCCCGTGCCTTTCGAGTACGCGCCGCGCCCATTGACTGACCTTGGCACCGCCAAGAACTACTTTCACGCCCGGTTCGGCGTGCCGTCCATTACCTACGAACTGGCTGACGAAGAGAACCGCAGCACCATCGCGGCGTCAGCCGCCATCACCGCCGATGCGCTGGTGGCTACGTTGGCCGAAGAACGTCCGGGAAGTTCTCCATTGTGACGATGACGGCTTCCTCCGCATGGGGGAACGCCTCGTAGAAGGCATCGAGCGATCGCAGATGGCGTTCCGTGGCCCCGTCCAAGGTGACTTGGATGGGTGTGGGCCCGCCGTCGGCTTGGATCACGAAGTCCACCTCCCCGGTTGTTCGCCAATAGAAGACATCGAGATGGCGTTTCCTAAGTTCCACGAAGGTCGCGCATTCGAGCGCCTTGCCGACATCCCGCCCCGTTCGAGTCACGGAAACCCGCCGTAGAGCGGTATCGACCGGATAGTACTTGCGATTTCTCTGGGACCGCTTTCGCTCCGAGAAGGCGAACCAAGGACAGGGGAACAGAAGGTAGGCCTGCTCGCAGGCTTCGAGGTAGGCCGACACCGTCTCGACGGCGACGCCGCTGGCAGCGGCGATCCGCCGCAGGCTGAGTTCGGAACCAGCGGATTCGAAGACCATCTGCACGATCTGCCGCAGGGTCAGGGACGATCGGGCGCCAACCCGCTCGCGCACGTCCCGCTGCAGGATGTCGATGAAGTACTGCCGCAGGAGGAGGTCCCCCTCGTCGCTAGCGAGCGGCTCCGGAAAGCCGCCAAGATGGAGGTAATCGACAACGGAGCCGCTTCGATGAACTTGGCGGAATTCAGATAAGTCGAAGGGAAAGAGTTCGACCGTGAGATGCCGTCCGGTCAGCGCCGAAGCCAACTCTCCGGACAGCAGCTGCGCGTTGGAACCGCTGACCACAAATTGAAAGCGGCCGGGACGCTCCAGCTTGGAACGCAGCCATCGCTCCCAGCCCGCCACCCATTGAACCTCGTCCAGAAAAACCGTGAGCGTTGCGGCATTGGGTCGCAACCCGGCAAAGGAACGGCACATCCGTTCGAGGGTTTCGAAGCTCAGGCAACCCGCCAGCCGCGGGTCCTCAAAGTTGACGAACAAGCAGTCCCGTCTTTCAAGCCCATAGCGGTCAATTAGCTGGGCAAGCAACGTGGACTTGCCGCAACGGCGAACGCCTTGGACGATCAAGGCGATGCGATTGGACAATGAATGCGGCAGCTTGAGGGTTCGCCGTATCGTCTTAGGAGGCGCCCGGTCCCAAAAGCTCCAGGAGGCAGCCACGTCAAGGAGTTCATTGCCATCCATTTGTCGAGTTAGCTCTACAGTTTGAATATTGTCGAGTCTAATCGACATATTCTAGTTTGTCGAACCAACTCGACACTACATAACGGGGCAATTTCCTACAGGCATTGGAGAGATTGCCTCTAGCACCGCACTCCGGCGATGGGTAGCGTACCCCCGTGACGACGCGGCGAGCGCATGGCCACCAGCCGCGAAAACGAAACCGACCGTGATAGGATGATCACATGTCCAAGGACACTCTCACCATAGGCGGAATGCTCGCAACCGGCATCATCGGGCTGGCTGGCTTAATGCTGCACCAAAGCGGGAACATCTCCGAACTGCGCATGGAAGTGCGCACGGACATCGCCGAACTGCGGATCGAGATGCGCACTGAAATCAAGGCGCAATCCTCCCAGATCAAGGAACTCCAGCAACGGGTGGCGCGCATCGAGGGGCTGCTCGAAGGGCTTCGTCCCACCTTGGCCAGCGTTCCACCCACCTCATAGCAACTGGCCACCGCTGGCCAGTTCATCGGATTGGACCCAAGGCCCCTGTCGCGGCAACCACCATACTGTGCGACTAACGCGCTCGATACACCGAATCAGACGCACGCTTGCACGGGACTCGGACACCGCCCAATAATCGAATTAGTCGATGAAACACTTAACTAATATCAATTTTTCGGATGATTTTAGCTGTTGTATGCTCCCGAAGACCAAGTTGATTCAGGACAGGGCATGCCGAAACTGCTTCACATTCAATCCAGCCCCAACATCGAGAACTCGGTGTCTCGCTCGCTTTCCGATCAGTTCGTCAAGAGATGGGCCGAGCATCACCACAATGTGGCAGTTGAAGTGCTTGATCTTGCTGCTGAGCCTCTTCCGCACTTCGGGCCAGCAATTCTACAGGCCGCTGGGACGCCACCCGAGTCGATGAGCGACGAAACACGCGCTGCAGTGGCGTTGTCCGATCGGCTCATCAGGCAGTTGGAAGATGCGGACATCCTGGTCATCGGTTCGCCGATGATCAACTTCACAATCTGCAGTCAATTGAAGGCATGGTTCGATCACGTGACGATCGCCGGCAGGACGTTCGAGTTCTCCGCCCCCGGGGTCGCGCGGGGCCTGCTTTTCGGCAAGAAGGCGTTTGTCATTGAAGCGCGTGGCGGGGAGTACACCGACCTGCCGTTCAGCGCGTTCGACTTCCAGGAGCCTCTGCTGAAGGCGTTGTTGATGTTCCTAGGCATCTTCGATGCGTCCTTCATTCGGGCCGAAGGGATGCGCCAGCGCGAGGAGGACACCGAGAGCATCATCCGCAATGCCCAAAACGTCGTCTCCAGGGTAGCTGCATGAGCGCGCAGCTTTCCGACCGGCTCAGCCAAAGGCACGAGGACGTCGAGCGATACCAAGGCAAGACGCTATCGGAGCGGATAGCGCCCTACCTTGAGGAAATCGCTTCCCGGGCCACAGATACGGAAGCCGCACGCAACCTGCCTGCCGCGAACATGCGCCACATCGTCAATGCCGGGTTCATGCGGGCGCTGGCCCCGAAGGCAGTTGGCGGCGACGAAGTCGATCTGTCCGAGTTCCATGACGCGGTAAGAACGCTGACCAAGGCCTGTCCCTCCACCGGATGGGTGGCTGGCGTGCTGGGCATTCATCCGCCTGCGGTTCCTCACTTCAATCCGGAGGTGCAGAAGGAGATATGGGCGCATGGTCCCGACGTGGTCCTTGGATCTTCCGGTTCGCCGCTCATCAAGGCGAAGCCGACCGATGGCGGCATCATCGTATCTGGACGCAACCGCTGGTCGAGCGGGTGCGATTATGCCGAATGGATATTGATTGGCATAAAAGTCCCCGATGCTTCGGATCCTCACTATCCGGAGCGGAATTACGTGGACCACATGTTCTTCGCCCACCGCAGCCAGTATGAGATCGAAGACACC
>CAZRBP010000208.1:0-5291 GCA_964598305.1 uncultured Pseudomonadales bacterium | reverse complement strand
AAGCGCCTTGTCATGGCCGGTGCAATAGGAGTAAAGTTCCTTAACGCATTTGCGTGACTGTTTGCCTTGCCGAAAAGAAAATGAGCCTTCTGGTAGTCGAAACTGATCCAGGGGCGGCCCCTTCGCTAGCGGATCAGTTCAATGAACTGGGGTACCCGCTGCTTTCCGCATCGAACCTCAGCGCAGCCGTTCGCATTTGCGACCACGCACATCCCGAACTCATCATTTGTGACCGCCTCGAGTGGTCCGAGGAGTTGGCCAGCCAATTCCGCTACATTCCCGTTGCCTTAGCGTCCAGCGAGCTGTCCCCGGACCTGCTGTTCAAAGCACTGCAGGCGGGGCTCGCCGATGTCTGGCAACTGCCGGGCAAGGCGACGGACTTTGCAGAGCGCGTGGCCATCGTCCTCGGCCGCTTCAAGGCCGTGGCGGGACAGTTGGAAACCCGGCTCGACCAGTTCGTGCGCGACCTCAAGCGCGACCAGCGGGCCGGGCGGCACGTCCAACTGGGCATGCTGCCGCCCAACCCGATGGCCATCGACCGCTACCGGCTGCGCCACCGCATCGTGCCGTCGCTCATTCTGAGCGGCGACTTCGTGGATTATTTCCGCATCGGCGAACGCTACTTTGCCTTCTACGTCGCCGACGTCTCCGGCCATGGCGCCTCCTCCGCCTTTGTCACCGTGTTGCTGAAGAACTTCTCCCGGCGGCTCAGGCGCGAGTACCGGCGAGCCATGATGAAGAATCCGGGGCAGATTCTGCAGTGGCTGAACAACGAACTGCTCGACCAGCACATGGACAAGCACGTGGCCTTGCTGATCGCCATCTGCGACCTCAAGGACGACAGCATCCGCATCGCCAATGCGGGCCACTACCCGCCCATGGCCTTTGTCGAGGGCGGCGAGGCCCGCTTTCTGGAGCTTAAGGGCAAGCCGATTGGCCTGTTCGACACGGTCAACTACGACATCCTCACCCTGAAGCCCGCGGCCGGCGACCGGCTGGTGACCTTCACCGACGGCGTGCTCGACCTGCTGCCGGACGGTGATTTGGCGTCCAAGGAGCGGTTGTTGCTGCAGGCGCTGCAGGAAAACGACACCTTAAGCGGCCTGTGGCAGGCGTTGGAGCTGGCCGACGGCGATGACGCCCACGGCCCCGACGACGTGACCTGCCTGATGGTGTCCAAGGAGTCTTGAGGTGTCCGGGAAGATTCTGGCCGCTGCTTACGACGGCGTGTACGAGCTGAAGTTCATCGGCGATGTCCGGCTCACCATCAGCGGCGCCATCGACGGCTTTCTGGAGCGCATGTTCAGCGACGCCGAGTTCAAGTCCGTATTGGTGGACCTCTCCGAAATCGACGCCATCGACAGCACCTCGCTGGGCCTGCTGGCAAAGCTGTCCATCGAGGCGGGCCGCCGCTTCGACTACGTGCCCACCCTGGTCTCCACCCGACCCGACGTGACCCGCATCCTGCTCACCATGGGCTTCGAGGACGTCTTCCACATCATTGATGCGCCGCTCAGCGAGACCGCCCAGCTCACCGAGCTGCCGCGCCTCGCCCACACCCAGGAGGACGTGCTGCGCAGCCAGATCATCGACGCCCATCGCACCCTGATGTCGATGAACGCCCGCAACGAGGACACCTTCAAGGATCTGATGGCCGTCCTCGAGGCCGATGAAGCTCCTTTCAGCGAGGGGCGGACCCCTCGCGCTCCCCAAGCTGAGGGCTCTCCGCCACAAGCCGCTTCGCTTTGAACTTGGCGGCGATGAACCGGGGGTGGTCCACGTAGAGCAAGTCGGCGATCTTGCGGATGGTTGCCTCCTCGTACTTGTCGAGCCCTGAATCGCTGTAGGCCAGGCGCCATAGTTGCACCAACAGCTCGAATCGCTGCTCCGCACTCCAGGCATCAACAATGGCCCGCGTGAATCGATGCAGGCCCACGCTGTCCCGTTGCGCCGTGCGGGACTCATCGATCAAGGCGCGCACATCCTCGTCGCTGAGTTGCAGCACCGCTTTGAGAGCCCGCTCAATCGCCCTCAGTTCAGCATCGGCAACTTGGTGATCGGCCCAAGCCACCTCGATGAGCAGCACCGCCGCCGCCAGTTCAACGGTGGTCTCCGGGCTATCCTCCGCGGCCGGCGCTTGAATTCGCTCCAGCAATCGGGCCAGCATCACGCCGCCCTTGCAGCCTGCGACTCCGGACCCCGGAGCGCCTCCCCCCTGACTCCCAGCTGGTCGATGGCGTCCAGCACCACGTCAAGTCGGTTGCTGCGCAAGGCTTTGGGGCAGGAAAGCCGTTGCCGGTAGCGCCGGGCGCCAGGTTGCCCCTTGAACAAGCCGAGGATGGGCCGAACCAAGTCGGCCAGCCGCTCCCCTTCGGCCAGTTGGCTGCGCACGTGGCCGAGATAGGCGTCCAACGCATCACGCTCCGAGACCAACGGCGCGCCAAACATCATGGCGTCCACGCGGTTCAGGAAGCGGGGCTCTCGCCAAGCCGCCCGGCCAATCATGACGCCATCGACGTGCGCCAAGTACGCGGCCGCCGCCGCCAGCGTGTCGATGCCGCCGTTGGCGATGATGCGCAGCTTCGGGAACCGCGCCTTCAGCGCATGCACGCGCTCTGGCTGCAAGGGCGGGATGCTACGGTTCTGGGCGGGATTCAATCCATCCAGAACGGCTATTCGGGCGTGAACGTAAAGGGTTTGGCAACCCGCTTCGGAAACCGCGGCGGTGAATTCATCGAGAAAAGCATCGCAATCCCGCCCATCCAGCCCGAGGCGACACTTGACCGTCACCGGCACCTTGACAGCAGCGCCCATGGCCGCCAGGCAATCCGCAACGCGCCGGGGTTCGGCCATTAGTGCCGCGCCGAAGGCGCCTTGACGCACCCGCGGCGATGGGCAGCCCACATTGAGATTGATTTCGGCGAAGCCAGCGCCGGCCGCCACTTCCGCTGCCTCGCCCAGCAGGCCCGGATCGCCGCCGCCGAGTTGGCAGGCCACCGGGGCCTCAGCCGGCTGGAAGCGCAACAGGCGTTGGCGGGGGCCGTAAACCACGGCCCCGGCGGTGACCATTTCAGTGAACAACAGGGCGTTGGGGCTGAACAGGCGATGCAGCATCCGGCAATGGGTGTCGGTGCAGGCCATCATCGGCGCAACCGCCAGCCGCTTTGCCGCCCCCGGAGACGTGGCCTGCGGTTGGATCCGTTGTTGCACGTCAACCATGATGCGCGGTATTGTACGCGACTTGAAATCCAGCCTGATGAATGGGTGCCATCGGCTGAACAAATTTGTAACATTGTGTATCAACGGCTTGGACCTTGGCCCGGTCGGAGCAACTAACTCATTGAAGAAAAACAATAAATTCCCCACTCTGCGACAAACTGGCGGGCACCCCCATTTTTCATTTTTTTCTCCACTTTTCCTTCATTTTTTTGCCGCGCTAGGGTATAGTCGCTTCCGGTCTCGTTTACCGGCTTTGGGAAAAGCAGCATGATTCCACAGCGCACGATCAAACAACCTGTGTACGCCATTGGCATTGGCGTGCATTCAGGACAAAAGGTTCGCATGACCTTACGCCCTGCCGGGGAGAACACAGGCGTCCTTTTTGTCCGCACCGACCTGCCAGGGCGAGGCAGCGTTCGCGCTTGCGCGCAGAACGTTTCCGACACAACGCTCGCCACGAGCATCGCTGACGGCGGCGTGCAGGTCTCAACCGTGGAGCACCTGCTGTCGGCGCTCTGGGGCCTTGACGTGGACAACTTGGTCGTCGAGCTCAATGCCGAGGAAGTGCCGATCATGGATGGCAGCGCGGCGCCATTCGTCAATCTGATTGGCTCGGTGGGCCTCGTGGAGCAGGATGCGGTGAAGGAGTTCATCCGCATCAAGCGCGAAGTTCGGGTTACCCAAGGGGAAGCCTTCGCAGCGCTCACCCCCCACCCGGGCTTCAAGGCCTCCTACACCTTCGTGGCCGACCACCCCGTGTACAACCGCCTTCCCAAGCAGGCGAGCCTGGACTTCTCCCGGGTGTCCTACGTCGAGGATGTCAGCCGCGCCCGTTCGTTCGGCCTGCTCAGCGAGCTCAGCCAAGCCCAGGCGATCAACAAGTGCCTGGGCTCCAGCCTTGAGAACGCGGTGGGCATCGGCGACTTCAGCGTGATCAACGGCAGCGGGCTGCGCTATCGCGACGAATTCGTCAAACACAAGGTGCTCGACGCCATCGGCGACCTCTACCTGCTCGGGCGTCCGATTCTTGGCGCATTCAGCGGCCACATGTCCGGCCACGCGCTGAACAACAAGCTGGCTCGGGCGCTGCTGCGCTGCGACGACGCTTGGGAGCTCTGCACGGTCGGGCGCGACAGCAACCAAGATCGGTCCATCATGCCCCCAGCGGCCATTCGAGCCTAGGAGCTCGCGCCGGGTCGGTGCCGATGAGCATACGCACCCGAGCCGCCCCATCGCCGACGGGTGACCCGCACGTCGGCACCGCCTACATGGCGCTGTTCAACTGGGCCTTTGCCAAGAGCCAAGGCGGCGAGTTCGTGCTGCGCATCGAGGATACCGACCAGGCCCGCAGCAGCAAAGCCTCCGAAGCGCGCATTCTGACGGCGCTGAACTGGCTGGACCTCCCTTGGGACGAGGGCCCGGACATCGGCGGTCCCCATGGCCCCTACCGGCAGAGCGAACGCACGGACATCTACCGTCGGCACGCCCAGCAACTGATCGATCAAGGCCACGCCTTCCACTGCTTCTGCACCGCCGAGCGCCTGGACGCCATGCGTGCCGAACAGCGGGCGGCGGGCGCTCCGGTGGGCTACGACGGCCGCTGCCTGAACCTCTCCGCGGCCGAGGTGTCCGCCAAGCAGGCGGCAGGGGAGACTTCGGTGGTCCGCATGCGGGTGCCGAGCGAAGGGGAGTGCCGCTTTCGCGATGAGCTGCGGGGCGACATTGCGATTCCGTGCAGCCAGATCGACATGCAGGTGCTGCTCAAGGCAGACGGCTTCCCCACCTATCACCTCGCGGTGGTGGTGGACGACCATCTCATGGGCATCACCCACATCCTGCGCGGCGAGGAGTGGATCAACTCCACGCCCAAGCACAAGCTGCTGTTTGACTACTTCGGTTGGCCGATGCCAGCCCTCGCCCATCTGCCGCTGCTGCGCAATCCCGATCAGAGCAAGCTCTCCAAGCGCCGCAACCCAACCAGCATCGACTATTTTCGCGACGTCGGCTACCTGCCCGAAGCGCTCACCAACTACTTGGCGCTGATGGGGTTTTCCATGCCCGACGAGCGGGAG
>CAZRBP010000207.1:2493-5401 GCA_964598305.1 uncultured Pseudomonadales bacterium | reverse complement strand
GCCGCGCTCGCCAACGGCATCGACACCGTCTTCGGCCTCCCCGGCGCCCAGATCTATCCGCTCTTTGATGCGCTCAAGCGCCTTGACGCGCAGTTGGTCTTTCCCCGCCACGAGCAAGCCGCTGCCTACATGGCCTATGGCGCCGCCAAGTCCACCGGTCGGCCAGCCGCCTTCGCGGTCGTTCCGGGACCTGGCATTTTGAACACGGCCACGGCGCTGCTGACCGCCATGGGCGGCTGCGCGCCAGTGATCGGCTTGACCGGCCAAGTGCCCTCGCAGTTCCTCGGCAAGGGGCGCGGCCACCTGCACGAGCTGCCCGACCAGCCCGCCACCTTGCGGACCTTCATCAAGGATGCCCTGCACATCGGTCAACCGGCCGATGCGCCGGCCATCGTCAACCGCGCCTTCCAAACCGCGCGCAGCGGCCGTCCTGGGCCGGTGGCCGTGGAAATGTGCTGGGACACCATGGCGGAGCAGGGAGAGGTGACTTTGGATGGCGAGCGGCCAACCATCATCAATCCAGAACTCGACACCGACGCCATCCAAGCCGCCGCCCGCGCCATCGCCGCCGCCAAGAAGCCCATGATCATGTGCGGCGCCGGGGCGCAACATGCGGCTGAGGAAGTGCAGGCCTTGGCGGAACTGCTGAACGCGCCGGTCACCGCGTTCCGCAGCGGCCGCGGCATCGTGCCCGAAGACCATGCCCTTGGCCTCCAGTCGGTGGCTGCCCGCGAGCTTTTCGATGCGGTGGACGTGCTGATCGGCATCGGCAGCCGCCTGGAAATGCCCACCATGCGTTGGCGGGACATGAACCGCTACGAACAAAAGCCCGCAGGCGGCCCCACGATCATCCGCATCGACATCGAGCCTGCGGAAATGGAACGGCTGCGCCCAGACATCGGCGTTGTGGCGGATTCCGCCGAAGCCTGCCAAGCGCTGCTGCGCCAACTCACACCCTTGGCTTCGCCCAATCCGGACCGGCTCGATGAGATTCGCTCAGCCAAGGCCCGCGCCGATGCGGCAGTGGAGAAAGTCCAGCCCCAGGTGGACTACCTGCGCGCCATTCGCGACGTCCTGCCCCGCAACGGCTTCTTCGTGCCCGAACTCTCGCAAATGGGCTTTTCGAGCTATTTCGCATGGCCGGTCCTGGCGCCGAGAACCTATGTCACCGAGGGCTTTCAGGGGACACTGGGGTTTGGCTTCCCCACCGCCTTGGGCGTCAAGGTGGCCAATCCCGACCGGGCGGTGGTCTCGGTGACCGGCGACGGCGGCTTTCTGTTTGGCCTGCAGGAACTGGCGACGGCTGCAGCGCACCGCATCGGCTTGGTCACCTTGGTGTTCAACAACAGCGCCTACGTCAACGTGCGCCGCGACCAGCAACGGCTGTTCGACGGCCGCCTAGCCGGCGCGGACTTGCAGAACCCGGACTTCGTGCGCTTGGCCGAGAGCTTTGGCGTGCAAGCTCACCGCACCAGCAGTCCCCAATCGCTGCGACCCTTGCTGGAACGTGCTTTGGGCCAAGACCAGCCAACGCTCATCGAAGTGGTTCTTGGCAACGAAGCGGAAGCCTCCCCCTGGGAGTTCATCATGATGCCCAAGGCACCGTCGAGGCGCTAAGGGGCCATCTTCAGGCGGAAGGCCGTATGCCACGGCTGGCTCATTACCTTGGCCGTCCTCTTACTGTTAGGCATGACTAATGGCGCCCCATGCGATTTTCGTCATCGATCAACTTGATTTTGCAGGGCAGTTCATCTCCCCAACGCCAGAGCACCAGATTGACGTCTTGTTCCGTTGCACCTGCCGCATAGCTTCCAACGCGCATGCCAGCAAAGCCCGACGCCATCAGGCGGTCCGCAAGCGCTTGGGAGGCGGGCCTCCTGCCCGTGAGCATCTCATAACGCCATGCGGGGCAGTCGAGTTCGAACTGCGTGACCCCATGGGCAGCCCTTGCGTTGGGGTCCAGCGCGTCGAAGACCGGATTGATGTCCACATCGTAAGCGCACAGCACCAACGGTTGCATCCGCCGGAAGTAGGGGCTCGCCTCACTCACCGCGGTCGCCGACGAAAACGACAGGTACATGGCTGGGATCCCGAGCCGGTTGAACCTGCCGCCGCGACGGCGAGCGCCTTCCCCCGACACGGGAGTCCACGCCCAACGCGGGTCGTGCGCCCGATAAACCACCGCTCGAAGATGCACTGCCGCGCCGGAGGTCAGGCGTAGCCGCCATCGAGCACCTGGTCCAGATAGGCGTGAACCATATCAGCATTGCCGTCCCGAACAAGCTGGCAGGGGGTCATGTCCGCAAACCCCGGCAATGGCTCCGAGCGGAACCAGGCATAGGCCACAAGCGCGGACCCCATCAAGGCTTCCACGCGGTTGAGGATTTCCAGCATCTGCCGCAGCCGGGTTTGCGTCTTGGGTGCGCCGACGCGGGAAGACCGGGACAGAGCGTCCCGACTCAGACCCAAGGTGTTGGCAATTTCCGTCTTGGTCGTCCGCAACTCCCGCGCCACGGCATTGGGCGAAAAACCGACATCTGTAGCGAAATTCTGAATCTGCATGGCGAATTCCACACCAAATCACTTGTAACTCGTCATAATATGAGCCAACTTCACAATGTCAACTCAAGGCGCCCTTGCGTGTGCCAAGCAAATCGCAGCATCTCCAGTTTTCCCCCTCTTCGATCGGCCGGATAACAAACACGTTGGCGCTGCCAATCTCCTCAATGACTCTCATGGGTTGCTGCGAATATGGTCAACTTTGTAGCCTCACCGATTTGTTCAAGATCAGGTCGACGGCCAGAAATGCGCTCGCTGGCTCGCACAAGATTTAGAAAGCCCTCGCCTCGCGCCTCCATGTAGCTGCTTCCGGTCACTGGACTTTTGTAGTTGCGCAGGAATCCAGCCA
>CAZRBP010000207.1:0-2393 GCA_964598305.1 uncultured Pseudomonadales bacterium | reverse complement strand
TCCATGTAGCTGCTTCCGGTCACTGGACTTTTGTAGTTGCGCAGGAATCCAGCCAAAAGCTGATTGCGTCGCATCGGCTGACATCCGGCATACAGATTCTCGATGGTGAGCGTATTGTGTAGAGCGCCCGGATTCTGGAATTCGATGCGGTCCGGAAACATGCGGATGATGACTTGAGATCCTCGAATCTCGTAGTCGCGATGAGCTATTGCATTGACGACCGCCTCCTGCAGCGCAAAGTCTGAGTAGGTGGGGTAGTCTCGACGGCCATCAGCACCTTTGACAGAGACCGTGGGATTCAGCGGCGAGATTCGTAGCCAAGAAATCGCTTGAGCAATCTGGTCGGGAACGGGTCCAGTGACGCGCTGAGAATCAGCCGTGTTGCCATCCGGTTCATCGTGCCTGTACAGGGCCAAATCAACGTAGGCTCCTGGGATGAAGCAGTCTGGCTGCTCCGCAAAAAGCAATAGACCAAGGTAGGTGGGATGAACTTGGTCCTCGGACACTGTGGCCAGTTTGTGTGATACCAGCGTTGCCTGCCAGTCTTCAGGAGCCGTCCAATCGGAGAAGCGGCTGCGGAAATACTTGGACAGACGCACCTCATCCATGTCCGTTAGCCTTGCGTTGAGCACGGGCCGTTCCTCTACCGGGCTCGCCATTCTGCGAGTGCCAAGCAATCGAGCCAACTGCTCAGCCGGAATCAGGCGCTGATGGCTGCCAATGCGCTGCAAGTATCTGCCATCACTGGTTTGGTGCACTTCAAAGCGGGAGACGGGAACCTCCACTATCAGGCAGAGTTTAGGTTCGCCATCCTCACCGGGCAGAAACTCCCAATCGAGCCTAGGCACGATCATCGGAACGCAGTTTTGGGATGCCGCATTCACAACCAAGCCCTCGACCAGTTCCCGCTTGTCGGGATCAATGCCAACGGGTCTTCGGTCACCATCCCGGACGCCCAGCACGATGTGGCCGCCCGATGTGTTCGCCATACTGACTAGAACCTGAGCCAAATGGGCTGCTGGTCGTGCTTCGGAACCCCCGAAGGAGATGCGATTTCCCTTGAAAACCAACTCCTTCAACTCTAGTTCGGTGTCTTCTCCGGCCTGGATGGACGCCATTAGGGATTCAACTTCCAATGTCACTGCCGCTCGCCTCCGTTGGCTAGTCGTTGGGTTGTTGAACGGCCATGGCAACAGGGTAAGGCAAGAATGCTGGACAGTCAGCCCTATCGGCTATTGCATCTCGGTTTTGGCCCATCAAATGATGATAATGGTGGCATGGGGACAGAGGATTCTGCCATGAAGTGCCGAAAAATTGCGCTAACGTGCCTTTTCTGCGCGGTGCCCTCAGTTGCTTTCTCCACTGACGGCCCAGCGGACAACCCGCTGGTCAGGCTCCATGTGTTCGATTGCGGGGAGCTGTCCTTTCCCGATATCTCGGCATTTGGCCTGAACAACAGCGACACCGACGTGCGGCGGATGTTCGTGCCCTGCTACCTGATCCGGCACCCCGAAGGCGACCTGCTGTGGGATGCGGGACTTGATCCGGCGATCGCCGGGCAGGGCGTGGTGAATGCGGGCGCATTCACCATGACCTATGCGCGGCCCCTTCTCGATCAAATGGACGACATGGGCCTGGGCTCGGACGATGTCGATTTCATCGCGCTGTCGCACCTTCACTTCGACCATGTGGGCGCCGCCAAGCAGTTCCCTAATGCCAGGTTGTTGATCCAGGCCGCCGAATACGAAGCGGCCTTTTTGCGCCCCGACGACTATGGAGGCGTCTATGACTTGGAGTGGTATGGCGACCTTGCGGGGAATTCGAGGCAGCTCCTCTCCGGCGACCATGATGTCTTCGGCGACGGTTCCGTGATGATCGTCAGCGCTCCCGGCCACACGCCGGGTCATCAAGTGCTATTGGTCCACCTTAGGAACACTGGCCCCGTTCTTCTGTCGGGCGACCTGTATCACTTCCGGGCCACGCGCAGGCTGCGGGCCGTTCCCACTTTCAACAGCAATGCCAATCAGACCTTGGCGTCGATGGATAAGATCGAGCGATTGATCGCGGACGCCGGCGCCACGCTGTGGATCGAACACGACCGGGCGCTAGCGGAAACTCTGGCGCTGGCGCCAGCGGCCTACGACTGAAGTTCCAGACCGAATTCGGCTACGAAAGTCAGCCCAGCAGCCTCTCCGCCAGCGCATCGTGGGAGCCCGGTGCGAGTTCGGTGAGCTGGACGCGGTCGATTCCCAAGGTGGCCAGGTCTTCGAGTGCGCGGGCCACGTCGTCCGGATGGCCGGCGAATCGGCCCAGATAGCCGTTTCCGAACAGGCCCTTGAGGGCCGTCACCTCCGGGCCTTCCCCTGCGGCGACGAGCAGGAAGATGCCCAAGG
>CAZRBP010000206.1:0-5405 GCA_964598305.1 uncultured Pseudomonadales bacterium | reverse complement strand
AGGGATGGCCCGCTCGCTGAACTGCTAAAGCGCTGCTAAGCGGGGTCAGGAGACGTTTCTCAGCTTCCATCATGTCAAGGCTCGGATGCCGACTATCGGTGACCGCATCCTCGTGACGAATACAAACCCGAACCGCTCAAGTGCCGCACAGAAAGAGTGGACTTGACCCAAGAGCTCACTCGTCGATAATTGGTGCCATGACATCATCATATAGGAGGCTATGTCACCATGCGCAGTACGGTACGTATAGATGACGATCTTATGACTGCAATCAGATCGCAGGCTCAGGGAAAAGGGCTGTCCATCACTAGAATGCTCAATCGTGTGGTGCGCGCTGGCCTTGAGGCATTGGATCGGAACGAGCAGCAACAGGAGATTTACCGACAAAAGACGTTCCGCATGGGGCATCCCCGCGTTGACCTCGACAAGGCGTTGGCGTTGGCCGCTGCTCTGGAGGACGAGGAGGTTCTCCGCAAGATGTCCTTGCGCAAATGAAAGTCGTTGACGTCAACGTGCTGCTGTATGCAATCAACGAACAGGCCCCCGAACATCAACGAATTCGCCGCTGGTGGGAAGCGGCCTTGGCTGGCGATGAGTCGGTGGGCCTATCTTGGCTAGTGCTATCCGGTTTTTTGCGGCTGTCAACGAACCCAAGGATCTTTCCCGACCCCCTGCCAGTGGATGAAGCACTATCCCAAGTTTCCGCTTGGCTGAAGGCAAGAACGGTAACGACCATATCAGAGAAGCCCAACCACTGGGCCGTGTTGCAGAGCCTGCTGCAAGAGACGGGCACGGCCGGGAATCTCACCACTGACGCGCACCTGGCTGCGCTTGTCATTACACATAACGCGACCATGGTCTCATGCGACAACGATTTCTCCCGCTTCAAGCCTCTGAGATGGGAGAATCCATGCCGAGCATAGTATGTCCCAAGCTTCAACGTGCTGCGACGCCCGGACTCTTGGCAGGCAACCAATATGGGGCAGGCTCATGATACTCGTGCATACGGCCAACAATATTGCAAAAGAAATCCTGACAATTCGGGGACATTCTGAAATGACACATCTCGGCATCAACAGAGGAGACCACAATGTCCTTACAGTCACTGCCTGAACATCCGATGCTCCAAGGGCCGTTTCAACCACTGCGGGATGAGCACGAGCTCCATGACCTGCCCGTCGTGCAAGGAGAGATCCCCCGCGACATCTCCGGCGCCTACTACCGGATTGGCCCCAACCTGAAGTACCGGCCGCGGCAGGGGGTTTACGGCTTCCCCGATCATCGCAACATGGGCTGGGAGCGCATTCTGCGCTCGCGCCGTTGATTTTGGACCCGGAGACCCTGGAAACGACTGGCGTCGTGAACTGGTCAAACCAGCTTGGCGACGGCGTGACGCCGCGCGTCAATTCGGAGGATGGCTTCTTCTGCGCCCACCCGAAGATCGATCCCGTGACCGGGGAAATGTTCGGCTACGGTTTCAGCACCGAGGAGCCTTACCTGACCTGCTACGTCGTTTCGGCTGACGGGGAGCTCACCCTAAGGCAGGACATCGACGCGCCTTTTCCCGCCTACGTTCATGACATGCTGTTGACCGAGACCCACGTGGTCATTCCCATGTTTCCAACGACGTTTCGGCATGGGCGCGTTGAACGGGGGCGTTGCATCATGGGATGGGAGCCGGACCTGGGCACGCATGTCGCCGTCGTGCCCAGAAGCGGCGGTGAAGTGCAGTGGTTCGAGGGCGACCCCTGCTATGTGCTGCACACTGGCAACGCGCATGTCGAGGGCAACCGGATTGTCTGCACATCGCCTGAGTTCCCGGTGGCCGCATTCCCCGCCGACGGCCTTGAGAACACTTGGCAGGAGTTCCAGAAGGCCGTGCTCACCCGATGGACGCTCGACCTTGACTCCGGGGAAATGACCAAGGAGCAGCTCGACGACCGCAGCGTGGAGTTTCCGCGCATCGACGAGCGGCAATTGGGGCGTGATGCGCGCTACCTCTTCGACATTGGCTCCAGCGACGCTTCAGGCCAGATCTACGAGGGCTTCACCAGCGTCATTCGCTACGACCTGCACTCCGGCGCAAGCACTGAGCAAGTTGATCTGCCGGCAGGCAGCCATCTGTCCGAGGCGATCTTCGTCCCCCGGCGCGAGAACGGCCCGGAGGGCGAGGGCTACTTGATGCTGAACGTCTATAAACTCAACGAGGACAGGTCGGACTACGTGATCCTTGACGCGGAGAATCTGTCGAGCGGGCCGCTCGCCACCATCGCGCTGCCCCATCGGGTGCCGTTCACGCCGCATGGGAACTGGCGAAGCGCTTAGCGGCTTGGCTCGCGCCCTCCGCGATGATCTGCGGCGCGGGGACGCGGTGGGCAGTCTCCTATTATTCGGTGGACAGCGCAGGCTCCTAGCTCACTATTTCATCGCCAGCTCGAGGTGGTTCACCGCCGTCTCGGTTTAGGATTGCCCGAAAGGCGCTCATATCCGCAGCTTTGGCACGGTTCGCAAAAAACTCCTCAGTTTCCAGAGCCGATATTTTTTCGGCAACAGCAATGGAGATAAATTGGTTGATGCTGGTGCCATCACGCTTCGCGACTATGGCCACTTCCTTTTTCAGTGATTTTGGCAGCCTTAGGGAATAAATCGAAGTCTCACTCATCTCTCACCTTCCTGATTGCCATGGCTGGCGTTATAACTTCAACATTGAATTGCTTGGGGATGGATCCGAAATCCCGTTGGTTAAACGTCACGATAGCCTCTGCGCCTCCATTGACGGCAGCTTCCAGCACCATCTCGTCATTTGGGTCCTTCAAAGTGGGGCGCCACAAGTAATGGACCTTTACCGGCGAAACAAGAGCCGCCAAGCCGTCAACAAAAGCCAGTGATTGCTCATGGGTCAATCCTGCTGGCTCCCGATGGGCTGAAGATGTGCATTTCGCTTCATACTCAATGATCAGAGGCACGCTTGCCAGCACTGATAGCCGTCGATCCAGTGCAGCGGTCAACAAGGCTGCAGATGCGCCATTAGGGCTGCGCATAGCTGCCACGATCACATCTGTATCCAAAACGAATTTGCGCATGAATTGGGAGGTTATCACATCATATACGATGTCATGAGGGTTAACCCAGCGTCATTGCCCAATGTCTGTTCGGACTACGTGATCCTTGACGCGGAGAACCTATCGAGCGGGCCGCTTGCCACCATCGCGCTGCCGCATCGGTTCCGTTCACGCCGCATGGGAACTGGCGAAGCGCTTAGACACCGACAGCATCCCCGTGTAACCATTCGCTTTCCATTGAGGGATACCGGGTCACGCATGAGTTGATTGAGCAGGTTCGGGCAGGGGATTGGGACTTTGAGCATGTGCCGCCGGGTTGCGAGGTTCTGCCGGACGCAATGAACACCCTGTTTGCGCTTCTGGAGGCGGAGCCGCATCCCACCCTGGGCGCAGTGGCGGGACATTGGTTGTTTGGTTACATTCACCCACATCGTGAGGGCAACGGAAGGATTGCCCGATTCCTGATGAACGCGATGCTGCCGTCTGGGGGATACCCGTGGACGGTCATCCGCATGGAGCATCGGGAAAAGTACCTCGCTGCGCTGGAGTCCGCGAGCGTTGACTAGGATTTGCAGCACCTTTGCGTGAAATAGGCAGCCATTCGCGGAACTCCTGGCGCAGAGTGTGCGGAACCACGGGTCTGAAGTGGATGCGGGCAATTGACGCATGTGTGGCCGACAAAGGCTGAATCAGCCATATAGCGCTTCGGCTCAGGCGAGGCCATGCCAGCATTCATTAAGGATTTCGAAGAAAAAATATTGACAATTTGAAGATTCAATCTGCAATATGTCACATATGTGGATTGATCGACTGGCTTCGAAACGGCTGCGCCAACTCGCCTCGACCTTTCCGGCCGTGCTGGTCACGGGGGCCCGGCAGACCGGCAAGACCTCGCTGGTGCGCCGCCTGTTCCCGGAACACAGCTACGTCAGCCTCGACCTGCCATTGCTCGCGGAACAGGCGGAACAGTCGCCGGAGAGCTTTCTCGCGGCGCATCCGCCACCGCTGGTGATCGACGAAGTTCAATACGCGCCAAACCTGTTCCGGCATCTGAAGGTCGCCATCGACCAGCGGCGTGAACGCCGCGGACAGTTCATCTTGACGGGATCGCAGCAGTTCGCCTTGATGCAGGAAGTCGGGGACAGCTTGGCGGGGCGCTGCGGCCTGCTCAATCTGCCGGGGCTTTGCATTGAGGAAATCCGATCCACAGGCTGGGAGCCAGGCGCCAGGAACACGGCAAGCCTGCTGCGGCGCGGCGGGTTTCCGGAGCTTTGGGCCAACCCGGAAATCGCCGAGCGGGACTTCTTCCAAGCCTACGTCAGCACCTATCTGGAACGCGACCTTCGACAGCTGATCCGGGTCGGCAGCTTGCGCGACTTCGAGCGGTTCGTCCGGGCCTGCGCGGCGCGGGCCGGCAACCTGCTCAACCGCTCCGAACTCGCGCGCGATGTCGGCATCTCCCATTCAACCGCGAATGAGTGGCTTTCGGCGCTTCAGGCCGGCCACCAGGTCGTTCTTCTGGAACCCTGGTTCGCCAATCTGGGCAAGCGGCTGGTCAAGTCCCCCAAGCTCTACTTCGCGGACACCGGCCTGCTGTGCTTCTTGCTGGGCATGGACGATCTGGCCATTGAGGCCTCACCGCTCACCGGCCGGGTGTGGGAGAACCTCGTGTTCTCGGAGTTGCGCTCGCACCTAGCGCTTGAACACCCGGACTGGAGCCTGTGGTTTTATCGAGACCAGCAAAACCGTGAAGCCGACTTCCTGATTCAAGGGCCTTTCGACCATATCCGGCTGGCGGATGCCAAGTGGTCCGAGACGGCATCGAATTCGGCCTTCACGCCGCTGGAGAAAATTGCCGGCACACTGAGCGCGAGCCGCGACATTCAAAGCGTCGAACTGGCCTTGGTGACGCGGGGGAGCCAGAGCGCCCACCTCGGCGGCAACAGGCGCGCAGTTTCAGCTTGGCGCATCGCGGATATTGCGCAATGACACGCTCGGGCCATTGGGCCTGAGTCCCGTCAATCCACTCTACATTGCCGCGCACATCCTCACCCACTTGTTGGTCTGAGGCATCGCGTCGTTAGCTCGTTATCTCGTCGCCAGCTCGAGGTGGTTCACCGCCGTCTCGGTTTAGGATTCCCCGAAAGGCGCTCATATCCGCAGCATTGGCGCGGTTCGCAAAAAAACTCCTCAGTTTCCAGAGCCGATGTCTTTTCGGCAACCGCAATGGAGATAAATTGGTTGATGCTGGTGCCATCGCGCTTAGCGACTATGGCCACTTCCTTTTTCAAATTCCAAGCGCGGCACTCAGGCCACTCGTCCGGCTCGAGACCCAGGTTGAAG
>CAZRBP010000205.1:0-5417 GCA_964598305.1 uncultured Pseudomonadales bacterium | reverse complement strand
GACATCAACAACCGCCCCTGCAACTTCGCCGAACTCTACGCCCGCTTCCGGGAGTCCTGAGCTCGCCCATTCCAGCATCGCACTTCGAACCCAACTGCCCTACAATTCCGCCGCACTTCATCCTACGCACCGGTTCATAGAGCAAAAGGAAACGGCCCAGCGAAATGACGCCACTTCCCGTCATCGTCGGCTTTGGCGGCGTGAACTCCGCCGGGCGGGTTTCCTTTGACCATGCCTATCGGCGCTTGGTGATCGATGCGTTGCCGGAGGCTGAGCGCTCGCTGGCCTACCAGGGCTTGGCAACGCTGATGAACCTGGACGGGGACCCGGCCGCTGAGGCGGTGCGCCAGCACATCGATGCCCATACGCTGATCCGCAGAGTTGAGCTGTTCGATCCCCAGGACATCCGCTGGAATCGGGAGGTCAACCTCAAGGCGCCTGACGCGCCCATGGAATTTCGGGTGCGGGCGCGGCAGATGCCGGATCACTTGCCCGAGGGCTGGCAGGCCGTGCCGGAGGGGAAGGGCGAATTCAAGATTCGAGTGGATGAGCAGTTCAAGGCATTGGTGCCCGATCGGCGCGTCTCCAAGGTGTCGAGCGCCGCCCAGGTGCCGACTGGCTTCGACCCCGGCGCAATCTACGCTTCACGCAGCCATCCGCGGGGCCTGCAATTGGCGATTTTCGGCGCTTCCGATGCGTTGCGCTCCTCCGGCATCCCGCTCGACTTGCTCAAGCAAAAGGTGGCACCCGATCAGTTCGCCGTGTATTCCGGCAGCGCCATCTGCCAACTGGACGCCGACGGTTACGGCGGCATGATGCAGAATCGGATGCTGGGCAAGCGGCCCACGTCCAAGAATGGGGCGCTGGGCCTGCCGGAAATGACCGGCGACTTCATCAACGCCTATGTGCTCGGCTCGGCCGGCGGCACCGCCGGCATCATCGGCGCCTGCGCCACCTTCCTCTACAACGTCAAGCAGGGCCTGGACGACATCCGTTCCGGGGCCAAGCGGGTGGTGATGGTCGGCAACGCCGAGGCACCGGTGCTGCCGGAGGTCCTCGAAGCCTACGGCACGATGGGTGCGCTGGCCGACGATGATTCCCTCATGGCCTTGGACGGCTCCGACGCACCCGATCATCGCCGCGCCTGCCGTCCCTTCTCCAGCAATTCCGGCTTCACCGTGGGCGAATCGGCGATCTATGCGTTGTTGATGGACGACGCCCTGGCCGTGGAACTGGGCGCGGAGGTTCTGGGCGCGGTGGCCGACGTGTTCGTCAACGCGGACGGCTACAAGAAATCCATCCCCGGACCCGGCATCGGCAACTACCTAACCATGGGCAAGGCCTTGGCGGTGGCGCGCAGCCTGCTCGGCGAGCAGGGGCTGCGCCACGGCACCCATGTGCAGGCGCACGGCACCAGCACCCCTCAGAACCGGGTGACGGAGTCCCACATCCTCAACGAGCTGGCCAAGCTCTTCGGCATCGAGGATTGGCTGGTAAGCGCCGTGAAGGCCTACGTCGGCCATTCCTTGGCCCCGGCGGGCGGCGACCAACTTGCCTCGGTCCTGGGCGCTTGGCAACACGGCCTCATCCCCGGCATCACCACCATCGACCACATCGCCGACGACGTGCATGCCAGCCATCTGCGCCTGCCCATGCAGCACGTGCCTTTCGACCCGAAAGCCATGCCGGGCGCGATCATCAACTCCAAGGGCTTTGGCGGCAACAACGCTTCGGGCCTGTTCCTCGCGCCGGAATTCACCGCCGGCATGCTGGCCAAGCGCTGGGGCAAATCGGCGTTCGCCGGCTACCAGAGGCGCAACGAAGCCGTGCGCGATGCCCGCCGTGAGTACGACGCGGCCATGTGCCGAGAGACACTGGCGCCCATCTACCAGTTCGGTGAAGGGGTCTTGGAAGGCGAGGACCTGTCGATCAGCGCCGACGGCATTCGGCTGCCGGGGTTCGGCCTGCCGGTCAGCTTGGATTTGGCCAATCCCTACGAGGACATGGTCTGACTCGGTCAGGAACCCAACCTTCCCGAGGCCAGGGCGCACGTCCGAGCGACGCTTGGCGGCCACGCAAACGCTTTGGCCAGCACTTCCTGATCGACGAGGGCGTGTTGGCCCGGCTGGTCGATTACCTCGGGCTGCGGGCCAAGGATGCGCTGCTCGAAATCGGCCCCGGCCGCGGCGCCCTCACCCGTTGCCTGCATGACTCGGTGGAGCGCTATGCGGCCATCGAGATCGACCGCGACTTGATTCCCGGCCTGCGCAGCCGCTTTCCGGGAATCGAGCTCTTTAACGCCGATGCCCTGACCTTCGACTTCAATGCACACTGCAAGGGCCGCCCGTGGCGCTTGATCGGCAATCTGCCCTACAACATCGCTTCGGCGCTGCTGTTCAAGTTGATCGCCTCGGCGGAACACATTCAGGACATGCACTTCATGCTGCAAAGGGAGGTGGCCGAACGCCTCGCCGCCGAACCTGGCACCAAGGCGCGGGGCCGGCTGTCGGTGGGCATTCAGCACCGTTTTGCCGTTGAGCCGCTGTTCGACGTGCCCCCGGAGAGCTTTGCGCCGCCGCCCAAGGTGTTCTCCACGGTGGTACGGCTGACGCCCCGCCCAGCAGCCGCCGAGTCCGCCGCCCCGGAACGGCTCGAGGCTGTCGTCCGCCTCGCCTTTGCATCACGCCGCAAGCACCTCGGCAATGCCCTCAAGCCGCTGGGGCTGGATTGGGTGGCACTCGGCATCGACGAGCGCCTGCGGCCCGCCGATCTCTCGGTGGCCGAGTTCGTGGCCATCGCCAACGCCGCGGCGGGGGGGTAGGAGATGGCCACCTACGCCGTGGGCGACATTCAAGGCTGCTACGCGGAATTCGCCGCACTGCTGGACGAAGTCGCTTTCGACGAGCGCCGCGACGCGCTCTGGCTGCTGGGCGATCTCATCAACCGCGGACCCGACTCACTGGCGGTGATGGAGCGCGTCGTGGCGCTCGGCGACCGCGTGACCACGGTGCTCGGCAACCACGATCTGCACTTTCTTGCCATCTGGTACGGTGGCCATCCGGTGCGTTCCACGGACACCTTCACCGACCTGATTGCAGCGCCCGAGGCCTCCAGGGTTGCCGAGTGGCTGCGGCGGCAGCCCTTCTTTCATCACGACCCCAGCCTCGGCTACGCCATGGTCCACGCCGGTCTTGCGCCGGGCTGGAGCTTCGCCGACGCGGCGACCCTATCCGATGAGCTGATGGAGGTCCTGCAAGGACCGGACTTCAAGGCCTACTTCCGCGATCTTTACGGCGACCGGCCCAACAAGCTGACCAGCGATCTGACCGGCATGGACCGCTGGCGCATCCTCACCAATTGCTTCACGCGCATGCGCTTGATCGACGCCCAGGGCGCGCTGAACTTCAGCCACAAGGGGGCGCTGGACGAAGCGCCAACGGATTGCCGGCCGTGGTATCAGTTCGCGGACGGCATCCCCGCCGGACAGCGCCTGCTGTTCGGCCATTGGGCAGCCTTGGAGGGCCACACCGGCCAACGCAACGTGATTGCCCTGGACACCGGCTGCGTCTGGGGCCGCTCGCTGACCGCCCTGTGCTTGGAAAACGGCGAGAGAGTCGTCATCCCGGCGATCAGGGCCTAGTGTACTATCCCGCAAATAAGTGTGATTATTCGTGGCCGTTTCGGCACCCGGCTGCGTTGCTCCGCCTTGTGTGGAACCTGCCACACGGCGTTGTCGCGCCTTGCCGGGAACCAAAACGGCCTAACGACTAAAACCCACTTATTTGCGGGATAGTACACTAGGATTAGCCGCATTATGGAAATCTACCTAGTGGGCGGCGCGGTGCGCGACGAACTGCTCGGGCGGGAGGTGCGCGAGCGCGACTGGCTGGTGGTGGGCGGCAGCGCCAAGGCCCTGCTGGCGCAAGGCTACCGCCAAGTGGGCAAGGATTTTCCGGTGTTCCTGCACCCGAACACCCACGAGGAGTACGCGCTGGCTCGAACCGAGCGCAAGTCCGCCGCTGGCCACACCGGGTTCACCACCGACGCCAACCCCCAAGTGACCCTGGAGGAGGATCTCGCCCGCCGCGACCTCACCATCAACGCGCTGGCCAAGGACGGGCGCGGGCGCGTGATCGATCCCTTCGATGGCCGCAAGGACTTGCAGCGCCGCGTTCTACGCCATGTGACCGAGGCCTTTGCCGAAGACCCGCTGCGGGTGTTCCGCGTTGCCCGCTTCGCGGCGCAGCTCCAAGGGTTCAACGTCCATCCGGACACCCGGGTTTTCATGGCAGGCATGGCTGAATCCCTTGCCGAACTGCCCGGCGAGCGTGTCTGGGGGGAGTTCCGCAAAGCCTTGACCGCTCCGACGCCACAACGATTCATCGAAGTGCTTGTGGATTGCGGCTGCCTGTCGTTCTGGTTCCCTGAACTTGAGGACATCCGCCTCGACGACGGGCTTCGAGACGCCGAAGCCCGCTACGGCGCCATCGGCTGGTCCTTGGCACCCACCGCCACTGAGGCGCTCAGCAAGCGCTTGAAGGCGCCCAAGGCTTTCGCCCGGCTCGCCGACGACATCGCCCGCCACGGACGCCTGCTGAGCGATTGGCGGCGCGCCGATGCCGAGGAGTTGCTCGCCGCACTCATCGCCATCAACGGCTTCCGCGACCTGGACCGCCGCCGCGCGGCGCTGGCCGTTGCGGGGTTCAAGGCGGGCGTTGACCTCGACCCACTCGACGCCGCCTTGGCACGCATCGAGCGTGAACTGGCGGCCGAGCGAGAGAGCTGGCCCGACTTAAGTGGCCCGGAAATGGGCGCGCGCCTGCGCCAGGCCCGGCTGGACCGCCTCGCCGAGGCGCAACTCTGAACCCGAGGGGCCGGCGCTTCGCAGCCTTACAGTCCTCCTGGTCCGCAGTCGTTGCGTAGGTAGTCCTCCAACGAGGAGAGCATCGCGAGATGGTGCTGCGGCCACCAAGGCAGACTGTGCCATAGATCGGGGATCTCGGTGTACTTGATGTCCTTGCCGGCGCGCTTGAGCGCGTTGGCGAACTTGCGCGATTGCTCAATGGGCACACGTTGGTCCCGGTCGCCGTGGAACAGATAGACGGGCATGGCGACCTGCTTCACGTGGTCAATCGGCGATAGGCCCCCGATGGTCGGATTTTGGTATTCCCGAACGAACGGCGATTCGTAGGTGATCTTGTCGAAGGTCCGCAGTTCCGACAGCCCCGCCCCGGCGATCGCGCACTGGTAGGGCGAGTTCGGGCGTACGCTTGCCGCTATCGCCGCATAGCCGCCGTAGGAGTAACCGTAGATGGCAATCCGGTCCTTGTCAGCGATGCCCTGCTCCACCAGCCAGCGGGCACCGTCGTCCTTGTCGTCCTGCATCTTCTGGCCCCACTCCCGGTCGCCCGCCCGCC
>CAZRBP010000204.1:0-5498 GCA_964598305.1 uncultured Pseudomonadales bacterium | reverse complement strand
ACTCCCGGAAGCGGGCGTAGAGTTCGGCGAAGTTGCAGGGGCGGTTGTTGATGTCGAGTTGCTTGGCGATGATCTTCTCCCAGCCGGTGCGCACGGCGTTGCCGGAGCCGGGCAGGGCGAAGATGAGGGTGGCGTTGGCGAGGCCGCCGATGGCTCGGGACTGGATGGTGGAGGAGCCGATCTCATCGAAGGACAGTTGGCGAAAGAGTTCGCCGAAGCCGTCGATGGTCTTGTCGAACAGGGCGGTCAGCGCCTCCGGGGTGCTGTCGCGGCCGGTGAAGCCGGTGCCGCCGGTGGTGAGGATGACTTGGATTTCCGAGTCGGCGATCCAGCGGGAGACCGTCGCGCGGATGGCGTAGATGTCGTCCCGGTCGATGGCCCGCTCCACCAGCCGGTGGCCGGCGCCGGTCAGCAGCTCCACCAGCAAGTCGCCGGAGGTGTCGTCCGCTTCGGTGCGGGTGTCGGATATGGTGAGCACGGCGCAGGCCAATGCGGTCATCAGGATTCCCTCGAAATGCGAGCTGCTCGCCGGCGCGCCGAGGCTCCGCAGGGGCTGGGTTGGCCGTCGGGAAGCGGTTTGCCGGTCGTTGCCATGCCTTTGTCAACTGGCTAGAGTACGCGCCAATTCTACTACTTGCGCCCCACCCCTGCGTACCAAACTGAGTGCCATCCCGAGTGCCAAAGCGAGCCGCCGAAGGCGACCGGCTCTACTTAATCGCCGAACGCCTGGCGCAGGAGTTCTCGTTGTTCCCCAGCGTGGCCAGCGAGGAGGCCCTGTCTGGGTTGCTGCGCCGCGCCACCATTGCCCGCCGCACCCAGCGCCTGCAGAGCCTGGACATCGATTCCTACATCGAGGCGGTGGTGGCCCCGGCCGAGGACAAGAGCCGCACCCCGGCCCCGGAGGTGATCCGCCAGCTCGGCAAGGTGCAAAGCGAGGTGTCGAAAGGGCCTTTCTACGCCGCCACGCTGGAGATGGACTTTGACGGCGATGCCCGGCTGATCGGCTTCATCGCCCAGGACCGGTCGGTGGAGAACGGCGTCTGGGGCCCCGAGCATCATCTCGACGCAGCGCGTTTCCTGGAGGGCTCGGCCAAGCAGCGGGTGCCCATCGTGACCTTCATGGACACGCCCGGGGCCGATGCCCGGGAGGAGGCCAACCGCAACAACCAGGCGCACAGCATCTCCCGGCTCATCACCGAGGCGAGCAACGTCGATGTGCCCAACGTCGGCGTCATCTACGGCCTCGGCTACTCCGGCGGCGCCATTCCCTTGGCCGCCAGCAACATGATTCTGTCGGTCGCCGACGGCGTGTTCAGCACCATCCAGCCACCGTCGCTGGCCAACATCGCACGGCGCCTGAACCTGTCCTGGCAGGAATGCGCCAAGTACGTGGGGCTGTCGCCGTTCGAGTTGTTCATGCAGGGCAACATCGACGGCGTGATCGACTACACCCCCTCGGAGCCGGCCAAGCTGCCCAATCTGCGTTCGGCCATCGTCGCTGGCCTGCAGTCGGTGGAGGAGCGCGCCAAGCAGTTCGTCGCCCAGAATCCGTACATCATCAACCACTACCGGCAAAGCCTGCAGCGCTACCTCAACCCCTCGCCGCAACTGCAGAAGGTGCAGGCCAGCGCCTCGCTCACCGTCACCAAGAACCCCACCGAGTACCTGAACGTCTTCGGCGTCGCCTTCCGCTACCTGCGCTATCTGAAGGTGCGCCAGCGCATCAAGGCCACCAGCACCCATCAGTACGGACGACTGGCGGACCGCGACCTGCCCAAGGGGGAACTCGCCCAGCGCGCCGACCGGGAACGGCGCCGCACCTTCCTGAAATGGATGCAGGACCCGGACAAGGTGGTCTATGACGATGGCCTGTCCAAGGCTTGGCGCAACTACAACGAGAAGAAGCAGGCGCTGCAGGATGAGAGGGGCCGCTTGGCGACCATGATCCTTGGCGAGCCAAGGCGCAACTACCAGCGTGCCCGCGCCAATCTGATCTCCACGGCCGGCGCCTACCTCTACAATCGTTGGAAGGGGGAGGCGGCGGGCAACCTGCGGGGGCTTCGCGAGCTGCTGACCGACCACGAGGACACCCGCTACATTTTGCGCGTCGCCGAGGTGCGCAATCCGGCCGGGCTGATCCGGGCGATTCGACGGGACCGGGAGTTCTTCAGCACCGCCTACGAGCACTTCAGCCACGAAGGCAAGAAGCTGCTACGGGTCGGCGGCACGGTCAACAAGTCCGAAACCTACCTGTCCAGCCAACTGACCGCCGAGCTGAACTGGGTGCTGACCGGCGTTGCGCTAGGCGGCGGCCAGCCGCGCATCCGCGCCAACCGTGAGGTCCTTGAGCAGCGCTACGGCGAGTTCATCGACCGGGCGGAGTCGGCCAGCTCGCCGGTGCGGCTCAGCGAGGTGACCCTGCTCGACGTGCTGATCGCCGACGATCTGCGCCAGGACTTCCTCAAGGAGTGCGAGAACCTGCTGCTGTTCGACGTGGTGTACGACCACATCGTGGCCAATCTCGACAGCATCGCCGAAGAGGCGCAGTCGGCGCAGTCGCTGTCCCGAAGCACCGTGGGGCAACTGCTGGAGTCGTCATTGGCGGCCGGCGCTTTGACCCTCGATGCATCCGAGGACGCCTCCAACGGCATTTCCAACCGGTTGCGGGCGCAAGTGCTGGATTGGTACTTGCGTGTGCTGGACTTGCCCAAGACCAAGAGCCCCGCGTTCTTCCGTGCCGTTGAGGAGTGGAAGCGCACCCGCTTTCCCGATTTGGCCGATGCGCTGTTCGTGGTGGTGACTTACCTGTTCGAGCATCTGCTGGAGTCCTACGTGCTCTCCGAGCGCACCGGCAAAGCCTACAACGGCCGCATCGCGCCCAAGAACATCGGCCGGCGCAAGGACTTTTGGTACCGCCTCAACATGGCCTACCAGGATCTGCAGATGCAGAACGTGCTGCGCCGCGCCAAGGGCGCCCATCGCTTCACCCACCAGGACATCATTGATGCCTTCTTCACCGGCTGGCGCGAACGATTCGGCGATCTCATCAGCTCAGACCCTTGCGCTTTCCCGGGGTTCCGCCACTCCATCGAGGCGGCGCTGAACCAAGACCTGCCGCCCTGCGGCGTGGTGACCGGCACGGCGCGCTTCAAGGCCGGCGCGGAGGAAATCCCCTGCGGCTTGGTGCTGTCCAACGTCGCCTTCCAGGCGGGGGCGTTCGACATGGCCAGCGCGGAGAAGTTCTGCAAGCTGCTGGTGGTTTGCGCGACCCAGCACCTGCCGGTCATCTGCTTCATCTCCTCAGGCGGGATGCAGACCAAGGAGGGGGCCGGGGCGCTGTTCTCCATGGCCGCCGTCAACGACCGCATCACCCGCTTCGTGCGCGACCACGACCTGCCGGTCATCGTGTTCGGCTACGGCGATTGCACCGGCGGCGCCCAAGCCAGCTTCGTCACTCACCCCTTGGTGCAGACCTACTACTTCTCCGGGGCCAGCATGCCCTTTGCGGGGCAGATCGTGGTGCCGAGCAACCTGCCGCTGAACTCGATTCTCGCCAACTACCTGTCAACCAATCCAGAGGCCATGCAGGGCTTGGTGGCGCATCCCTTCCAGCCCGAGATCGACAACCAACTGCGCCGGGTTGACCCGGACATTCCGCTGCCGAAGGAATCGGTTGACGCGGTGATTCAGCGGGTGCTGTCCGGAGTGCTCGACCAGGAGGCGCCGGAAGCCGCCCCGCCGCCCCGCTACACCGATGCCGACCTGATCCGGCCGATCAAGCGGCTGCTGATCCACGCCCGCGGCTGCACCGCGGCGAAGCTGGTGCGGGTGGCGCAGCGCCATCGTTTGGAAGTGATCCTGGTGCAATCGGACCCGGACATGGAGTCGGCGGTGGCCGACCAGCTCGGCAAGCGGGACACCCTGGTCTGCATCGGCGGCAACACCCCAGACGAAAGCTACCTGAACGCCCGCAGCGTGCTCAGCATCGCCGAGCAGGAGCGGGCGGATGCGCTGCACCCGGGCATCGGCTTCCTGTCCGAAAGTGCCCAATTCGCCGAATTGACCCGCAGCCGCGGCTTGAACTTCATCGGCCCGCCCGTCGCCAGCATGGAGACCATGGGCAACAAGTCCAACGCCATCAACACCGCGCTGCGCCTGGGGGTGCCCGTGGTTCCGGGCAGCCACGGCATTTTGACCGATGTGGAACGGGCCGCCGAGGTGGCCGAGGAAATCGGCTTTCCGGTGCTTATCAAGGCGGTTCACGGGGGCGGCGGCAAGGGCATTCAGGTGGTGGAAAGCAGCACGGAGTTCTTCGAGCTCTTCCATCGGGTCACGGCCGAGGCGCAGAGCGCCTTCGGCAACGGCGATGTCTATTTGGAGAAATACGTCACCTCGCTGCGGCACATCGAGGTGCAGTTGCTGCGCGACACCTTGGGCAACACCCTGGTGCTGGGATTGCGCGATTGCAGCGTGCAGCGCGACAAGCAGAAGGTGTTCGAGGAGTCCGGGTCCACCATGCTGCCGGAGGATTTGCGCCGGGATGTGCTGACCTACTCCGCGGCCATCGCCGACGACGTGGGCTACATCGGGGCGGGCACCGTGGAGTTCATCTTCGACCTCGCCGCCGGGGCGGTGTACTTCATGGAGATGAACACCCGCCTGCAGGTGGAACACCCGGTCACCGAATGGGTGTCCGGCATCGACATCGTCGGCGAGCAGTTCCGCATCGCTGCCGGCGAGTCCATCGCCGAGCTTGAGCCCAAGTTCGAGGGCTACGCCATCGAGGCACGCATCAATGCCGAACGGGTGCAGTTGGACGGCGAGGGGGCGCTCTCCTTCCGCCCCCATCCGGGCACCATCGACGAGGCGCAGTTTCCGGCCGAAAAGGACGTTGACGTCATCACCATCGCCGCGCCCGGCAAGTTCATCTCGCCCTACTACGACAGCATGGTCGCCCAGGTCATCGTGCATGCGAAGGACCGTCAAGCGGCCATTGAGCGGCTGGCCGACTATCTCAGCCAAGTCCGCATCACCGGTATCTGCACGAACATCCCGCTGCTGCGGCGGGTGCTGGCCGATGAGGTGTTCCGCGAGGGCGACTACGACACGGGCTTTCTGCCGGAGTTCCTGCGCCGCACGGATGCTGAAGGATTGATCGAGGAGATCGAGGCGGGGGCTGGCGAGTCCGCCTCGGCCTTTGATGCGGAGAGCATCGGCATCGACGGCAGCGACGAACTGAAGGTGCTCTCCCCGGCGGCGGCGATCTTCTACACCAGCCCGTCCCCGTCGGAACCGGAATTCGTCTCCGTGGGCGACCGGATTGCGGCGGATGCGACGCTCTGCCAGCTCGAGGCCATGAAGATCTTCACCCCGTTGGCCCTCAAGGACTTCAACGGGGAGGCGGACCTCTACGACCCCAGCCTGCAATTTGAGGTCACGCGCATCAACATGGGCAACGGGCAACAGGTGAATGCGGGCGACCTGCTGTTTGTGGTCCG
>CAZRBP010000203.1:0-5550 GCA_964598305.1 uncultured Pseudomonadales bacterium | reverse complement strand
GGTCGATCATCAGCACCGGCAGCGTGTTGATGTCGAAGAAGCTCTGCCCGGCGTCGTTGGAGACCGGCGCGAACCCGGCCCGGCGGCCGTTGATCAGGGTCAGGGTGGAGGAGAGCCCGACGCCGCGCAGGCTGAACTGCGCGACGCCTTGCAGATAGGTCTGCTGCGTGGCTAGGTAGGAGCCCGTGTTGGCGGTGAGGCTGGCGAGAATGTCCACCGGCTGGGCGGCGCCGGCCGCCTCGAACGCCGCCCCGTCGAGCGTCTGCACCGGCGCGCGGCCCTCGTACACCGCGGCCCTGCGGATCAGCGAGCCAACCACCACGATCTCCTCGATCGCGTGCTCGGCGCTCGCCTGCCCGGTGGGAGCCTGCGCAACAGCCGGCCAGGGCGCCGCCAGCGCGGCGGCGAACCCGGCGGCTGCCAAGCACCGCACGGGTCCAACACGAGGCGCAGGCCCCATGGTCAGAAGGACTTGCGAATCGAGATTCCCACCGTGCGCGGCTGATTGACCCGGAACCCGAGCCGTGCGCGCCCGCCGCGTTCCCGGTCAAACGATAGGTTGGCATTCTCGTCGGTCAGGTTGTCCACATGCAGCGCCGCCTCCCAGTTGTCCTTTCTGATTGCGAGGCTTAAGCCCACCAGCGTGTAGGGGTCGAGCTCAAGGTCCAGCTCCGTCACCTCCAAGCCGGTCGCGCCGCCGTAGGCCAGGCCGGAGACGAACCGGCCGGCGCCCGCCACCTGGTCGCTCGGCTGTGTGATGCGGTCGCCCACATGGTGCGCGCTGGCATGCAGGACCACCTCGCTGCCGCCGAGCAGTGCCACGCCGAAGGCGTAGTCGATCGTCGCCGCGAGCTGGAGCTGCGGCACCGAAGCCAACCGGTTGCCGTCCGCGACGCCGCCGAGCACCCCGCCTTCTGCCGCCGCAACGGTCGAGTCAAACTCGGACTCCACCCAACTGCCGGCCAGCCCCAATTGCAGCCCTTCGAGCGGCTGCAGGGTCAGTTCCACCTCCACGCCGGTGGCGTGCGCCTCGGCGACGTTGAAGGAGATGCGCGAGGAACAGGATCCGGCGTCGAGGGTCACCTGGAGATCCTTGATCTCAGCATGGAAGGCGGCGGCGTTCAGGCTGGCGCCGTTGCGCCACCGGGCCTTGAAGCCCGTTTCGTAGTTCCAGATGGTCTCATCGTCGTAGGCTTGGAAGCTGCCGAAGTTCGCCAGGTCCGAACCGGTGCACAGGCTCGCATTCAGCGGATCGTTGACGCCGCCCAAGCGAAATCCCCGTGCGACCTGGGCGTTCCACGTCAGGTTGTCCGAGACCCGAAACCGGCCCAGCAGGCGCGGGCTGAAGCCATTGGCGTCGGTGCTGTCCATCTGCAGGTCGCCGTTCGAGAAGAACCCGCCGGAGTGGAAGGCGCGCTCTTCCTTCCAATCGTACCAGCGCCCGCCGAGGGTCAGCGCCAGGCGGTCAGTCAGGGAGAGGGTGGCCTCGCCGAAGACGGCAAACTGCGAGATGTCGTAGGGCAGGTCGGAGTTGTACGGGCGGTCGGGGAGCGGGTAGCCGTTCATAGACCCCGCTGAAACGCCGGCCCCGAACGCGGCGTCCACCACGGCGTCATACCCCGGCATCGTCAGGCGCTGCGCGTAGTCCCGCTTGACGTCCGAGTAGAACAGGCCGAGGAGCCATTGCAGACGGGACCGCTCGTTGGCCGAGGTCAAGCGTACCTCTTGGGTGAACTGGTCGAGTTCCGTGGTGTCCCGCAGATTGGCGGGGATGGTCACGTGTTCCGCTGGGAATCCTAGGTCCACCGTAACGCTCCCAGCCAGCGCCGAGGTGTCGCGGCTGACCAGCAGTTCGCGCCGCAGAACGCTCGATACCGACGTCAAGTCGAACCCGTCAAAGGTCGCCGTCAACGTCAGGTCGAACAGCGTGGTTTCATCGTCGAACCGTTCCTCAAGCAGCAGATGCTGTTCCCGTTCGCCGAGTTGAACGGCCGGCCGCGTGGTGGTGTGCGGGTTCGCGAACAGGTTGAAGACTTCCTGCCGGTTGAAGCCATCGGCCTTCGCCCGTTGGTGAACCAGTCTCGGCAGCACCGAGACCCGCTCGGTGACATCCCAGAGAAGCGACAGCCGCACACCGTTTCGGGTGCTGGAATTGACGTCGTCGTGCCATCCCCCGCGCTCTGAGCGAGCGTCGATGTAGCCGCCGGACTCCGTTGTGTAGCCGACCAGCCGCAAGGCGCTCGAAGGGGAGAGCGCCACATTGGCCATTGCCTTCGCGTGCCAACCAGTCGCTCCGTCCGCAATGGAGTTGAACCCGCCCTCCACGAGCCCGTGCTGGCGCCCAAGCTCGGGCCGGTTGGTGATGTAGCGCAGGGTGCCTCCGACCGATCCCGCGCCATAGAGGGTGCCCTGCGGTCCGCGCAGCACTTCGACCCGGTTCACGTCGAACAGGTCGAAATCGGGCGTGAACAACGACAGCGAGACCACCGAATCGTCCAAGTAGATGCCGACCTGCTCCTTGACGCCGGGCTGGTCTCGGACGATCTGCCCGGCGGACAGGCCGCGCATGGCCACTTGGCTTTGGCCCGGCCCGAGGTTCTGGACGGTCATGCCGGCGAATCCGCGCGCCAAGTCCTCGATTCCGCCGGCGCCGGCGCGCGTCACTTCCTCCGCCGTCTTTGCCGCCACGGAGAACGGCACGTCCTGAATCCGCGCGCTTCGCTTGGTGGCCGTCACCACCACTTCCTCGACTTCGCCCGCCGTCTGCTGCGCCGCTTGAGCTTGCGCTGCGGCTGGCAGCGCCGCTAGGGCGAATGCCGCGACGGGCCAGCGCCATCGGCAGCCATGGCGTTTTACTGCGCTCTCGACCATTGGTGGATCATACCTTTCTGCTGATGCGGTATCATCAGTTGGCGCTTCTCAGCTCGGCAGCGGCATGGAGGATATCGTGACCGCCCGCTTCGACTACAGCCCACCTGACACCGGCGTCAGCCAAGACACTCCCGAGGAAAACCGAGGCAAAGCTGCTCTGAACGTCTGGGCCAAGGACCTTTGCCAGCACCACCCCCGCCTTGACAAGGCGGCGATTGTGGCGGCTGCCAGCCAACTGGAGGAGGAACCCCTCAAGGCCCACCTCAGTGCCGCTCTGGAACTGGCGTCGCTGGTGGCCAGCATGGAGATGGACACCGCCTCGGTGTTGGCGGCGCTGTTCCACGGTCCGGTTCGCCGTGGCGCCGTCGCCAAATCCGAATTGAACGCCCGCATTGGCGATGCGGCGGCGGCGTTGGCGGCATCGGTGATCGAAATGGCGGACACCAGCATTCTCGATCTCACCAGCTCCCGCCTGCTGGCCAGTGAGGCCAAGGACCAGACCGCCAACATCCGCCGCATGCTGGTGGCGGTCATCGACGACGGCCGCGTGGCGGTGCTGAAGCTGGCGGAGCGGGTGGTGGCGCTCAGGCGAGCCAAGGCCAGTTCGGAGGAGCGCAAGGCCCGCATCGCCACCGAGGCGATGACGGTGTTCGTGCCGTTGGCGGATCGGCTGGGCATCTGGCAACTCAAGTGGGAGCTTGAGGACCTGTCGCTGCGTTACTTGGAGCCGGATGCCTACATGCGCATCGCCAAGCAACTCGATGGCCGCCGGGCGGAGCGCGAACGGCGCGTCAACGCCTTGGTCGGGCAGCTTAGGCAAGCCTTTGAGGCCCACGGCATCAAGGCTGGGATCGCGGGCCGGGCAAAGCACATCTACAGCATCTGGCGCAAGATGCGCACCAAGAACATTCCCTTTGACGAGGTCTATGACGTGCAGGCGGTGCGCATCATCGTTGGCGATGTTGCGGCCTGCTACGCCGCCTTGGGCATCGTTCATGCCCATTGGCACCCCATTCCCGACGAGATCGACGACTACATCGCCTCGCCCAAGGAGAATGGCTACCGTTCCATCCACACCGCCGTCGTTGGCGCTTCCGGCAGGGTGTTCGAGGTGCAGATCCGCACCGAGGAGATGCATCGGGATGCGGAGCTCGGGGTCTGTGCCCATTGGTCCTACAAGGGCATGGACCCGGAGGACGACTACTACGCCAACAAGGTGGCCTGGCTGCGCCAAGCCCTTGACGCCCATGAGCGGGAGGGCGTGGGCCTGGCCGGTGAGTTGATTGACCAGATTCGGGAGCAGCGGGTCTTCGTGTACACGCCCAAGGGCCATGTGCTGGACCTGATGGCCGGCGCCACGGCGGTGGACTTCGCCTATCGGGTGCATACCGAAGTCGGGCAGCGTTGCGTAGGCGCGCGCATCGACGGGGTGCCGGCGCCGCTCAACACCACCCTGCAATCCGGTCAACGGGTGCGCATATTGACCGACCCGGATGCCGCCCCGCAGCGGGCTTGGCTGGACCCGGAACTAGGCTATGTGCGCACCTCGCGGGCGATGAGCAAGATTCGCGCTTGGTTTTATGATCGCGATCAAGGGGAGAACGTCGCCGCTGGCCGAAGCCTGTTCCTGGCGATGATCGATGGGCTGGCCCTGCCGCTGCCCGCCTCGACGGCGCTCCTGGATTTCGCGCCGGCGTTGAAGCGGCCCGGCCCGGACGGACTTTTCTTCGCGCTCGGCGTTGGCGAGATGGCGCCTCTGGAAGCCCTGCGCCTGTACCTTTCCGCCTATGGGGAGGATTCGACCCAACGCAGCCTGTTGCCCGAATTGGCGGCCGCAGAGGGACCGTCCCGCTATCGACTGCGGATTGAGGGCCGTGACCGTGAGGGCCTGCTGCGCGACCTCACGGAGACGGTGAGCCGCTACGGCCTATCGATGCTGGCCAACACCGGCCATGTCGAGCCGGCCACCGGCACCGCTTGGATTGACGTGGACCTTGAGCTTGAGGACCTATATGAAGCGGCGCGCATCATGCATCATATGCGTCACGTGCCGGATGTTCGGCAGGTGCGCCGGGTGGCCTTGAACGCGGCCTGACCCGGCTGCCACGCTTTGGAAAGTCAACAAGGAGCAACCATGAGAATCATACTGCTCGGCCCGCCGGGGGCGGGCAAGGGCACCCAGGCGCAGTTCATTTGCGACGCCTTCTCGATCCCGCAAATCTCCACCGGCGACATGCTGCGGGCGGCCATGCAGGCCGGCACGCCGTTGGGCCGGCAAGTCCAAGAGGTGGTGGACAGCGGCGCGCTGGTCTCCGACGACATCATCGTCGCCTTGGTCCGGGAGCGGATCGCCGAGCCGGATTGCGGCGGCGGATTTCTGTTCGACGGCTTTCCCCGCACCATCCCCCAGGCCGAAGCCTTGCAGGCGGCTGGCGTGGCTGTTGACGCGGTGGTCGAAATCACCGTGCCCGATGCAGAAATCATCAAGCGCATGAGCGGCCGCCGCATCCATCCGGGCAGCGGCCGGGTCTATCATGTTGACTTCAACCCGCCGGCCACAGCTGGCCTCGACGACCAGACGGGCGAGCCCCTGATTCAACGCGAGGACGACGCCGAGGACCGGGTGCGCTACCGGCTCGACGTCTATCGCCAGCAGACCCAGCCGCTGATCGCCTTCTA
>CAZRBP010000202.1:0-5623 GCA_964598305.1 uncultured Pseudomonadales bacterium | reverse complement strand
TCTAGCCGCGTCGGTCCTTCAAGTACTTCATCGGGCTGAGGTGACGTCCGTTCCTGAGCACTTCGAAATGGACGTGGGGGCCGGTGGACCGCCCGGTGTCGCCCATCGAGCCGATCACTTGGCCTTGGCGAACGATGTCGCCGCGGCGCACGGCTAGGGTGGCCTGATGGCCGTAGCGGGTGACATGGCCATCGAGATGGGCGAGTTCCACCAAGTTGCCGTAGCCTGCGCGGCGGCCGGCGAACACGACGATGCCTCGGTCAACGGCCAAGATGTCCGAGCCCTTGCGGCCGGCGAAATCGACCCCGGGGTGCCAAGCCATCTTGCCGCTGATCGGATCGATGCGCTGGCCGTAGGGCGAGGACACCCAGCCCCAATTGACGGGACGCACGCTGGCGTCTCGCTCGGCTGCGTCGGCTGGCGTCTTGAGCAGCGCTTCGAACAGCTCGAATTCGCCTTCGCGCTGACGAATTTGGCCGGCGAGTTCGTTGAGGCGGGCCTGTAGGTCCGTGCGCGGCAGGACGGCGTCTTGGCATTGGGGCCGTTGCGTGAGAGCGGCACCCCCTCGCGTGTCTCCCTCGAAAGCGCAGGCGGCAGGGGCTTCGCGCACGGGCCCGCCCTAGGCGGGTGGTGCGGTTAAGTCGAACTCCCCAGCGTCTAGGCCGGTCGCTTCCGTGACCCACTGGCCGAGCGCTTCCATGCGCCAAAGCCGTGCCTGCATGTTGGCCAGTTGCTTGCTGATGGCTTCGTTTTCAGCCGACTGCTGCTGTTGCAGGCTAGTGACTGCGGCCTGCTGGTCGATGATGCCGGAGCGCCAGTCGGCGACTGCCTTGGCGACTTGGCGGTGGTGCGAAAAGCGCTCATTAAGTTGGATCGCCGTTGCCGCAATGGCAGCGACGGTGAGGCCGAGGACGGCGAACAGCGTCCACGGCCCTAGCCGCAGCGTCCTCACGCCGCCGAGCTTGGTCAGCACGACGATCTTCATGGGATCAGCGGTCCCAAAAAACCCCTCCCGAGTCTGGCTCCTGCCAAGCCAAGCGGCTATGGTGGCTAGGCCAAACTCACTCTGCATGTTCGTGGGAACCGTAAAGATAGACCAATTGCTCGATGAGCGCCAGCGCCGGTTTACACCGCTGCAGCGGCTGTTGAGCCGGGCGGCCGAGCAGCGCGCCTGGAGCGCTGAGTTGCGTTCCGTTCTGCCGGCAGCGATGCAAGCGGCCTGTCAAGTGCGGGCGCTGCGCGGCGGTGAGCTGATCGTCGTCTGCCTCGACAGCGCGGCCGCGACCCGGTTGCGGCTCATGGCCCCCGGGCTCGTTGACCAGTTGCGGGCGTTGCCGCACTTTGTTGGGGTTGAACGGATCAGCGTGAAAGTGTCGCCCGAGTAACCGCCTTCGGCAGCCTAGTCCAGATACTCGAACACCCGGACGATTTTCTGAACGCCGTAGGCGGTTTTGGCGATTTCGACGGCTTGGTCGGCCTCCTCGCGGGTCAGCATGCCCATCAGGTAAACCACCCCGTTCTCGGTTTGCACCTTGATCTTGCGTCCGGGCGTGTTCTTGGCTGTGATCAGCTTGCGCTTGACTTTCGTGGTGAGGTTGCCGTCATTAAGTCGGGCCATGTAGGAAATGGGGCCGCCGACGCCAAGTTCGTTGTGCACCCGCCGCACCTTGGCGATGTCTTGGGTGACTTGCTGGGCCCTGGCCTTGAGCGCCTCCGTCTCCACTTGGCCGAGCAGCAGAACGATGCTGTTGTAGCTGACGATCACTAGGTGGGCGGAGTCGAAGTCAGGGTCCGACCGGCGAATTTGCCGCTCCACGACTTTCTCGAGCGCTTCGTCGTCCAGCATGACGCCGGGCGTGCGCACCCGCGGGTCGCCGGAGAAGGTGGCGCAGGCGGACAGCGCCACACACAGGGCTGAGCACAGAGCCCAAGCCAGTAGCCGCGCGAACGGGTGGGTTTCAGTAGCCTGCGCTGTCATCAAGCTGGAAAGCGTCTCGAATCCAATCGAATTGGGGCCGATAGTTTGGCCCGGTTATCGTCACCACGTCAAATCGCGCCGGTTGGCGCCCGTATCGCGGATGGGTAGCGAGGAACCGGCCGGCGGCCATTGCCAAACGGCGCTGCTTGTGGACATCGACGCTTTCCGCCGGATTCATGAATCGAGCGGACCGGCGGCGTTTCACTTCAACAAAAACGATCACCCCGTCGTCGCTCATGATGAGATCGACTTCGCCAAACCGGCTTCGGTAGTTGCGGGTGATCAACTTCAGCCCGCGCCCGCGCAAATGCGATGCGGCCTGACGCTCTGCCCAATGGCCCTCGTCCTGTGCCCCCATTAGGGCACCGCCGAGAGCGCGCCGCCCTGCACCACGGCCCAGCCCAGGGTGCGGCGGATGCACCCGTCGTCGCCGAGCCGCAAGGTGCCGGTGGCGCCGCGCAACGGGTCGCCGGCGCTGAGCAGGCTCCAATGATCGAACAGCCGGTAGGCGTCGATGCCGAGCGCGAACAGGGCGGTCAAGTTCGCATCTTGCGGGTCAAAGACTTCAGAGAACGCCTGATGCAGCGGCCCGGGGTGAAGCCGGAACGGCAGTTCGGCGACCTGAAAGCCCTCCAGGTCGCCAAGCCGGCGGGCGCCGCGAACGCTTTGCGAACTGGCGTACACGGGCAGTTCTTCGGCAAAGTGAAACTTAAGCGCCGGTGCCAAGGCGCGGGCTTGCAGATGATCGACGAAGGCGACGATGCCGTCGATGTCCTGCCGGGCTCGGGGCAGAAACTCAAGGGAGGTGCCCAGCGCCTGGGCCAACTGGTCGTGCCGTGCCTGGCTGGCGGCAACCTGCAGCGCCTCGCCCACCGACTCGGTCATTGTCCTGATGTTCCCAAAGGTGTGCTGTTCCAAGTGATGAGGCCACGAGCTTGCCAATCGGGACGTGCCGCGAATCGCCCAGCTGCGGTCGTTGCGGATCACCATCACCCGCTCTCGGCCATCGGCCTGCAGGCGTTCGGCGATGAGCGCCGCTTCGTCTTCGATCGCCAAGCCGAGCGCCGCAAATCCGCCTCCGGCCTTAAGGCGCGCCTCAGCCCCGCCGGCGCAGGAGTCGCCGCGCATCGGCGCCTGTGGATAGTCGCGCATCGGCGCCTGTGGATAGTCGCGCATCGGCGCCTGTGGATAGCCGCGCATCGGCGCCTGTGGATAGTCGTGCATCGGCGCCTGTGGATAGCCGTCCATCGGCGTCCTCGGATAGTTCAGGGCCAGCACGGGAATTCGTGGATTCAATCCAATCAGGCTGTCGAGCGCCGCTTTGCTTAAGGGTCCGACGATAAACTCGATGCCTGCCGAACGGCTGGCTTGGAGGAGGGCGGCCATGGGTTCGGCCGCCGTGTCGTAGATGTGAACTTCCGGCTTGACGGTGGCTGAATCCTGCAGGTAGGCGCTGATGAAGCCGTCCCGAACCGTCTTGCCCGCCGCCGCCAACGCGCCGTTCAAGGGAATGAACAAACCCACCCGCCGAGCCGGTGGCGGGCGATGCCGCAAGCGAACGAGGGGCTCGGGCAGGGCGGTGGCGAAGCTGTGCCGGGGATGGCGACTGAGCCAGTCGTCAAGACGCTCGGCCTTTTCCGCTGCGGAGAAGCTCTGGGCGATGGCACTTCGAAGCGCCCAAATCTCCGCCGCGGGCCCCTGTTCGGCCAGTGCTGCGGCCCGCGCTGGGGATGCTTCGGCGGTCAGCCGCCACAGCTGATCGTTGATTGCTTGGCGGCGGTGTTGCGGCGCTGCGATGCTGGCCAGCGACGCCACGGCCTCCGCGATCCGTCCTTGGCTTTGCAAGGCGGATACCGAAGCCTCCGTGGCCCTCAGCTTCTCAAGGGCGGCTGCCGCGCGGGCGCTTTGCGGGTCGGCGGGCGCATCCTGGCGGTGGTCCGGCAGCGCGGCCGGCGCCGTTTGCGGCGCTTGGGTTTGGCAGGCGGCCAGGGCGGCGCTCAATAGCAGGACTAGAGCCAGGCGGCAAGGATTGGCGTCCGCTTGCTGAAGCCAGTATGTTGAACGGTTGTTCGAATCGGGATGGGGGAAGGCCATGCCGGGCACCCTGCACGTCGTTGCTACGCCGATAGGAAACTTGGAGGACATCACGCGTCGAGCGGCGCAGGTGCTTGCCGAGGTTGGGACGATCGCCGCGGAGGATACCAGACGGGCCCGCATCCTGCTGCGGCACTTGGGCTTGCCGGGCGGAAATGTGCTGGCGTTTCACGACCACAATGAGACGGAGGCGGCCGAACGCCTGATGGCGCGGCTCAAGGCCAACGAGGATGTCGCCTTGGTCTCCGACGCCGGCGTTCCCCTGATTGCTGATCCCGGCTTTCGCTTGATTCGCCGTTGCTGGGCGGAGTCCATTCCCGTTGTTCCCGTTCCGGGCGCGAGCGCCCTGACGGCCTTGCTGTCGGTTTGCCCGATCCCCGCCAGCCAAGTGCGCTTTGCCGGTTTTCTGCCGGCCAAAGCCCAAGCTCGGCGGCGGGTGCTGGAGGAAGCCTGCCGCCTGCCGTCGGCGACCTTGTTCTTTGAGGCGCCCCACCGCATCCGCGAGACCCTGCAGGCCATTGCTGGCTTGGCGCCTGAGCGGCCGCTTTTCATTGGCCGGGAGATGACCAAGAAGTTCGAAAGCTACTACTGCGGCTGTGCGGACGAGTTGGTGGCGCAGCTTGAGGCTGGGGAGGCGCTGCGCGGGGAGTTCACCTTGTTGTTGAGCAGTTCGGATGCGGCTGCGGACTTGGATACCGTTGACGAGCAGCGCCTGTTCGCGGCGCTGGTTGACGAGTTGCCCCCGGCCCAGGTCGCCCGGGTGATGACCCGCTTGTTCGGAGGCGAAAGGGCAGCGCACTACGACCGGGCGCGGCGTGCCCGATTGCGTTGAGAGCGTGCCGTTTTCCGTTGGGGGTGGCGTTGTGTCCCGCCGCCTTTCCGCTAATGTCGATGTTTCTTCCTGTATCCCCTTCTGAGGTTCCCTCGCCAAGGCCAAAACATGACGCGTTTCTCTTCTTGGTCGCCCGTGGAAGGGCCAACCCGCGTCGCATGGACTGGCGCTAACTCCGGGGCTGCAGGTGGGCCAGAAACTCGGCTTCCGTGTCACAGTCGATGACCCAGTCGCCGACCTCCGTTAACCGATCCGATTCGGTCACGCCCTCGATTACTGCGGAAAGCCGATCCTGCGCTCGCCCTCCGAACTTCCGGCCAGCCTGCCGGCACAACCGCGCCCGCTCGTCGGCCCGCGCCCGCTCCAGGGTGCGAGCCGCCTCCTGGTCCACCAGCCCCTGCCAGTAGTCCTCCATGGACTTCAACACCAAAGACTTCATTTGCTGCAACTCCCCTAACTCAGCGATTTTCCTTAGCTGGCTCTTCAGCTTCGGCGCCTTGGGCACCATGCCCGGCGCCACCGACTGCCGCACCCATTCAATGAACGCCATTCGCAGCGCACGGTGCTCCGGCCCGCCCAAGCGCTCCGACAGGCGCCGCAGCATCCCATCCGGATCCCGCGCCAACGCGTCCTGATGCACTTCGATCTGTGCCGCCACGGCGTTGTTCCTTGGCAAATCCTCAACCCTTGCCCGGCCCATGTCAATTGTCAAACCCTGC
>CAZRBP010000201.1:0-5630 GCA_964598305.1 uncultured Pseudomonadales bacterium | reverse complement strand
CATTCAAATGCCCGCTCATGTCACCTGCGTTCTCGATGATGATCTGCCGCTCATCGAGGTGCCAACCCTGCAAGGTGCGCACGAACCGATCGACGTAGCGTCCACCGGCGACGATTTCATTGCGGCCAGCTAAGGTCTGGTACACGGTAAACACGCTGCGCACCGTCGCTTCCTTGACCGCGTTGTCGAAGTCGAAGATCAGGTTGGTGGTTACGTGGCGGGTGCGCGGGGTGCATTGGCCGCGCTGGTAGGGGACGGGGTTTTCGTCCGCGTCGTAGAACTTAACCACGGTGGAATAGAGCTTTAGAACCTCTTCGGCGCCCTTTACAGGCTCCCCGATGGCGGGCTTGATGGCCCCTCGGGCAAATAGGGCGGAGAGGCCTTCTAGGTCGCCTGCGTCAAGCAACTCCGCGTAGCGGAACATAATCTCCTCGATCACGAATCGGGCTTGAGCGAGTTGAACGGTGCGGTCCATGGGGTGATTGATCTCCGGCTGTGCGTGAATGGATCTTGGGTTCAGTCCGCAGGCTCGAACTGCGGCACCGCAACACCCTCCGCGCGCTTTTCAAACGTGACTCGAACCGGCTGGCCAATGGCGACACTGGCCGGGTCGCAGCCGATAATGTTGCTCATCAGGGTCGGTCCCTCCTCGAGCTCCACCAGCGCCACCACATAGGGTGCGTCCGGCTCGAAGGCGGCGCTGACGGCGCGCCGGATGATGGTAAAGGTCTTCACCGTGCCGCGGCCCGAGGCCTCAACCCAGCCCAGCGTTCGGCTGCCGCAGGCAGCGCACAACAGTCGCGGGTACAGCTGCAAGTGGCCGCAGTCACCGCAGCGCTGCAGCAGCAGGCGGCCTTGGGCGCAGGCGTCCCAAAAGGGCTGGCTGGCAGGGTTGATCGGCGGCAGGGGCTTTCCGTTCATCGGTCCCGGCCCAGAATCGCGGTGCAATGGCTCGACAGGATGCCGCCCTGGGCGTGGATCAAAGCCACCTCCGCATCGGCCACCTGACGTTCGCCCGCTTCGCCGCGCAATTGGCGCACGGCTTCGGTGAGCGCGAACATCGCACCGGGGTTGCCGGGGTGGGAGTGCGAGAGCAGGCCGCCGTGGGTGTTCATCGGCAGGCTGCCGCCCAGCCGCGTGTGTCCCTCGGCGACAAAGGCGCCCGCCTCCCCTCGACCGCAGAAGCCCAAGTCTTCCAACTCAATCAGCACCACCGGCGTAAAGCAATCATAGAGTTCAATAAAATCAATATCTTGTGGACCTAGTCCGGCCATGGCGTAGGCCCGTTCCCCGGCTTGACGGGCATGGGACGAGGTCAGGTCCTCGGCTTGGCTGATGTGTTCATGGCCATGCCCCTCGCCGGCACCGAGCAGATAGACCGGCCGGTGTGGACGGTCGCCGGCCTCCTCGGAGCGGGCCAGCACCACCGCGGCGCCGCCGTCGGAGACCAAGGAGCAATCGAGCAGGCGCAGGGGGTCGGCGATCATGCGGCTGGCCAGCACGTCCTCCACGGTCAGCGGCTGGCGCATCTGGGCGCCGGGGTGGAGCGCCGCATGGGCGCGGGCGGTGACCGCTACAGCGGCCATCTGCTCGGCGGTGACCCCATATCGGTGCATGTAGGCATTGGCGATCAGGGCATAGTAGCCCGGCACCGTCGCGCCGTAAGGCGTCTCGAATTGGGGATGGCCGGAAGAAGACTGCATCACCATGGCCTGCTCGCGCGTGAGCCCAGTGCGCAGGCTGTCCGCCATGCTGATCAGCACCCGATTGCAGACCCCGTGCATGATGGCCAAGGCCGCTTGGTAGAGCACCGCGAAGGTGGTGCCGCCGCCTGCTCCGGCGCTGACGCAGTAGCTGGGAAAGATCTGCAGATGCTCTGCCATCGCTTCGGCGTGGTACATGTGCGGCTCGGCCATGCTGTTGCAGGTGACCAGCCCGTCGATGTCGTTCTTGGTGAGCCCCGCATCGTCCAGCGCTCGCCGGGCGGCGTCGATGCACAGGCTCGTGGCGCTATGTTCCGGGATCTTGCCCACCTCGGTGTCGCCAACACCGATGACCGCGACCTGGCCGCGCAATGACGTGCCCTCAGCCATGCAGCCGGACCAAGGCCCGTCCCGGGGTGATGACGTCGCCCGCTTCGTTGCGGATGTGCAGCGCCAACGTCACTTCGCCCTTGGCGACGTCCACCGCCTCCACGGTTCCGCCAGCGGTAAGGGTTTCGCCGATGTACGCGGCGCCGCGATTGGAATACTCCAGATTGACCAACGCGCCGCCTTCCCCCAGCCAGGCCTCCACGCACTGGCCAAGCCAATCGCCCATCAAGGGGCCGGCGATGACCAAGCCCGGATAGCCTTCCACGTCGGTGGCGTAGGGCAGGTCGTAGTGGATGCGGTGGGCGTTCCAGAGCGCGGCGTTGTAGAAAAAGAGCTGAACGTTGTCGGGCTTGTGGTATTGCGCGGGCAATTCATCGCCCGGCTGCAAGGCCGCGATGGACAGAGCGCTCATCGCAGGATCCTCGTGGTCTTTTCCGTGATCACCGGGCTGCCGTCCTGACGGCGCACTTCGAGCACCACTTCGTAGAAGATCAGCGGCCCGGAGCGGCCCTCCTTTTCGTAGATGTCGGTCAGGGTGCGCTCGCCCACCAGCTCGTCGCCCGGGCGGATGCGGTCGTGGTAGGTGATGTTCAGGCCGCCCGCCATGGCCTTTTCCAAGGGAAACTTCGGCAGCAAGGAGTCGATGGAGACGCCGTCCGGGGTCAGTTCGTCGAGTTCCACCACGTCCCAAAAAAGCGCCACATGGTACAGGGGCGGCGCTTCGTCGCCGTCGAGGTACTTGCGCTGGCGCTGGTTGGTGGCGATGGCGTACTTGCGGATG
This sequence comes from uncultured Pseudomonadales bacterium, assembly GCA_964598305.1. GTDB lineage: Bacteria > Pseudomonadota > Gammaproteobacteria > Pseudomonadales > Azotimanducaceae > Azophilus. The sequence continues at coordinate 2,756 of CAZRBP010000201.1, read as the reverse complement.
TCGCGGCGGGTGACCACCTCGGTCCTTGGCGGCGCGGCCTTGCCGATGTTGGCCTTGAGTTCCGCGGTAAGCACACCCATAGGTTCAGACCTTACGTCCCCGCGCCTGCCAATAAGGATCGCGCAGGTCGCGCTTGAGGATCTTGCCGGTGGGGGCCTTGGGCAGGCTGTCCACGAAGTCCACGCTGCGCGGTTTTTGGTAGGAAGCGAGATGGGCGCGGGCGGTGTTGATGATTTCCCCCTCGGTGGCGCGCTCGCCCGGCTTCAATACCACCACCGCCTTCACCGCCTCCCCCCATTCGTCGTCCGGCACACCGATCACTGCCGCCTCCAAGACGCCCGGATGCTGGTGAATGGCGGCTTCCACTTGGGTGGAGTAGATGTTTTCGCCGCCGGAAATGATCATGTCCCTGGCCCGATCGACGATGAAGATGTAGCTGTCCTCGTCCCAAGTGGCCACATCGCCGGTCCACATCCAGCCATCGCGCAGCGTCTCGGCAGTCAAGTCCGGCTGACGCCAATAGCCGAGCATGTTGGCCTCAGATTGGATGACGATCTCACCCGGTGAGCGGCCATCCTTGGGCACGTCCCGTCCCGCCGCATCGACCACCCGGGCACGGGTGACGAAGCCTTCCCGTCCGCAGGAGTTGAGCCGCTCCGGACGGTTGCCCGACACCGCTGCGGCATGGTCCTCCTGGGATAGAAAGGTCATGGTCATGCCCTCGGTCTGTCCGTAGCCCTGGATCAGGGTGCAGGGAAAAGCGTCGAGGGCGGCCTTGACCACCGTTTCCGGCATCGGCCCGCCGCCGTACTGGATGTTGCGCAGGCTCGACAGGTCGTAGCGGTCGAAGCCGTCCACCGCCATCATCCAGTTGAGCATGGTGGTGATGCCGAGGAACGCCGACACCCGCTCGGCCTCGATGATCTCAAGCGCCTCAGTTGCGTCGAAGTTCATCAGCACCACCGGGCAGCCGTGCGCCATGTAGTTCATGGCCAAGGCGACCGGAATGTGGAACATCTGGCCGGTGAGCATGTACACATCGCTCGGCACCACGCGCTCGGCGACCGTCTGGTTGAGCATGCCCATGGCGAGGGTGCGATGGGAGTGCAGCGCCCCCTTGGACAGGCCCGTGGTGCCGCCGGTGTAGAGGATGAGCACCGGGTCGTCATCGCCCGCTGCGGTCTTGGGATTGGCATCCCCAGCGCTGGCCTTGAGCCGTTCAAAGGAGTCGTCCCCGCCGGGGCCGTACTGCAGCCAATGGGGGATTTCGACCTGGCCTTCGAGGGCTTGGCGTTCGGCATCGAAATCCGTGGAGGTGACCAGCACCGACGGCTCGCCGTCCTCAAGAATGCGGGCCAATTCCGGCACGCCTAGGCGCCAGTTCAAGGGTTGGGCAATCAATCCGGCGCGGGCGCAGGCGTAATAAACCTCGAAGTACTCGATGCCGTTCTTGGCCAGCACGGCCACCCGGTCGCCCTTGGCCAGCCCCAAGCCAAGCAGGCCGCTCGCCAGGCGGCGCAACGCTTGCTCAAGCTCGCCGAACGACAGCCGCCGCCCGGTGGGGATGTCCACCAAGGCGGGGCGGTCGGCGTCAAGGTTGGCCCACTTGGCGGGAATGTCGCCGATGTTCATGGCGAATCGAAACCGGCCATTCTCCGCAGCGCGGCGAAAGATATGGAGGCTAGTGCGTCTGCCAGGACTGAATCTCCGGCAGCACCTTGTCGGCGAACAAGCGGATGCTCTTCTCAGCCTGCTCGCCGGTCAGGCCGCCGTAGCTGACCTGCACGGTGAGGTCGAAGTCGCCGATGTCCTTGCGGCGCTGGTCCATCTTGTCGAGGATCTGCTGCGGCGTGCCGAAGGTGTTGATGTCCACGAAGGCGTTGGCGGCGTCCGCCATGCCGGTGTCCTTCAGCAGTTCGGCGTTGTCCGCGTAGTCGCCGTAGCCCTTCATCCTGCGGAAGTGCTCGCCCGCCATTTCGTAGTGCTCCATGACCGTGATGTAGTAGTTGGCCATGTACTTGCGGGCGTTGGCTTCGGCGAGTTCGGCAGATTCGTCGCAACTCAGGAAGTCCACGCACACCGGCGAAGGCGGCTGGGTGTTGTGGTGCTCCCGGTAGAGGGTCCGATAGCGGTCGAAGTGCTGCGCCATTTCCGCCCAGGGCTTCTGCGCGAAGCTCATCATCTTGGCGCCAAGCCGGGCCACCACCGGCACCGAGTCCGACGACATGCCGACCGCGTAGAAGCGGTCCTTGAAGCTGGCGTAGGGACGCGGACGCACCTCTGTGCGCACCTGCTTGTAGTAGGGCCCGTCGCCTTCGATGACGCCGGTCTCCAAGGCGCGGATGATCATTTCAGCCGACTCGTCAAAGCGGTCCCGCGCCTCGTTCATGTCCACGCCGAAGGTGTCGTACTCACGCCGGGCGAGGCCCCGGCCGATGCCGAACAGGGCGCGGCCTTGGCTCAAGTGATCGAGCACGATCATGCGCTCCACCACCCGCAGCGGATCGTGCCAAGGCAGGATGACCGCCCCGGTCAGCAGGCCTATGTGCTCGGTCTTGGCCGCCATGTAGCTCAAGTACTGCAGGTTGTCCGGCGACATGGCGTAGTTGAAGAAGTGATGCTCAACGGCGCTCAAGGTGTTGAACCCCAAGGGCTCCGCCAAGCCGCCCAAACGAATGTCCCGCTCCCACGCACCCTGATCGGTGATTCCGTCCTCGAAATTCTGGAACACCATCAACAGTCCTACCTTCATGTCA
>CAZRBP010000200.1:0-5648 GCA_964598305.1 uncultured Pseudomonadales bacterium | reverse complement strand
ACGCTGGTTTTTCTGCCCACCCTGGTCATGGTTGTGGAGGGCCGCAGGGAGTAGTCGCGCTGGCTACCGCTCGGTGATTGCCGGGCCCTCCAGCAGGCGGTCGAAAATCTCGGCGACACGCTGGGAAGCACCCGCGATTCGCGCCGGCAGCGCATCGAACCCATCCACTGCGCAGCCTTGGGCGATGACGTCGCGCACTTCCTCAGACGTCGATTCGGGGTCGAAGTCGCCCGAGGATGCCATGCGGAAGTAACCGTCCAGGCATTGCCATAAGTGGCTGGCGGCGGCCAGTTCCGCGGCCGCCGATTGGTCGATTAAGCCCTGTTCCGCGGCAGTGGCAAAGGTGGGCGCCAGGCCGTTGGCGAGCATGGCGGCCGTTGTTGCGGCGCCGGTCAATTGCAGGTATTCAGCCAACAGTTCCAGATCACCCAGACCGCCCGGGCGGCTGCGGACATCCCATGCGTCAGCGGAGCGATGCCGCTGGAACGTTCGCTGCCTCGCCGCAACGAGATCCGCGATGAGCGCGTCCCGGTTGAGTGGCCGCGAGAGCGCGGATTGCCGCAATGCCGCAAAGCGCTCGCCGATGTCCCCTTGCGCCTCGATGACCCGGGCATGGGTCAGCATGCGCAGTTCGGATGGCGCGGGCGCGTCGTCGAAATGATCGCTCAATGCCCCCAATGGACAGGCGGCCACCTTCCCGGACCCTTGGGGCAAGGCGTAGGGCGCAACCGCTTCGAACAGCATCGCCTCCGGAGAGAGATTGTGCACCAGGCGCATCAAGCGTTGCAGAAACTGCCCGTACGCCTCTTCGTCCGTCAGCGACAGGCCCCTTGACCGCCCACCGGCCGGTTCGTAAGCAAACAGCAGCCGCAACGGGCTGCCGATTGCGAATTCCCGCCGCCCGGCGGAACCGAGGGCGACCAGGCAAGCGCTTCCGCCCAGGGGCTGGTCCAGTTCCGCCAGCAAATCCCGCTTGGCCACGTCCAGCAACTCGCCCAAGCAGGAATCCAGGATGTCGGTCAGGGGCCGCGCCGCATCGGGGGGCGCAATGACGCCGCGCAACATGTGCACGCCGAGCTGAAAGGACTGCTGTTCCGCCCAGATCCTCATTTCACCAACTAGGCTGTCGGTCGCCGGCGCCTTTGCCGCGATGGCGCCAAGTTGGGCGCGCATTTCCTGCCGATCGAATTCACGCTCGTAGTACAGGCGCACCAGACCTTGCCGGGCGAGCCGCGCGGTCTCCGGGTCGAGCCCGATGTCGTCGGGAATCTGCAAGTCCTCGAACTCCCGGGCGCGCAGGCTTTCCTGCACGTAGGGAAACCGCTCCATCCACCTCGCCAGGCGCGGCGCGGTGCCCGCCAGGTCACCGAGCAGGTCGCCGACTCGCTTCGCACCGCCCGTTACATCGCGCAGCACCAGCAGGAAGGCGGGCGCGACCAGCAGGGTGGCGGCGGAGGCGAACAGCACGCCGTAAGCCAGCGACGTCGCCATGGGAATCAGCGGCTGCGCCTGGACGCTGCGGGTGAGCATCAGCGGCAGCAACCCGGCAAAGGTGGTGACCGTGGTGATCAGGATCGGGCGGGCCCGGGTCACCGTGGCATTGACCAAGGCGTCGTAGGTTGACTCTCCGGCCGACAGGCAGCGATTGACCTCGTGCAACAGCACCAGCGTGGCATTGATCACGACGCCGGACGCGGCCACCGCGCCAAAGATCGACGGCATCGAAAGACCGAGCACATTGCCGAAACCCTTCATCAACAGATGCCCCCAGACCGCGCCCATGAAGGCGAACGGAAGCGCAGCCATGATGATCAGCGGCTGCAGATAGGAGTGCAGCGGAATGGCCAGCAGCGCAAATATGGCGAACAGGGCCAACAGGAACATCGGCACCAGCCTATCGCCCACCTCGCGTTGCCGTTGGGAGCTCTCCAGCGAATAGGTCATGCCGGGATGGGCGGAGACCGTGTCCGGCAGGAGCCCGGCGTTCAACTCCGCGAGCACCGCGCCGGCCGAGGTCTTGGTTGGGTCCACCTTGGCCATCACATTGACGGACCGTTTGCCGTCCGTGCGCGTGATGGCGGCGAGTCCGCGGCCGCTCTCCACTTCCGCCACGGTTCGAAACGGCACCGCGCCGCCGTCCGCAGTGCGAATGCGCAAGGAATAGAGGGACTCCAGGGAATGACGCTCCTGCTCCGTGAATCGCACCATGACGCGGACATCCTCGCGCCCGCGCTGGACACGTTGCGCTTCCTCGCCGTAGAACGCTTGGCGCACTTGGCGCCCGAGGTCGGACAAGGTAATGCCCAGGGCTTCTCCCGCAGGCGAAACCGACAATCGCAGTTCCTGCTTGCCCGCGCGAAACGAATCGGTGACTTCATAGACGCCCGGATACTTGGCCAGGGCCGCACGGATACCGGCAGCGCCTGCCCTCAGGGCGTCCAGATCCTCTGCGGAAAGCCGAATGTCGATGTCATTGCTGGTCTGGACCCTTTCGGTGTCAAAGCTCAGTTCGATCGCTTCCTCTATGGGCCCGTTGGCTTGGCGCCAGAGTTCGGCGATTTGTTGGGTCGTCAACTCCCGGCTTTCGCTCGGGCTCAATTGCATGACGACTTCGCCCAAATGGCTCCCGGACTCCGGGCGCAGCCCGCTGACGGTGGCCCCGGTTGACGGGTGGCCCCCCCGGGCCGCCATGATGTGGACCACCGGAGAGCCGCCGGTTTCCTCCATCAGTTGCTGCTGCACGCTGCGCGCCGATGCAGACAATTGGGCAATGGCGTTGTCGGTGACGCCGACGCCGATTCCGGGGGGCATGGTCAGCTTGGCAGCCACGCGGTCGCCCAGCACCGGCATCAAGAACGTAAAGGGCAGGTGCCCGCCGGCAACGATGCCCGCGGCGGATGCCAGTGCGGCCACGGCCAAGGCCAACGTCAGGCGCCGGGCGCTCAGGACACGGCGCACGAGACTCCGAAAGCGGGTGTCGATGAACGACTCGAGACCGGATTCGAACTTCAGTTGCAGCCGTGTGAAGCGCACGCCCAGTTTGCTGAGCATGCCGTTCAGATGGCCTGCATAGACCAAGGTCACAGCGGCGAACGCAAGCGCAACGCCCGATCGCCGGTCCGGCGCAAACGCAACGACGGCAACGATCAACGTCACCAACAGGGTCATGCCGAAATCGCCCAACGGCATGCGTTGCCCGCTATGGCCGAGATGCGCCGGCAGCACCATTTGGCACTCGATCAACGAGAACACGAGACAGAAAATCACCGTGGCCGCCACAATCGCCATGATCTCCCCGACGGCACCAACGCTGAACAACAGCGGAGTGAACGCTGCCATCGTGGTCAACACACCGAATGTGACGGGAACCAGCACGTGCTGCGCGCCCTCAATGGCCCCCGCGAGCTGTCCGGCGCCCTGCCGATGGGCCACATAGGCGCCTTCGCCCACCACGACGGCATCATCGACCAGCATGCCCAACGCCAGGATGAAGCCGATGACGGAGATGGCATCGATGGAATAGCCAAACCAGTAAATCAGGAAGATGGCGCCGAGAAAGGCGATGGGGATGCCCGCGGCCACCCAGATCGCCAAGTGCGGCCGCAGAAACAGGGCCAGCAAAATCAGAACCAGCAGCAAGCCCTGCAAACCGCTGTCAACCAAGGTGCTCAGCCGGTCGGTGACCAACACGGACTCGTCGTTCCAGAGCGTCAGTTCAACGCCTTCCGGGTACCTGGATGCTGACTGGTCGACGAAGCCCCTCACGGCTTCGCTCACGTGCCGGAGATCCTGGTTGCCGACCCGGGCGACCTGAATCAGCGCTGCGGGCTTGCCGTCGAACCTCAGGGTCTGGCTGGTGTCCTCGAAACCGTCCACGACCCGCGCAACATCACTGAGGAGCACCCTGGTCCCGTCGGTGCGGGTGGTCACCACCAGTTTTTCCAGTTCAGGTCCCCAGTACGCCTGGCCCCGAGCCCGCAACAGCAATTCATTGGAGCGGGTCTTGATGGAACCGCCCGGCAGGTCGATGGATCGCTTGCGCACCGCCGCCGCCACCTCGTCGAAGGTCAGTCCATTGCGCAGCAGCGACTGCTGGGAGACCTCCACGGATATCTCGTAGGGCCGCACGTTGGCGAGACCAACGTGGGTGATGCCGGGCAGCGCGAGAATGTCGTTTCGGACCCGCTCCCCAAGTTCCTTGAGCGCCCGCTCCTCAGTCGGGCCGGTAACCGCGACCTCCACCACAACCGTCGTCAGCTCCAGGAATCTGACGATCGGTTTTTCGGTTTCCTCGGGAAAGGTGTCGATGGCGTTGACTTGGTTCTGAACCTCGTCCAGGACCCTGGCGTTGTCCGCATCGAAGAAAAGTTCCACGTTGGTTGTGCAATGCCCTTCGCGGGCAATCGAGTTCAGTTCCTTGACCCCGGTAATGCCTTCGAGGCGCTCTTCAATTCTCGCGCAGACCCCGGTCTCGACCTCCTCCGGCGCAGCGCCCAAGTAGGGCACGTTGACGCTGATGATGGGGACTTCAACGTCGGGGTACATCTTCACCGGAATGCGCAGCAGCGCCGCCAGCCCCGCAATCACCGCGAACCCCATAAGCAGATTGGCCGCCACGGGATTGGTGGCGAACCAGGCAATCATCCGCTTCATTGAGAAGCCGGGGCCGGGCTGCGGACTATGGGACGGACGGACTGTCCTTCGACCGGGCTGTCGATGGCGGAAAGGCAGATCGTCTCGCCGTCTTCGATGCCATCGCCGATGTATGCCACCTCGTCGGCAATGCGGATCACCTCCACGTCGCGGAAGACCAAGCGATTGTCCGCACCCACGACGTACAGCCGGTTGCCCGCGCGCAACGCCGATCTTGGAACGACCACGACATCCTCGACGGCTTCGCCTTCGATTTCCGCTTCGACGAACAGACCCACCGTTAGCGGCGGCACATCGGCGGACGGGTCATAGGGCGCCTTCACCTGGGCGATCAGGTTGACCATCCGGGTACGCGGGTCGAGTTCGCCTTCCGTGCGCACCACCCGCGCCTCCCAAGTTCGTTGGGCGCCGGAGAACCGGGCCTTCAGAATCGCTTTCGGCATCGGCGCCTTGTCGTGGTCCTGTCTTGCGAGAGACAGCGGCAGGAACGCGAGGTCATCGTCGTGCACGGGCAGGCGAACTTCCGCGAAGTCGATTGAATACAGCGTGGCAACCGCTTCGCCCCGATTGACGAACTGGCCCGCATCCACCCGCTCGGTGCGAACTCGGCCATCGTATGGGGCGATCAGCCGGGTCCGTTCGAGGTCGCGCTCGGCGCGGGCCACCCGGGCCTTGGCCTCCCGTAGCGAAGCGCGGGCGATGGCCAAGCGATTGCGCGCACCGTCAAGACTGGATTCGCTCACGGATTCGCGCTCCGCCAGTTCTCTCAGGCGCCGATACTCCGTCCCCGCATTGAACGCTTCGCTGCCGATCGAGGCCAAGTGGGCGCGGGCTTGTTCGAGTGCGGCTTCGTAATCGATGCGCTCGATCTCCACCAGCACCTCGCCCTTGCCGAAAAAGCCACCGGACACCATGGCCGCCGACACGGCGGTGACTCGGCCTGCCACCTCCGCCACCAGACTGCTTTCGGCCTTGGGGAGAACCTCACCGTGCGC
>CAZRBP010000199.1:3051-5689 GCA_964598305.1 uncultured Pseudomonadales bacterium | reverse complement strand
CCCAAGGGCGACCCTAACCAATTGAATTTATTTGAGTATTAACCGGACACTAGTGTGGGAAGTCGATGAACCCACCACCGGATGAGTTGCTCCACGCTGCTTGGGATCGGGGCCAAAACGGTTGTCGCCCGCTTCGCCATCGAGCACCATCAGGACAGCCAACCAAAGGAGGCCCACCGTCGGTATCAAGCCGACGAACCACCACCACCCGCTGCGCCCCGTATCGTGGAGCCGACGCACGATGACGGCGTTGCTCGGGAGGGCCATGGCGAGACCGAACAAGCAGAAAAAGACACCGACTCCTGTCTCCCCAACAAATGTGCCGAGCGCAACGTCCAAGCCTGCCGCAAGCAGACCAAAGATGAAGTAGAACAGGTAGAAGAACCAGAACTCCTTGCGCTGCGCACGACCGGAGAACTCCGCATACTTCCCCATCGCCAAAAGAAACCAGTTCATCCGACCTCCTATGCTGGGCACAAATCGGGCTTAGCGGCCAATCCTGTGGGATTGAGGCAAATTCGCCGCCCGATTCTAGCGACGTGCTACGGAGCCTTCAGCAAAAACAGCGTGAAGAAGTCATCCGTATCGCTCCAGCTCGCCTCGACTTTGAAGCCACCGCCTTCAGCGAGCTTGGCGAACTGATCGTAGCCGTACTTGTAGGAGTTCTCGGTGTGCACCAGTTCGCCTTGGGTGAACTCGATGATGCGGCCATCGACTCGGGAGGATTGGTCCTTCACGCTTTCGAGGAACATCTGCACGCAGCCGGCAGCTTCGTTGTAGTGTGCCCGGTGGCGGAAGCCGGCGGGGTCGAATTCGGTGGCCAGGGCCGAGTTCAGGTGGCGCAGGATGTTGAGATTGAATTCCGCGGTGACGCCGGCGCTGTCGTTGTAGGCCGCTTCGAGCACGTCGATGTCCTTCTTGCGGTCCACGCCGATGAGCAGGTGGCCGCCCGCACCCAAGGTGGCCGCCACTTGGCGCAGAAACGCCTGGGCCTCGCCCGGCTCGAAGTTGCCGATGCTGGAGCCGGGGTAGAAGCCAAGCTTGTCCAGTCCGGCCACCACCTCCGGCAATTCGAAGGGCGCCGTCATGTCCGCGCACATGGGATAGACGCTTAAGTGCGGATAGTCGGCGTGGAGCGCCTGGGCGGTTTCCTCAAGATGGCGGCGGGAGATGTCCACCGGCAGATAGGCCGCTGGAAGCAGCTCCTCGAGCAGGCGGCGGATCTTGACGCTGGAGCCCGCTCCGTATTCGACCAGGCAGCCCCCCTCGCCAATGCGGTCGTGGACCTCCGGCAGACAGGCGTCAAACAAACCCATCTCCGTACGGGTCAGGTAGTACTCCGGCAGCCGGGTGATGGCCTCGAAGAGCCTCGACCCCCGCTCGTCGTAGAAGAACTTCGGCGCAATGCGCTTGGGTTGTTCGGTCAGGCCCGCAATCACCTCGTCGAGCATCGCCGACGGCGGGGGCAGCTGGTCGAAGAACTGGTAATCGGAGCGCCAAACGGCGCGCCGACGAGCTCGTGGCGTCATGCCAGCCCCTTGGCCAATCGTATGCCGCTGAACTGCCAGCGGTCGGCGGGGTAGAAGAAGTTCCGGTAGCTGGCCCGGACGTGGCCCCGGGGCGTGGCGCAGGAGCCGCCGCGCAGCACCAGTTGGCTGCTCATGAACTTGCCGTTGTACTCGCCGAGCGCACCCGGCAGCGGCGCGTAGCCGGGATAGGGGCCGTAGGCGCTGGCGGTCCACTCCCAGAGGTCGCCGAAAAGCTGCCCGTTGCCGCCGACCGGATGCAGGCGCTCGTCGTCGGCAAAGTTGCCCGCGTCCGGATCGAGGCCCGCCGCGCTTGCCTCCCACTCAAACTCGGTGGGCAGCCGGCAGCCCGCCCAACGGGCATAGGCGTCCGCCTCGAAGCCGCTGACATGAACCACCGGATCGGAGGGCACCACGGGTGTTTCGCCACCCAAGCGGTACTCCAGCCACGCGCCATCCCGCTCGCGCCAGTAGAAGGGGGCGCGCCAGCCGCCATCGCACAGGGTGGCCCAGCCTTCCGAGAGCCACCAAGCCGGATTCCGATAGCCGCCGTCCGCCATGAACTCAAGGTACTCGCCGTTGGTCACCAGCCGATCAGCCAGCGCAAAAGGCTCCAGCCAAACCCGGTGCCGGGGCAGTTCGTTGTCGAAGCAGAAACCGTCGCCCTCGGCGCCGGCGTGGATCATCCCGCCCTCGTGGGCGCTGAACCCCAGCGGCGGCGCTTCCTTCGTCTCGGCGGTCAAATCCCGACGGTAGGCGGGTTTGAGGGGGTTGTAACCCAAGTTGGCTTTCAGGTCCGTGAGCATCAACTCCTGATGCTGCTGCTCATGGTTCAGGCCGAGTTCAACGCGCCGCCGAAGCTCTTCGTCCTCCCGGTCCAGGAGCGGTTCCATGGCCCGGTCAACCAGGGTTCGGTAGTCCATCACGTCGCTGACGGTGGGACGGGACAACAGCCCGCGCCGCGGCCGCGGATAGGGCTCACCGACGCCGTTGTAGTAGGAGTTGAACAGATGCTCGTAGCGCCCATCCACCGGCTGGTAGGCGGTGGCGAACGGCTTGAGCAGAAAGGTCTCGAAAAACCAGGTGGTGTGGGCCAGGTGCCACTTCGGAGG
>CAZRBP010000199.1:0-2951 GCA_964598305.1 uncultured Pseudomonadales bacterium | reverse complement strand
TGCTCGACGGTCAGGCCGCCTTGGCCGTCCGGCAAGGTGGCGAAGGCGACGTCCACGTCGCGGGCGATCTTCAGCGTTTCCGAACGCGCGCCACGCAGGCCGGTAAAGCGCTCGGAGAAGCGGGCCATGTACGCCTTGATGTCCTCAGTGCCGTCCCGCTCGGGGTCCACGCTGACGAACAGGCCGCGGAAGCGGTCGCCTTGCGGCAACGCCCGGATGCGCTCTTCGGCGTCAGCGAGGGTGGCCAAGGTGGTGGGGCACAGATGCGGGCAGCGGGTGAAGCCGAAGAACAGGTAGGACCAGCCGCCGGTCAACTGCTCCGCGCCGAAGGCCTCGCCATCCTGGGTTTCAAGCGCGAAGCCGGCTACTTGGGCGGGTTCCGGCAGAATGTAAATGCCTTGGGCCCGCAGTGCCTCGGGGTCTTCGCCCATGCATCCGGCGGCAACCACCGCGAGTGCAGCCGCAGCGCTTTTCCAGCGTCGAAGGTTCACGGCGTCGAGCCCCTTCAGACCGGCACCAGCCAGTAGTGGTCGATCAGCAAGGCGACGAACAGGGCCATGAGATAGATGATGGAGTAGCGAAACGTCTGCATGGGCACCTTGGGGCCGCGATTGGCGAGCAGCGCCAGCGACCAGTACAGGAATCCGGCCCCCAAGCCCAGCGCCGCAATCAGGTAGGCCCAGCCGCTCATGCCGATGGCCACCGGCAAGAGGCTGGAGGCGATCAGGATCAGCGTGTAGAAAAAGATGTGCCGCCGCGTATGGCGCTCGCCGTGGGTGACTGGCAGCATGGGGATGTTGACCGCTTGGTACTCCGCCTTGCGGTCCAGGGCCAAGGCCCAGAAATGGGGCGGCGTCCAGGCGAAGATGATGAGCACCAGGAACAGCCCGCCCGGTTCCAGCGTGCCGGTCACCGCGGTCCAGCCGAACAGCGGCGGCGCAGCGCCGAACAGGCCGCCGATGACGATGTTCTGCGGCGTCATGCGCTTCAGAAACAGGGTGTACACCAAGCCGTAGCCCACCCAGGAAGCCAGGTTGAGCCAAGCCGTCAGGGCGTTGGTCCACAACAGCAGCACGGCCATGCCCGCCACGCCCAGCGCGGCGGAGAAAGCCAGCCCGGGCAGGGTGCCCACTCGCCCGGTGGCTACCGGACGGTTGGCGGTGCGGGCCATGCGGATGTCGATCTCGGCATCGGCGATGTGGTTGACCACCGCCGCCGAGGCCGCCACGAGGCCAATGCCCAAAATGCCGGGCACGAGCACATCGATTGCCACCCAGCCCGGAGTCGCCAGAAACATGCCCACCAAGGCGCAAAGCAGCATCAGCGCCACCACCCGGGGTTTGCACATCTCCAAGTAGTCGCGCCAGCTTGGGCGCACTGCCTGTATCAATTCACTCACGTCTCACTCACTATTCGCACCCGTTCTCGGGCGTCTGTTATCTTGGAACGCACCCTCCCGGACCGTCACCAAGGCCAGCAGCAACAGTGCGCCGCAGCCATTGTGCGCGGTGGCGACCGCCAACGGCAGGTTCAAAAGAACATTCAAAATGCCCAAGGTCCACTGGGCGGCGAGCAGGCCCAGCACCCAAGGGGCCAAGGGACTGCCGGTCTTCCACAGCCGCCAGCCGAGCAGGCCGACGACCGCCAGCACGGCCACGGCGCCCAAGCGGTGCGCGAACTGTATGGCGATTCGGGCCTCGCTGTCCAATAGTCCGCCCAAGTAATTGGGGCCCACCGTCTGCAAAACGTCAAATCCCTGCCGGAAATCCATGGCCGGCGCCCACTCGCCGTGACAGGTGGGGAAGTCCGGGCAGGCCAGGGCGGCGTAGTTTGAGGTGACCCAGCCGCCGAGCGCAACCTGCGCCACCACCACCACCAAGGCAATGCTGGCCAAGCGCCCAAACGGCGCCATGCCCTCGCCCTTTGGGCCAATGCCGAGCCGCAGCGCCAGCAGCCACAGGAGCGCCAAGGTGGCGAATCCGCCCAGTAGGTGGGCCGTCACCACCTGGGGCCAGAGTTTCAATGTGACGGTCCAGGCGCCGAACGCGCCTTGCAGGATCACCAGCGCCAGCAAGGCGGCGGGCAGCGCCCGAGGCGCCCCGCCCGAGGCCCCATTTGGGATTCGATACGCCACCACAACCATGCCGAGAATGAGCGCCCCCAACGCCGTGGCGAAGTAGCGATGCACCATCTCGATCCACGCCTTGTCCGCCTCCACCGGCGCATCGGGAAACTGCGCTTCGGCGGCCTGCACTTCCGCCTCGGTGTCGGGCACGCCCAGATGGCCGTAGCAGCCCGGCCAATCCGGGCAGCCGAGGCCCGCATCGGCAAGGCGCGTGTAAGCGCCCAGAACGACGACCACCAAGGCCAAGCCCACGGCAGCCACCGTCAGCCCGCGCATCAGTTTGGGGGAGGCCCATTCAGCCACTACGGGTTACCTTCAACATGCTTATCAAGTCCTCGGCCACCGCATCGACTTCCGCTTCCAAGGGATAGCGCAGCACCACGTTGCCTGGCGGATCGACGATGTAGATGCCGTCGGCCAGCCGCTGTTCACCCGTGCTGCGGAATTGTTCAACAACCATCGATTCCAACGTAGCGCCCGTCCCGGAGACGACCACGGCCAAGCGCACCCGGCCTGCATCCTCCGCGAGCTGGTCCTTCAAGCGCCCAAGCGCCTCAACGGCTTGTCGGCAAGCGCCAGCGCAATCGTTCGCCGCCACCCACACCCACCAAGCGTCGCTGCCGTCAACCGGACGCCCCTCGGCGTCGCTCAGCCCCAAGTCCCGCGCCATCAAGGGCGGATCCACAAACTCACCGGCATTGGTGGTCTGCAGCAACGTATCCTGTCCGGCAAGGTAAATGAGGCTATAGACGCCAAACAGCGCCAGTAGCGGCAGGGCGACGGCCATGATAACCACTTGCCATCGATTTTTCTTGGCGATTTCCCG
>CAZRBP010000198.1:0-5693 GCA_964598305.1 uncultured Pseudomonadales bacterium | reverse complement strand
TTCGCGAGCTGGAGCGGCAGCGCGGCCCCGAAGGCTGAACGGCGCTTCGCGCCGTTCGATGGCGAAGTGCTTGGCAGGAGCCGCGTGATTGGCCCCATCATTCCCGAAGCCACCTTGCGCAGGGCGCGCAAAGCCGGAAAGCCCCTGTCCAGGGAGCTGAGCGAGCGCCTCTACGAAGTGGGGCGGGTCGTCGATGCGGTCAGCGTTGTTTACCACGGCGACCGGGAGAGCATCGAGGCCTTCCTCAACCGCCCGCACGCGTTGTTGGATGGAGAGACCCCCCTCAATGTGGCGAGGTCCAGCTCGGCGGGCGCGGACGCGGTTCTGAACCTTGTTCGGGGCATTCAGGCCAGCGTCGTTGCTTGATGAAGCCACGGGTCCTGCCGGAGGCCATTCGGGCCTACCGGATAGGCGACCCTGACGGACAGTTTCCCGTCTGGAGCACGGCAGGCGCGAAGCAGGAGGAACAAGGACACACACCAATTCCGTCGCACGAACAACATCAAAATGATGTCGCCGATTGGGCGATTACCAAATTCCGGTCGCGGCTCTTCGACCCTCGGGCATTGTCCTTGCGGTCGCTGAATCCAGGAAGCAAGGAACAACGACACACAAATCCGGTCACACAATCGCCATCAATGTGATGTTGCCAACAGCGCGGTTGCAAAGTTGAGCGTCTGCGCATTTCAGGGCGGCAGCGTCAACGGAGTCCGCCTTTGGGGCGATCCAGCCCCACAGACGTCACATGCATCAACCATCCACCGGGACCAAGCCCACGGTCAGCCGCGTACCGGTCGCTTCGGCGTACCGGCGCAACGTGGAGAAGGACGGCGAGACCCGCCCGCCCTCCAGCCGGGCGACAGCAGACTGGGTCGTGCCGAGACGGGTGGCAAGCTCCGCTTGGGTCAATCTCGCCGCCGTGCGGGCGCGGACCAGCGCCTCGATGAGCGCATACTCCTCATCGATGCGCGCATACTCCTCCCGGAACTCCGGGTCTTCCATGAAGCGCGTTTTCAGATCCTTCAGCTTCGTCATGTCGTCACCTGCCTCATCCGTTCCTTGGCCGTTGCCAGCGCACGGTGCGCGAAGAGCCTCCAGCCCGACATTCTCCACCGTCTCCAGCAAGCGCAGCAGACGGGCACGCAACGGCACCGGCAAGCCTGCGATTTCGGCATCGACGGCCGAAACGGTTTCGACCGTCCAATCCATCACCGCCATATAGCGCATCCGCTATAGTCTTTCAAGTCCGTGCAGCGGTTCAGGACCCTTCGGAACCTAGGCTTTTCGGGACAGGCATGATCTTCGATCGGGACAAGGTACTCGTTCGGGGTTCGCCAACCCAGCGTGCGAACCCAAAGCTCCCTGAGCGCTTCATCAATCCGCCTGCCCATCCATGTTTGCGCCCCTCAAGGTTAGCCAGAGCCAGCCCGCAGCCCACCGGCCCGATGGAGGCAGTGGCGTCCCCAGGAGCAGCCGTTTGACGCCGACCTGGCCAAGCAGGGTGTCGAGATGCACGCCGAGCGGTGCGAACGATGCCACTTGACTTGGATGTCGCCAGCGAAGGGCTCGAAGTTGCGGCGATTCCAAGTGAGGATGGCGGATGCGCCGACCTTGAGCGCTGCAGACGATCACGGGGTCGGTTGCGTACTGCCGCGGCCACAAGGCGCTCGGCTTACCCGAATTCGTACACAATAAGGGCATGGATTCCCGGCTGATTGGCGCACCATTGCGGATTCTAGGCTCGACCGACTCATGTTTCGTCTTGATTGTGTTGCCAATTGATGTACATTGGCGTGGCCAAGTGTCACCGGCGTCGCCCGGGCGGACGTTGCGCAAGTTTGAAGGAGAAGCGATGAGATTGATGCTGCGGCCAGTCCCATCCGGCCCGGCGGGCCCGCCCCAGCCTGACTCCCGATCCGGGCGCACCCGCACCCGCCTTCGCCTGCTTTCGGGGTTGCTGCTCGGCGCTCTCCTGCCGTTCACAGCCGGCGTCCAGCCCGCTGCGGGGGCTGGCGCCGCACCGGGCGTCGAGTCGGCGCGGGCTGCCGCCGAGGCATCGGCGCAGGCGCGGGAGACGGCCCGCCGCACGGCGCTTCGGCGCTGGCAGGAGCAGCGGCGGCGGGCGGCCGCCCACGCCCGCATGCCCAGCACGATGTACGCCTCCACCCCCGACCCCGCCGTCCCGGTCCACCCCTTCCACGCTCCAGCAGCATCGCCTTCCGCCCCGCGCATCGTGCCCAAGCGCAGCGCCGCCGACACGCCCCTCCCCGCCAACGAAGCTGAAGGGCCTGCCGAGCCCCAGCGCATTTGGCTGTTCCTCGGCGCCTCCGAGACGTCCGGCCGGGAGGGCTTCCTGCGGGTGGTCAACCATTCCAACGAACCCGGGACCGTGCGCATCGAGGCGGTGGACGACGCCGGCACCCCCGCCGGGCCGGCGGACCTCGGGATCGGCCCCATGCAGGCCATCCACCTGAACTCCGGCGACCTGGAGGGCGGCAACGCCGGCAAGGGCCTCCCCGAGGGGCTCGGGCCCGGCCAAGGCGACTGGCGGCTGACGCTGTCCAGCACATTGGACATTGAGGCGCTCTCCTACGTGCGCACCGACGACGGCTTCGTGACCTCCATGCACGACACGCTCGCCGAGCGCGACGGCGCCCTGCGGGCGGCGTTCCTCAACCCCGGCAGCAACTACCGCCAGGAGAGCCTGCTGCGCCTGGTCAACCCCGGAGCGGCGGATGCCGCCGTGCGCATCGCGGGAACCGACGACGCCGGGCAGGCGTCCGGCGAGGTCACGGCGGACGTTCCGGCTGGGGAGGCGCGGACGTACACCGCGGCCGAGCTGGAGGGCGGGGCCGCCCCCGGCCTCAGCGGCGCGCTGGGCGACGGGCGGGGCAAGTGGCGGCTGCGCGTCGAGTCCGACGCGGGGATCGTGGCCATGAGCCTGCTGGCCACTCCCACTGGCCACTTGACCAACCTGTCCGCGCCGCCGCCCGCTGCGGACGGGGACGGAACCCGCACCGTGCCGCTGTTCCTGTCCGCCGCCGAACCCGACAAGCGCCAGGGCTTCCTGCGCGTGGTCAACCGCTCCGACCAAGAAGCGACCGTGCGCATCCAGGCCTTCGACCAGTCCGACTTCGACTACGAGCCGGTCACGCTGTCCCTCGACCCGGGGCAGGCCCGGCACTTCAACTCCACCGACCTGGAGAACGGCAACCCCGGCAAGGGCCTTGCGGGCAGCACCGGCGCCGGGCGGGGCGACTGGCGCCTTGAGCTGACCGGCGACCAGGACTTCGAGGCCATGGCCTACGTCCGCACGAAGGAGGGCTTCGTGACCTCCATGCACGACCGGGTCCCCGCCACCGCCGACGGCCTGCTGCACCGGGTGGCGTTCCTCAACCCGGGCAGCAACTACCGGCAGGCCAGCCGCCTGCTGCTGGCGAACCCCGGGGACGCGGACGCGGCGGTGGCCATCGACGGCATCGACGACGCCGGCGCCTCGCCGGGCGGCACGGTGCGGGTTCGGGTGCCGGCGGGGCGCTCGGTGTCGCTGGACTCGGCGGCGCTGGAGGCGGGCGGCGACGGCTTCGAGGGGGCCTTGGGGGACGGCCGGGGCAAGTGGCGGCTTTGGGTGAGTTCCGACCAGCCCATCCTGGTGGCCAGCCTCTTGGACACGCCAACCGGGGACTTGGCGAACCTATCCACGGCGCCCGGCCGGGGCCCGGAAAGGCCCAGCGGCGGGGACGCGGCCGCCGAGGCGTTCCGCACCCTGGCCTCGCCCATCGTGCAGTCGAAGTGCGTGGCCTGCCACGTGGCGGGCGGCGTGTCGGGTGACAGCCGGCTGGTGTTTGTGACCGATGCCGACCCCGACCACCTGGAGAGGAACCTTGCGGCCATCATGGGCCTGCTGAACACAGTGAACGACGCAACGGGCGACGGGGCGGACTACATCCTGGGCAAGATCCAGGGCGTGAGCCACGGCGGCGGCGTGCAAGTGGCGGCGGGCACCGACGAGTACGACGACATGCAGCGCTTCCTGGGCGTGCTGGGCGAGGATGTGGGTCCCGCACCGGAGGTGACCGTGGACACGCTGTTCGACGGGGTGACGATGGAGTCGAAGCGCAGCACCCTCCGCCGCGCCGCCATCGTGTTCGCCGGGCGGGTGCCCACCGACGAGGAGTACGAATCGATCGAGACCGGCGGCGCGGCGAGCCTGCGCCGGGCCATCCGGGGCCTCATGACCGGGCCGGGGTTCCACGAGTTCCTGATCCGGGGGGCCAATGACCGGTTGCTGACAGATCGGGAACTGGAGCTAGTGTTCGATGGGATTCCTCCCTTCTTCTTCCTTGATCTCGCAACCATGTTGCGGGAGAGGCGGATGGAACTGGGCGCCAATGGCTCTTCGCTCGAGAAGGACATCGAATACCAACATTGGGAACTCCTTGTTCGCTACGGGATGGCACGTTCTCCGCTGGAGTTGATTGCACAGACCGTTGAAAACGACCGCCCCTACACGGACATCCTGACGGCCGACTACGTCATGGCGAATTCGCTCGCGGCAAGAGCATACGGAACCGTGCCGATGTTCGAAGACCCCCAAGACCACCACGAGTTCCGGCAATCGGCGATCACGAGCTACTACCACCACTGCGACGGCAAGGAACTCGACGAAGACGAGTTCGGACTAATCGTAAAGGCCACGGGACCGTGCCAAGTGGATTGGCCCCACGCTGGATTGCTCAACACCCTGGTCTTTCTCAAGCGCTATCCGAGCACCGCAACAAACCGTAATCGAGCCCGCTCACGTTGGACGTACTATCACTTCCTCGGCCTGGACATCGAAAAATCTGCTTCTCGAACCACGGACCCTGCGGCGCTCGCGGACTTGAACAACCCCACTATGCGCAACCCAGCGTGCACGGTCTGCCACACCACCCTCGATCCAGTAGCGGGTACCTTTCAAAACTATGGTGACCATGGGCTGCATCGTGAACACACGAGCGACTCGCTGGACGAGCACTACAAGAACATGTTGAAGGGGACCGACCAAGACATTCACGCTCCTTCGGATGCGACCAGGGAAACGGCGGACGTGGTGACAAGCTCTGGCTGGTTGGCGTCAGGTACTCAAGAAATCGGTCTCATGACCGTGAACGAGGGCGAAGGCGGTTCAAACATCCACGTCGACTATCTAACGATCCGAGACGCATCGGGAGCAGAAATCGGACACTATGAACTGGAGGACTTCGCGGACGAGGGTAGTGATAGGGCTTGGGACGGCAGAAGTTTTGAAATTTGCTGTGAAGTTCTCATCGTGCCGGTCAAGATTCCGTCGGATGGGACATACAGCGTGGAGGTCGGTGCTTGGCTTGGCTACCAGTGGGGTGAAGCAGAAGGTAATCCGGGCACGTTGCGAGTTTTGATGGGTGGCCCGATCTATCGGCACGGCGATACGTGGTACCGGGACATGCGTTATCCTGGCTTCGGCGAAGAACTAGCTCCAAATCCCGATAACAGCCTGCAGTGGCTTGCCAAACGCATCGTCGCCGATCCGCGCTTCGCCGAGGCGACGGTGAAGTTCTGGTGGCCCGCCATCATGGGAGCGGAAGTCGCTGAGCCGCCAGCGGAAGGAGACGCGGACTTTGAGGGGCGGCTGCTCGCGTCCAACGCCCAGGCGGCGGAGGTGGCGCGGCTGG
>CAZRBP010000197.1:0-5745 GCA_964598305.1 uncultured Pseudomonadales bacterium | reverse complement strand
CAAGGCGTCGAAGCCCGCAGATAGTCGCCCGGATGGCTGTAGGACATCCGCCGCCCGCTGCCGCAGCGGGGTGCGTTGGCCTCGGATATCCCACCGACCGGATCGGAAAACCCAACGCAGTCAAGGGCTTGGATGCCAGGGTGCCCGGCCCAAGACCGGGCGCAAAAAGCGTCATCGCCTACAGACGCACGGCCCCCGGCCCGCCATCATGGGCGCCATGGACCACGACGCCCTCAGCAAGTCCCTGTTCGCCCTGCCCCCGGTGGAGGCGGACCTGCTGCGCATCGTCGCCCGCGGCTGGGTCCAGCTTCTGGACTTAAGCACGCTGGAGCGGGTCAGCGCCGAGCACCCGGGCGCGGACCTGACCCAGCGGGTCGGCGACCTCGCCTGGCGGGTGCCGTTCCGGGAAGGGCGGCTCCTCGACCGGACGCGGCCCTGGCTGCTGCAGCCCACGGAGCTGCAGTCCACGCGGGACCCGGACATGGGGGAGCGTCTGGCGGAGTACGTCGGCCGCCACCTGCGGGCGTTGCGGCGGGAGGGGGCGCTGCGCCGGGAGGGGGATGGGCCGCGGGTGCTGCCGGTGGTGGTTTACGACGGCGAGCGCCGTTGGCGGCGGGGCATCGACCCGTCCGGGGTGCCGGCGCTGCTTCAGCCGGAGGGCTACGCGGTGCTTGACGCGGGCGCGGGGGCGTTGGAGGATTGGCCTGTCGGCAACCGGGTGTCGTCGTGGGCGCGGCTGCTGCGTTCGGAAGGCCCGGAGGAGTTGCTGGGGCGCCTTGTTGAGGGGCTTCGGGAGTTTCCGGGGCCGTCCGACGAGGGCTTCCGGGAGGCGCTGCACGCGTGGGCGCTGGCGCTGTGGGAGCGGATGGTGCCGGGCTCGGGCGGCCTGCCGCCGCGCGCGGAGTTGGAAAGGAGTCAGGGAGCAGAGGAAATGACGACGTTGCTTGAGGCGAATCTCAACAAATGGAAGGCGGGGGTGATCCAGCAGGGCATCGCCCGGGGCATGAAAAAGGGCGAGGCCCAGGCGCGGGCGGACCAGCGGGCGCAGCTTCAGCGTCAGGCGGGCCGCAAGTTCGGCGGTGGGGCGGGGGAGCGGCTGTCGGCGCTGATCGAGGGCGAGTCGGACCCGGGTCGCCTAGCCGAGGTCGGGGACTGGATCATCGACTGCGGCACCGAGGCCGAGCTGCTGGCCCGCGCCAGGCGCCGCGGATAGCGGCGCCCCCAGCGCGCAGAGACAGAGGCCTGGGACGCCCCTGTGCCGGCCCGCGTTCCGCCCCCGATGCGGGAGCGGACGCCTGAAACAAGTTAACGCTTATGGGCATCCTGCCCTCGCCTCTTGCGGAGCCCCGAGCATGGGGACTTGGTGAGGGGCGTGGGTGCACCTGACCCTGCGCGGCGGCAAGGTTAAAACAAAGACACACACAATTTCCGTCTCACAAATGCCGTCACCGTGACATCAAAACGGCCGATCCACCCCCAAATTGGTCGATTGCGCTGATATCCCCGTCCGCCCCTGGTTCGGGGGAATGTCGATATGCGGACATGGGATGCTGCGTCCAAACAACGTCTTCAGACGGCACCACACGCCGCTGCGCACGGCAAGCAGACCCAGCGCGGCGCGCAGCTTAGGAAGGATTCTCACAAGCGACTGACGTCGTCGAGGCGGGACATGGACCTGTCGAAGGTGCCCATCGGTCGGTGCCCCATTTTGCGGGCGATTTGTACGATCAGGCAGTCCACGAACCCGACGGAAGGGTGCGCTTTGAAATCCTGAAGAGCCTTCTCCACGACGTCACGGTCCTGCAAGGCCAACTGGTCGTGCTCCATCGACATCCCGCTTGGACCCGAGCCCCAGCTTTTGCCGGATGCGCGCTGGTATGGATATCTGACCTTGGGAAGTGATTCTCGATTCAATGGGCGCCACGGTGTGCCTCGCTTGGTCAAGTGGGCTTGGCAAGCCGGAGCATATGACCGGGGTAAGTCAATACCTTTGCCGTTGACATGCGCCGGATGCGGCAACATCATCGGGCTGTTGCAATATCGGTGTGCCGTCATGAGCAAGCGTCTGCTTTCCTCCTTCCTTTGCCTTGCCGCCGCCTTCATAGCGGCCAACGTCCGGTCTGCCGAGATCGATGCTGGCGAGCTGTTCAAGTCGGTCACCGAGCTGCGCGCCGAAGTGGAGCAGATCCGCATCGTCATGGGTGAGCCGCTGCCGCCTTCCCGGGAGTTTCGCATTCACGATGCCGTGCCCAGGCACGTGTTCTATCAAGCCCAGACGCTGTTCAGAAAATCGAACCAGTTCGCGCAGCAGATTGCGGGCGTATCAAGGCAGCCGCCGAGGTTGGCACCGGAGGGTGGCATCGAATCCGGTGATGTTCTGCAGGTGCTCAACGACTCCCGCGAGCAACTCGGGTTCGTGAAGACAGCCTTGGGCATCGCCGAACCCGTTGCAGAGGCGAAACTTGAGCCCCGCAAGCGGCCTTCGGACGTTCTTTACGAACTCATTGAAGCGGGCCGGGTCATCAATTTCATCAGCGGGCGCACCGTGGCATGGACGACCATCTACGATCGCGTACTCCTGGCGATCAGCTACGTGGGCGGCACCCTGCCGGAGGAGAACCGGTTTCCGCCCTTGCCTGACTTTGAATCCGGCAAGTTCCCGCAGGATGTCTTCGGCCGGCTCCAACAGTGCATGGAACTGTCGCGCAAACCCGCAGCGGAACACGGCGTGGCGATACTGAGAATTGAGGCCATCAGGGCCACGGAAGTGGGTCCCACCGTCATTGAGGTGCTGGACATGGCGACCATCGTGCTGTCGGACCTCGCCGAACTGACCTATGAAATGGAAGCCGAGGACGTGCCCCTGCCGGAATACCCCCATCCGAGCCGCGTGTTCCCCTCCCACGTGTATCAGCTCGTCGGGGTGCTGCAGGCGCAACTGGAGATGCTCGCCGGAACTTAAGGACTAGGCGCACAACGTCTTCGAGCCGGCTATGACCGGAAGTTTGGTCATGGAGGAGGCTGGATCGTGACCCGCCGCGACCAGTCCGCGAAGCCGCCCAGCCGCGCCTATGCCCACTATGTGCTGGCGGTGCTGGTGCTGGTGTACATCTTCAACTTCATCGACCGCAACATCCTCGCCATTCTGGCGGAGGACATCAAAGCGGACCTTGGCGTCACCGACGCGCAAATGGGCTTTCTGTACGGCACCGTGTTCGCCGTGTTCTATGCGGTGTTCGGCATTCCGCTGGCGCGCTTCGCCGATGTCTGGTCGCGCCGCAGCCTGATCGCCGTTGGCCTGGCGTTTTGGAGTGCCATGACCGCCGCGTCCGGCTTGGCCCGGTCCTTCGGGGTGTTGGCGGCCTGCCGCATCGGCGTCGGCATCGGTGAGGCGAGCGCCTCGCCGGCGGCCTACTCGATGCTGGCGGACTACTACCCGCCGCATCGGCGCGCCACGGTGATCGCCACTTATGCGTCGGGCGTTTACATCGGGGCCGGCATCGGCATCTTCCTGGGCGGCGCCATTCTCGATGCCTGGGCTGCGGCCTACCCGGACGGCGGTGCGCCCTTCGGCCTTAGGGGGTGGCAGGTCGCGTTCATGGCCGTCGGCCTGCCCGGGTTGGTGATGGCCTTGTGGGTGCGGACCCTGCGCGAGCCAACCCGGGGCATCAGCGAGGGGCTGATCGCCGAGCGGCATCCGGCGCCCTTTCAACTGCTTGGCCGCGAACTGATGGCGGTGCTGCCGCCCCTCAACCTGCTCGGCTTGGCGGGCGACCGCCGTGTGCTCACCCGCAACGCCATCGCCGCCGCGGGTTTCGCCATTGCCGCCGCGCTGTTGATTCTCATCACGGGCAGCATCGCCCAATGGGTGGCCAGCGGCTTGGGTGGCTACATCACCTTCTCCTGGGCGCAGTCGCTGAAGATTCGCGATCCGGCCACTTACGCCATGATGTTTCGTTCGCGGGCCTTCATCTACACGATGCTGGCCTTCCCGATGACCGCCTTCCTCGGCTACGGCGCCGGCTTTTGGATTCCGCCGCTGCTGCTGCGGCTGCACGATGCCAGCGTCACCGAGGTGGGCCTGTTCCTCGGCTTGGGCGCGGCTGGGGGCGGATTCCTGGGCATCACCCTCGGTGGCTGGCTGGCCGACCACTTGAAGCAGCGCATTCCGGGCGGTCGGCTGATCGTCGGCTACATCAGCATCATCGGCAGCATTCCGGTCCTGTTGCTGCTGCTGTACAGCGAGTCGTTGGCCGCCGCCTTCTGGCTGAACTTCGTGCTCACCGCCTTCGCCGCCTGCTGTGGCGGCGTTCCCCCCAGCACCGCCGCCGACTTGGTGATGCCGCGCATGCGGGCGGTGGCCGGTGCCTACTTCATCCTGCTCAACACCTTTATTGGGTTGGCGCTCGGCCCCTACTTCATGGGCCTGCTGTCCGATCTGTTCTTCGCCAGGGGCATGAACGAGGCGGAGGCGCTGCGCACCGCCATCGCGGTGTCGTTGCTCACCCTCATCCCGGCCTTGGTGTTCATGATCCTGGCGCACCGCCGTCTGCCCGGCGACGAAGCCACCCGGCTCGACCGCGCCCGTGCGCTAGGCGAAGCGGTCGACCCCTAGCGCCGCGCCCTCGCTCCGGGGGACACCCGGAGCGAAGGCAACTTGCCTTCGCATTAGCCCTCGGAGCGAGGGCAACTTGCCCTCGAACTAGCCCTCGGAGCGAGCCCTCGGAGCGAGGGCGACCCGCCCTCGCACTCTTTGTCCGAACCCGCGTCAGAAGCGGCGTCGCAGGGACACCTGGATGCCGTGGCTGGCGAGTTTCGCCCGAGTCTTCGCCAAGTCGATTTCCAAGGGCGGGCGGCGGCCGTCATGCCAAACCACCTGGCCGGTGTCCTGTCCGGTTTCCACATCCCCCGAAGCGAGGTAGCGCCAAGCGACATCCAACGAGGTTTTCCCGCCCAGCGCAATGGCCGCCCCGGCAGTGACCATCCAAGTGAATTCGGTTTGCGTTGCGCCCGGCACCAGCGTCTCGGTGCTCGGAAAGCGCATGCGCATCGGCTCGATTTCCAGCCTAGAGACGCCCACGCCCGCGCCGATGTAGGGTTGCAGCCAACGGAACGTCTGCGAGCTGCCTTGCCGAAGGTCAAGATACCCAGCCAACAAGGCCGACACCGACGACGCCTCCGCCGCAACCGGCTGCCGCGCCTGGACCTGAATGAAGTTGGCGCGGCCATCGAACTCAAAGTCCGGACGGTAGTTGACCGCCGCCTCCAGCCGCAACGGCCCGGCAACGGAACGACCAATCCCCACCTCGACCCCGCCAATCCGCCCAAAGCCCCCCTTCGAGCGTAGCGGCGCCCCATCGTTGCCCGTTCCACAGCCGTACAAGGCCGCCGGCGCAGCGCTCGCGCAATCCTTGTCGGTGAACTGGGTTTGCTTAGACCAATCCAGCCCAATCCCGCCCCGCACGTAGAACCCCTCGGCCGCCGCAACGCCCGGCCAAGCCGAAACCGCCAAGGCAAGCGGAAAAATCGAGCAAGCGCGCAATGTCATCCCGAAACCGCGCTATGCCGATGCCCGGCCCTGGTTCACTAGGTTCGCGGAGGAGCCTTCTTGGTCCCGCAACGCCGTCTGAATCGCTTCGAGTTGGCTGCGGTTGAGCCGGTAGCCGCGCAGGCAGGCGAGGCCCGGCAGTGCCAGCAGCGCCGTGATCGGGCCGGAGAGGATGGCCAGCGTCAGCAAGGTGTCGG
>CAZRBP010000196.1:0-5757 GCA_964598305.1 uncultured Pseudomonadales bacterium | reverse complement strand
CGGACGAATTGCCATTTGCCGCTGAACTGTTCAAGATGAAAAGTTTGGGGGACGACGTAGGCGCCGCAATGGCGATCGCGCAAATCGACGACTCAACGCAGTTGGCTGGCGACAGCATCGCGGCCCGCTTTCGCTATACGCCGGGGACGGCGATTTTCGACT
The DNA here is from genome assembly GCA_964598305.1 of uncultured Pseudomonadales bacterium. Taxonomy (GTDB): domain Bacteria; phylum Pseudomonadota; class Gammaproteobacteria; order Pseudomonadales; family Azotimanducaceae; genus Azophilus. Next base: position 5,595 of record CAZRBP010000196.1, on the reverse strand, counting down.
ATCCCACCCGTGTTGACCTCTTTGCCGACCCGAGGCCCGTTTTGCAGGATCGGGTGGTGGCCCTTGCGGAACTGCAGCAAAAGCTGTATGCGGAACAGCGCACCTCGCTGCTGATCGTCTTTCAGGGCATGGATGCGGCGGGCAAGGACAGCACCATCAAGCACGTCACCAGTGGCGTCAATCCGCAAGGCTTCCAGGTTTTCAACTTCAAGCAGCCCACCTACAAGGACATCGACCACAACTACCTGTGGCGCTATTGGGGGGCCATGCCGGAGCGCGGGCGCATCGGCATCTTCAACCGCTCCCACTATGAGGAGGTACTGGTGGTGAAGGTGCATCCGGAGATTTTGGAGGCGCGCCGCTTGCCCCAACGGTCATTCGACGAACGCTTCTGGCGCAACCGCTACCACGACATCCGCACCTTGGAACGGCACCTGAACGAAAACGGCACCAAGGTGGTCAAGTTCTTCCTGAACGTGTCCCGCGAAGAGCAGAAGCGGCGCCTGCAAAAGCGGCTGGACAACCCGGAGAAATTCTGGAAGTTCGATCCTCGGGACATCGATGAGCGCCAGCGTTGGGACGACTATCAAAACGCCTACCAGGAAGCCGTCACCGCCACCCACACCGATGACGCGCCTTGGTACCTGATCCCAGCGGACCACAAATGGACCATGCGGGCCATCGTCGCCGCCATTGTCACGGTGGAGTTGGCCGGCTTGAATCCACGCTATCCCGATCCCACCGAAGAGCAGTTGGCGAAAATCAATTGGGCGCGGGAGCAGTTGGCGGCGGAAGGCGGCTAGACCGCGTCACTGCTTGGCAATTGTGGGCACTCCTTCGTCCAACGTCACCCAATCCTGTTTGCTGTCGCACCAAGTGTGGAACATGGGCTTGAAGGCCGAGGTGTCGTCCAGCGTGCCGGTCTTTAGAAATAGGGTGTCCGGCTGCGCTTCGATGGCTGAATAGATGGGCGAGCCGCAGTTGCCGCAAAAGTAGCGCTGCACCGGGTTGCCGCTTGTGGTGTCGCGGTCCTCGAAGAGCTTAGGCTCACCGGCGGTGAACGCGAACTCCGACTTCGGCACCCCGGCCAAAGTGGAAAACGCCGACCCGGCTTGGCGCTGGCAGTTCTTGCAGTGGCAGACGCCGGTCATGGCGGGCGGGCTCAGGATTTCGTACTTGATGGCGCCGCAAAGGCATTGGCCAGTGATTGCCATGGAATTCCCCTTGTCGATGTTGCTGCCAAGCATAGCGAATTCTGGAAGGGCAATGGCCAAAGCGAGTTCCCACCGCGCGCTTTACCCGGAGCGAGGGCATAACGAACCGAAGGTTCGCGCCCTCGATTCGAACCGGAAAATTCCGCCGAGGGCGGGACGCCCTCGCTCCGGGAAGTGTTATCCTCAACTCATCGTCCGGTTTTTCTCAATGGCGTCGCCTAGGAATCGCGAAAATCCCCAGTGGCCTACGATATCGGTGGCTTCACCCTTGTCTAGCGGTGGTTCGCGCCTGACGTGCGCATTCTGATCGTCAGCGACGCTTGGTTGCCGCAACTGAATGGCGTGGTGCGGGCGCTGTCCACTACCCGCGAACGGCTCGAGGGCATGGGCCACGAGGTGGACGTGCTGGGCCCGGACCGATTCAGCACCGTCCCCTGCCCGACTTACCCCGAAATCAGGCTGGCGCTGACGCTGCCGAGCCGAGTGGGGCGCTTGATCGAAGCCTTCGCTCCCGACGCGGTGCACATCGCCACCGAGGGGCCCCTTGGCTGGTGTGCGCGGCATTGGCTCAGGCAGCGCGATTTGCGCTTCACCACCTCCTTCCACACCCTGTTCCCGCTCTATCTCAAGCTGCGCGCCGGGGTTCCCGAACGCTGGTCCTACGCGCTGCTGCGGCGCTTTCACAACGCGGCGGCGCACACCATGTGCTCCACCTCGTCCCTTGATGGACTGCTTCGCGAGCACGGCATCCCATCGGTGGTGCGCTGGATCAGGGGGGTGGACACGGCCTTGTTTCGGCCTGTTGCGCCCGCCAACCTGAATCTGCCTGGCCCGATACTCATGTACGTCGGGCGGCTGGCCGTGGAGAAGAACCTCGAAGCCTTCCTAAGCATTGACCGGCCAGGCACCAAGGTGCTGGTGGGCGACGGCCCGGCGCGCGCCGCCCTGGAGCGGCGCTTCCCGGAGGCGGTGTTTCTAGGCCCTCGGTTGGGCGAGGCGCTGGTGGCGCACTACTGTGCCGCCGACGTGTTCGTCTTTCCCTCCAAGACTGACACGCTCGGCTTGGTCATGTTGGAGGCGCTGGCCTGCGGCACCCCGGTGGCCGCCTATCCGGTGCCGGGGCCGAACGACGTCGTCGGCGACAGCGGCGCAGGCGTTCTGGACGAGGACCTGGGTGCCGCCATCGACGGGGCGCTGAACATTCCGTCCGAGACCTGCCTAGAGCACGCGGCGAGTTTCGACTGGGACCTGTCCGCCCGCCAGTTTGTGCGCAATCTGGTTGCGGTAGAATCAACGGCCACCGCAAGGGCGGCGGTGCAGGAAAAGGAAGGGGAGACGGCATGAGGGTCATTGTTCTCGGCGGCGACGGCTTTTGCGGTTGGCCAAGCGCCCTGCACTTGTCGACCCGCGGGCATGACGTCACCATCGTCGACAACTTCTCGCGACGCAACATCGACAACGAGCTCGAGGTGCAAAGCCTCACGCCCATTCAACCCTTAAGCGTCCGGCTGGCGGCTTGGCGGGAGGTGACCGGCAAGTCGATTGCCTTCAAGCGCCTTGATGTGGCGGCGCAGTACGACCGTCTTGTGCAGCTCATCGCCGAGGTGCGGCCGGACAGCATCGTCCACTTTGCCGAGCAGCGGGCGGCGCCGTACTCGATGAAGTCGTCCTGGCACAAGCGCTACACGGTGGCCAACAATCTCAACGCCACCAACAACGTGCTTTCCGCCATCGTCGAGAGCGGGCAGGACGTTCACTTGGTGCATCTCGGCACCATGGGCGTGTACGGCTACTCGTCGGTGGGGGTGAAGCTGCCGGAGGGGTATCTGCGGGTGAAGATGACCGCGGAGGACGGCGCCGAGGTGGAGCAGGAAATCCTCTACCCGCCCAATCCCGGCAGCATCTACCACGTCACCAAGACCCAGGACCAACTGTTCTTCGCCTTCTACAACAAGAATGACGAGGTGCGCATCACCGACCTGCACCAGGGCATCGTCTGGGGCACCCAGACCCGGGAGACCCGGCTGGACGAGCGGCTGATCAACCGCTTCGACTACGACGGCGACTACGGCACGGTGCTCAATCGCTTCCTCATGCAGGCCGCCATCGACTACCCGCTCACGGTGCACGGCAGCGGCGGGCAAACCCGGGCCTTCATCCACATCCAGGACACCGTGCGCTGCATCGAGCTGGCGATCGCCAATCCGCCGGCCCCAGGGGAGCGGGTGAAGATTCTCAATCAACTGACGGAAACCCATCGGTTGATCGACTTGGCGAAGCTGGTGTCCAACCTCACCGGCGCCCGCATCGAGCATGTGCCAAACCCGCGCCGGGAGGCCGACGCCAATGATCTGGAGGCCGCCAACAGCGGCCTGTTGGGCTTGGGGCTGAAGCCCACCACCCTGCGCGAAGGCCTGATGCGGGAGGTCACCGAGATCGCGGGCCGTTACGCGGACCGCTGCGACCGCGACCGCATACCCTGCACATCCGCATGGACCCAAGGCATCGCCGAGGCCTCTGAAGGGCGGGAAGCGCGTGCCAACCTATCCCGAGCAACTCAATGAACCCTGCAATCCGAGAGAAACACCCGAGGACATTCCCATGAAGGACTGGCTGAATCGAAGTTTCCGCCGAAGCCGCTGGGCGGGCGGGTTGGCCGCGCTGTTGGCCATTGGCGCCGCCACCGCCGACTTCGCTCCGGAGCCGATGAACGTCAACCTCAGCCTGCCCGCCACCTATCCCGAGCATTGGCTGGTGGTGCATGACGCGGCCTTCTTCCACATGCGCGAGGGCCGTTACCTGTTCGTCGACCCGCACGCCGAAACCGTGGGCGGGCAGGTGCGGGGGCTGCTGTCGGCGGATTTCATCGCCCACTACGAGCAAAGCGCGGCCCGCGGCGAGCACTACGTGATCGAGACCTTCTTCGCCAGGGGCGGGCGGGGCGGCGAGCGCACCGATGTGGTCACCATCTACGACGCAGCAAGCCTTGCGGTCAGCGGCGAGATCATCATCCCGCCGCGCAAGCTGTCCTCGATGCCGGAGCGCCTCGCCACCGCCTTGGTGGCCGAGGACAAGCTGCTGGTGGTGTACAACTTCACGCCGGGCCAATCGCTCACGGTGGTCGATCTGGAGAACCGCGAGTTCGTCGCCGAGCACGGCATCGCCGGCTGCTCGCTGGCGATTCCCACCGGCGATTCCGGGGTCACGTCGCTGTGCAGCGACGGCGCCTTCCTGACCACCACCTTAAGCGATGGCGGGGCGAGCGCCGCTTCGGTGCGCAGCGAAGCCGTCTTCGCGGATGAATCGGACCCCATGTTTGAGAAGGCCGGCATCGCCGGCGGCGTCGCCCACTTCCCCACGTTCAAGGGCGATGTCCTGCCGGTTGACGTGAGCGGCGATGCGGCGGTGCCGGGCGAGCGTTGGCCCTTGGCCAGCGCTGAGGAAAAGGCCGCCGGCTGGCGGCCCGGCGGCTGGCAGCTCGTCGCCGCCGACCATCTCGGCCGCCTCTACGTGCTGATGAACCCCAACGGCACCGACGGCAGCCACAAGGACGGCGGCAGCGAGGTTTGGGTGTTCGACGCTGCGGCGAAAAAGCGGATCATGCGCATTGCGCTGCCCAACTGGGGCGTTTCGATAGGCGTCTCCAACGCCACGCAGCCGCTGCTGGTGGTAACCAACGGCGAACTTGGGCTGGAGACCTACAGCACCGCGACCGGCGAGATGATCAAGACCCTCGCCGTCTCCACCCAGACGCCGTTCATCGTGCGCGGAGTGCGCTAAATGGCGTGGCTAAACCACGTTTTTGCCAATGGCGCGAGCTGGGCCTTGGCTGGCGTCTTCGCGGTGGGTGCTGCCCACAAGGTTAGGAACTACTTGGAGTTTCGGGGCATTCTGGACCAATACCGCATCATGCCGAAGCCCTTGGTGCCCGTCGCCGCGCCCTTGGTGGTGGCGCTCGAAGCCGTTGCCTGCCTGGCCTTGTCGGTGCCCGCTTGGCGCTTGCTGGGCGCACCGTTGGCGGCCAGCCTGTTGGCGCTCTACTGCGTGGCGATAGCCCTGAACCTTTACGGCCGGGGCCGCACGGCGATGGATTGCGGTTGCGGCGGCGAGGCCACGCCGCTGTCCGGCTGGCTGCTGTTGCGCAACAGCCTGTTGCTGTTGCTGGCCTGCTCGTCGTGGCTGGCCGCACCCTCCTTTACCATTGGCGGCGCTGTGGAAGTCTTGCTCGCCGTGTTGATCGCTGGCTTGCTCTGGCTTGCCTACGCCACCGCCAATCAACTGCTAGCCAATCAAGGGCGCGCGCTGGAAGCCGCCCATGGATGAGTTGCTGATCGCTTCCAACGTCGCGCTCTGGGTGGGCCTGATCCTGCTCGCTGGCTTG
>CAZRBP010000195.1:2884-5781 GCA_964598305.1 uncultured Pseudomonadales bacterium | reverse complement strand
CCCAAAGCGGGGCGGCGCCCGGCGGCGGCTCCAGCACCTCGCCGTCTCCTTTCCCGCAGGCGCCGAAGGACACCGACAAGGCGCCGCAGGCCAGCATCCGTTCGGATAGCGCCTCAGCCGAAGCGCCATCCGCCTCGACGCTGATCTTTAGCCAAGACACGGGCGGGGCGTGCGCAGACCGCTATTCGATGCGAAACAAGGCTTGGCCCGAGCCGACGGGTTCGCCGTCCGTCGCCAGGATTTCCACCACTTGGCCAGCGGCTTCCGAGGGAATTTCGTTCATCATCTTCATGCTTTCGATGATGCAAAGCACGTCGCCGACGCCGATCTGGGAGCCAAGATGGACAAAAGCAGCCGCGCCGGGCGATGGCGCGGCATAGAAGGTGCCGGCCATGGGCGCGTTGATGGTTGTCCGGCGCTTTCTCGGCGTGGGAGTTGGCGCTGCGGCCGGGGCGGGGGCCTCGGCGGGTTCTTCAACCGCCTTGCCGCGGCCGCCGGGGCGAACGATGCGGATGGCTTCTTCGCCGCTCTTCACCTCCAGCTCGGCGATGCCGGACTCCTCCACCAGCTCAATGAGCTTCTTGACCTTGCGCAAGTCCATTGCCAACTCCCTACCGCTTCTTACCGCCGCTCAGGTTTCGACTTGGGCCATGAGCGCTTCGAGGGCGAACAGGTAGCCCTGGGCACCGCAGCCGCTGATCACCGCCTGGGCGATGTCGGAAAGGTAGGAGGCTTGGCGGAAGGCCTCCCGCGCATGAACGTTGGACAGGTGTACCTCGATGAAGGGAATGCCCACGCCCAGAAAGGCGTCCCTCAGCGCGATGCTGGTGTGGGTGAAGGCGCCGGGGTTGATGACGATGCTGGCCACCTCGTCCTTGGCGCGATGGATGCGCTCCACGAGTTCATGCTCGGCGTTGGATTGCAGGCATTCCACCTCGTGGCCGCTCGCTGCCGCCAAGTCACCGATGCGGGCATTGATGTCGGCCAAGGTGTCGTGGCCGTAGATCTCCGGCTCCCGGCTGCCGAGCAGGTTCAGGTTGGGGCCGTGCAGTACGAGAAACTTGGCCACGGGATGATGCGCTCCTTAGCGGGTGCGGGGATTCTCCCCCATCGCACCCCAAATGTCCAGATATTGGTTAGATGCCTGCAAGATCGCCGACTTTAGCAGACGTTCGTGTCAAATCGCCCTCGCCACCCCGGCTTTGCAGGACCGCTTCCAAGTGGTCGGCCAGCGCCTTGGCGCCGATTTCACCTTGCACCCGCAGCCTCTTGAGCTCCCGGCCGTCGCGGTCGAAGAACACCAGGCTCGGCGGCCCGAACAACCCGAAGGCATTGAGTAGCTCTTTGTCCTTCGCATCGTTGGCGGTGACGTCGGCGCGCAGCAGGTGAAACTCCGCCAAGCGGCTGGCCACCACCGGCACCGGGAAGACGGAGCGCTCCATGATCTTGCAGGAGATGCACCAGTCCGCATACAGGTCAAGCAGCGTGAGACGGCCGGCGTCGGCGCCCGCGTCGATTTCCGCGCGGACATCCGCAAGGCTGCCCACCGCGCGCCACTGCATTTCCCCGCCTTCTTCCGCGGACGGGGCGGCGGTGAAGTTCTGCAATGGCCGCAATGGATCGTTGGCGCCGCTGGCTGCGCCGATCAACAGCAGGACCCCGTAGATGGCGGCAGCAAAGCCCGCCGCCTTGCGCAAGTTGCCCCAACCCGCCTTGGCAGCCGCGTCCAGGCCGCCCAAGTAGGCGCCGCTGCCGATCAGCAGCGCCGCCCACAGGACCAGGGAGACGGGTCCAGGCACCACCCGTTCCAGCAGCCAGATGGCGACCGCCAGCAAGCCGACGCCAAAAACCGCCTTGACGGCGTTCATCCAAGCGCCCGCCCGAGGCAACAGGTGGCCGCCGCTGGAGCCGATGATGAGCAGCGGCACGCCCATGCCAAGCCCAAGGGCGAGCAGGGCGGCCGCGCCGAGCACGGCGTCCTGGCTGGCGCTGATGTAGATCAGCGCCCCCGCCAACGGGGCGGAGACGCAGGGCGAGACCACCAAGGCGGACAAGGCGCCCATGACCAAAACGCCTAGGTGCTTGCCGCCGCCAACCCGTCCGCCCAAGGCATCGAGGGCATTTTGCCAACGCTGCGGCAGGCGCAGTTCATAAAAGCCGAACATGGCCAGCGACAGCAGGACGAACAGCGCGGCGAAGACGATGAGCACCGGCGGCGACTGCAGCGCCGCCTGCAAGTTCAGGCTGGCCCCGAACAATCCCATCAGGGTGCCGACAGCAGCGTAGGTGAAGGCCATGCCAAGCACATAGGCCAACGACAGGCTGAAGGCCCGCCAGCGGGTTGGCGTCTCCGTGTCGCCGACGATGATGCTGGAGAGGATGGGCACCATGGGCAGCACGCAAGGCGTGAACGCCAAGCCGATGCCGCCGAGGAAGAACAATGCCATCGCCAGCAGCAGGCCCCGTTCGGCGAGCGCTGTGGCGAGCTGCTGCTCTTCAGTGGCCGGCGCGCCCGTTACCGGCGCCGACTCGGCGGCTGGCGCGGTTGGCGCGGCTGGCGCGGAGAAAGCAGCATCCACCACCACCCAGCGGCGCTCCGGCGGATAGCACAGGCCGGCCTCCGCGCAGCCTTGATAGGAAATGCCCACCTCCAAGGGGCCTCGGGCATCGCGAATCGGCACCCGGGCCTGGGCACGGTGGTAATAGACCTCCACGGCGCCGAAGTACTCATCGACCTTGTCTTTTCCCGGCGGCAACTCCGGCACGCCCAACGTGGCGGCTTCGGGGTCCTTCAAAGTGAAATCGAAACGGTGGCGGTACAGGTAGTAGCCGTCCGGCATGTCCCAGTACGCCAGCAATGCGCCATCGTCAGCGACTTCCGTGGACAGCGCGAAGGC
>CAZRBP010000195.1:0-2784 GCA_964598305.1 uncultured Pseudomonadales bacterium | reverse complement strand
GACAATGCCTACAGCCTCTACCAAGAGGTCCTGAAGATCGACCCCGACGACCCACGTGCCCAGCGTGGTTTCGAGAAGATCGTCGAGCGTTACGTCAAGCTGGCGCTGACCGCCGCCGACCGGCAACGCTACGAACAAGGGCGGATGATGCTGGAGCGGGCGCGCGGGGTTGATCCGGCGCATCCCGCCATTGAGCCCACCGAGCGGCAACTGGACCTGCTGGAGAACGCGCGCCGTGACAAGGTGCGGCTTGATGGCGGCGCGCTCGCCAAACGGGCCAGCACCGTGCAGAGCACGCTCAAGCGCCTCGGCCGACAGGCCAGCGAGGCGGGCTGCCGAGTGAACATCAACGCCCGCTCCGACGCCGAAGGCCGCTGGGTGTATCAACAACTCAACAGCGGCGCCGGCGACGCCCGGGTGCGCGCCCGCCTCATCGTAGCCTCGCCACCGACCGTGGAGCTGACGTGTTTTTCCGACGACGGCTAACGACCGGCCCGCTGGCGGTGCTATGGTTCCGGTCCAAGGTTCCGTGCCGGGACGGCAAACGATCATGAATTGGAAATTCTGGCAGGCCAAGCCCAGCTTCAAGGCCACAGGGTCAGGTGGCCAAGGCAAGATCGGCATCAAAGTCGCGGTCGGTTTGGTGGTGGCCTATCTCGGCGCCTGCGCGCTCCTCGCTTGGTGGTGGGACGCTGAGCCACCGGTCTTCGACGTGCGGCAAAACGCCCTGCAAACCAAGGCGCCGGACCAGGCGGTGGTCATCGGCGCCACCACCACGGCCACCCTCATCCGGATGGCCGAAACCCTGCTCGACAAACGGGGCGGCTACCTGTCCAACGACCTCTTCCCGCCGGGCGTGTGGATGGACAACCTCCCCAATTGGGAGTTCGGCGTGCTGGTGCAGATTCGCGACGCGGCCCGCGCCTACCGCATCGACTTTGCCCGCTCCCAAAGCCAATCCACGGAGGATGCGGACCTGCAACTGGCCGAGGGCCAGTTCTTCTTCGACAACTCCAGTTGGATCTTCCCCAGCAGCGAGGGCGAGTACCGCCAAGGCATCCGCCACGTCAACGCCTACCTGCGCCGCTTGGCGAATCCCGCCGAGCCGGGCGCCCAGTTCTACGCCCGGGCGGACAACCTCCAGCAATGGCTGCAGGGGGTGGAGACGCGGCTGGGCAGCCTCGCGCAGCGCCTCTCCGCCAGCGTCGGCAAACGGCAGCTCAACATCGACCTAGCTGGCGACAGCGCTGCCGTGCAGGCCACCGAAGCGCCGGGCGAGCAGGAGTACAAGACGCCTTGGCTCGAAATCGACGACGTCTTCTACCAAGCCCGGGGGCAGACGTGGGCGCTGCTGCACCTGCTGCGGGCCATCGAGCATGACTTCGGCGACGTGCTGGACAACAAGAACGCCCGGGTCAGCGTCCAGCAGATCATCCGTGATTTGGAGCCAACCCAGGACACCCTATGGAGCCCGGTGGTGCTCAACGGCAGCGGCATGGGCTTTTTGGCCAATCACTCCTTGGTGATGGCCTCCCACATCTCCCGCGTCAACGCCGCGATCATCGACCTCCGGTCGCTGCTGGCGCAGGGTTGAGGCTGATCAAGGCGCTTGCCGGCCCGCTGAGCGTTCAATTGGAATCGATGGAGACCTCTAAGTGAGCACCACAGGCTTTGTCTGGCATGAACGCTGCATGTGGCATGACCCAGGGTCTGCCTCAGGCACCTACTTGGTAAAGGGCGACCTGCAGCCTGGGCTGCACATGGAAAACGCCGAAACCAAGCGAAAGCTGAAGAATTTACTGGATGCCTATGAGGTCACCCCTCGGCTTGAAGCCCTTCCCTGCGTGGAGGCGACGGATGTGGAATTGCTGAGATTCCACACGCCGGAATATGTTGCGCGGGTTCAGCAGCTAAGTGACCAGTCGGGTGGCGACGCCGGCGAACACGCACCCTTTGGCCCCGGGTCCGTGAACATTGCGCGGCTCGGCGTGGGCGGCACCACCGCGGCCATCCGAGCGGTCGCGGCGGGGGAGGTCGCCAATGCGTATTCCCTCACTAGGCCACCGGGACATCATGCGGAAAGGGACCGGGGGCGGGGCTTTTGCATCTTCAACAACATCGGCCTCGGCGTTTTGAGCGCGCTCGATGCCCAGTTGGTTGATCGCGTTGCCATCGTGGACTGGGACGTGCACCACGGCAACGGCACCCAGCAGGCGTTCTACGATCGATCCGATGTGCTCACCATTTCGATCCATCAGGACAGGCTCTATCCCGCTAATTCCGGTCAGCCGGATGAAATCGGCGAGTTGGCCGGCGAGGGCTTCAACCTAAACGTGCCTCTGCCCGCGGGCTGCGGCGGCGGCGCCTATCTGGCCGCGATGGACCAGGTGGTGCTGCCCGCTCTGCATGCCTTCAAGCCGTCCATGATCGTCATCGCCAGCGGCTACGACGCAAGCTACTTTGACCCGATGGGCCACATGTTGCTGATGGCGTCCCATTTCCGGCAAATGACACAAATGGTGATGCAGGCCGCAAGCGAACTGTGCGCGGGCCGAATCGCCTTCAATCACGAAGGGGGCTATGCGGACTTCTATGTTCCGCTATGCGGCCTGGCCGTTATCGAAGAGCTGAGTGGCATCAAGACCTCGGTTCAAGACCCCTACGCCGGCACCGAGCGTGTGCCCAATCAAAACCTCATGCCCCACCAGCAGGATTGCCTGAACACCGTCAGGGATGGCCCGCTCGCTGAACTGCTAAAGCGCTGCTAAGCGGGGTCAGGAGACG
>CAZRBP010000194.1:0-5806 GCA_964598305.1 uncultured Pseudomonadales bacterium | reverse complement strand
TGGCCTATTCCTATTCGTTCAGCGAAGAACTGCAGCGGGAATGGGAGTGGACCGACCGCTACCCCACCCAGCCCGAGATTCTGCGCTACATCCGGCACGTGGCGGACCGGTTCGACTTGCGGCGGGACATCCGTTTCGAGCGGCGGGTCGAGTCCGTCCACTTCGATGAAGCCGAATGCCTGTGGCAGGTGCGCACCGACCAGGGCGACCATGCCCGGGCACCATTCTGCATCATGGCCACGGGCTGCCTGTCCGTCCCCCTCGAACCCGACCTGCCCGGCTTGGCGGACTTCGCGGGAGGAATCTATCGAACCAACCTGTGGCCCCACGAAGCGGTCCACTTCGGCGGCCGGCGGGTCGGCATTTTTGGCACCGGTTCCACCGGCATCCAATCGATTCCGGTCATTGCCGATGAAGCCGCCCAGCTGACAGTCTTCCAGCGCACGGCCAATTTCAGCATCCCCGCCATGAACGCGCCGCTCGACCCGGAGTTCGTGCGCGAATTCAAGGCCCGCTACCCGGAGCACCGGGCACACCAGCGGCTCGGCCTCTCCATGGGCTCCGGGGACCTAGAGGTCGTTGTCCGCGACCGCAAGCCGGCCCTGTCCACGGCGGAGTCGGCACCCCAGGAAGAGGTTGACCGCGTTTGCGAGGCGTATTGGTCCCGGGGTGGCGCCCACTTCATGAGCGGCATTGGCGATGTGATGAGCAACGAGGCGTCCAACCGCCGCGTTGCCGACTTCGTCCGCGCCAGAATCCGGGCCATCGTCAACGACCCCGCCACGGCGGAGGCGCTCTGCCCGACGACCCACCCCATCGGCACCAAGCGCATCTGCGTGGACACGAACTACTACGACACGTACAACCGCTCCAACGTGCGCCTAATCAACTTGAGGAAGCACCCCGTCGAGGCCATAGAGCCCGGCGGCGTGCGGTTGGCCGACCGTTTCGTCGAGCTGGACGACCTGGTCCTAGCGACCGGGTTCGACGCCATGACCGGCGCCCTGCTGCGCATGGACATCCGCGGATTGGGAGGGCGAAGGCTCGAGCAAGCCTGGCAGGAAGGGCCACGCACCTACCTGGGCCTCATGGTCCCCGACTTCCCCAACCTGTTCACCGTCACCGGTCCGGGCAGCCCCTCGGTGTTGAGCAACATGGTCGTATCCATCGAGCAGCATGTGAATTTCATCGCCGACATCCTGGGACACATGCGCGCGCAAGGCTACCGTTCCATTCGGGCGAAACCCGAGGCGGAGGCGGCCTGGACCGCCGAAGTGAATCGCCTGGCCAATGCCACCCTGTACCCGAAGGGCGGTTCCTGGTACCTCGGCGCCAACGTCGAGGGCAAGCCACGGGTGTTCATGCCCTACGTCGGGGGTGTGGGCGCCTACCGGAAGGCCTGCGAAGCGGTCGCAGCGGAGAACTACCGCGGTTTCGACTTTCAGCGCTGCGCGCCAGCGCTCTCCAGAACCTCTGGAACACTGGGCGCGTGAACATGGCGTTCGACCGCACGGACGCCAACATCGTCGACGTCCTCCGAACGAATCCCAGGATCACCAACAAGGACATCGCCGAGCGCCTCAGCATCGCCGAATCGACAGTGGCGCAGCGAATCCGGGGCATGGGCGAGCGCCACGTCATGCAGGTGGTCGCACAGAAACACGTGTTTTCCGACGGCTACACGAACGTCGTCTTCTTTTTTGTCGCCACATCCGGGCGCACCGTGCAACGGGTCGGGGCGGACATCGCCAAGCTCGACGGGGTGTTCGGCGTCTCCCAAGGCATCGGCAACCCGGATGTCTTTGCCGCCGCCAGGGCCAAGTCAATTGAAGACGCACACCGTCTGGCCGGGGAGGTTGGACGAATTGGCGGCGTGGCGACCGTGGAGGCCATACCTTGCTTCCGCATCCACAAGTTCGTCTCCACCTTCGGCGACCTGGCGAATCCAGGCCGTCCCCCAGCGGCCCACTCCGATTCCAGGGACCATCGCATCTTCCACGCGCTGTATCGGGACGGCAGGCAGAGCAATCGCGAAATCGCCCGGCAGCTCGACATCTCGGAAGGCGCGATCCGCCAACGGCTGAGAAAACTCCAGCAGTCCGGCCAGATGCAGTTTCAGGTGGTGTGCAGCCCGCTGGCGCTGAGCCTGGGCACCACCGCAATTCTGCGCATCGCGACCGACGCGAAGAAGACCGACAGCATCGTGCAGCGCCTCATGGACCTCCCTGCCGCCGCCTTCGTCGGTGAAGTGGCCGGCCCATCGAACCTCCTGGCCCTGCTCATCACCCCGGACAACCTCTCACTGGGCGACATATCGGACAACGAACTGCTGTCAATGCGGGGCGTGCGCCAGGTCAACGCACAAATCCTGGTCGCCAACATAAAGAACGAGTACTACCTGAGCCATTTCACGGCCCAGGATCAGATCCCCTCGAGAAAGTGAGGCTGGCCCCTGTATCGCTGCGTAACTTCGGGCGTGGCGTTGTCCTTCAACCCGCCGCCATGCCGAGCGTTGTCTGGGCCACCTCCCGATTGCGCAACAATTGCCCGGGCGTCGCGCCAGTGGCCTCGCCATCCTCGAAGGTCACTTCGCCGTTGACCAAGATCCAGCGGTAGCCTTCGGCCCGCTGCACCCGCCGCCACTCGTTGGCCGGGTAATCGTAAACCACATCGTGGCCGCCTTCCGGTGTGATGCGGAGCTTGTCCAAGTCGTAAACCACGATGTCGGCAGGCGCCCCGGCGCGCAGATAGCCCCGGTCCAGGAAGCCAGCCGCCTGGGCGGGCAGGTACGACAGATGGTAATGCGCCTCCTCAAGCGACATGGTCTTCGTATCGCGCACCAGCCACATCAGCAGGTCCGTGGGGTAGCTGCCGGCGCTGAAGAACTTGGTGTGGGCGCCGCCGTCGGACACGCCGGGAATGACGAACGGATCGGATGCCAGTTCCGCGACGGCCTCGGGATTGGTCAGGCTCGGCCCGGCGGTGTCGGTCTTGAACAGCGGCTTGAGGTCGCCGGCCACCGCGATGTCCAGGATCGCGTCGATGACGTGCTTGCCCTCGGCTTCAGCGATCTCGCCGATCTTGCGCCCAACATAGCCGGCCAGGTTGCCCTCGGCGGCCTTCACCGTGAGGTTCTCCAGCCGACCACCGGTGCCCGCCGTCATGAAATTCGGGTAGTCGTCCTTCATGGCTTGGCGGATGACCGGATCGGCGAGCTTTTCCAGCTTCTCGGCGTGGGTGCCTTGGGTGGCGTGGTTCCAAGGCGGGCTGAAGTCGTAGAGGTTCCAGTCCTCGAAGGTGTACTCGAACCAGATGCGGCCAGTGCCGGCCTGCCCGAAGATGCGCAGGCCCCGCTCGTTGCAGTCGTGAATCCAGTCCATGGCCTGGCGGTGCGCTTGCGGATACTCATCCACCACCGCAATGACGTTGTGCAACACCGGTCTTTGGGCTCGCTCCGCCAAGGTCTCAAGGAACCTGAGGTCGCGGGCAATCGCTTCCGGGGACGCGGTGACGGGATTGCCGGCCTGGGCCTGGGTGATCTGGATGAAGCCCTCGTCGCGTTCCGAGAGCACGTCGGCCAGCGCCAGGACATCCTCATCGGCCATGCAGTCGGTGGGCATCGGGGTGCCGTCATAGTCCGCCTGCACCGAGTGCTCGCCGAGCCGCTGGACGGAAAAGCCGCAGGCGCCAGCGTCCATCGCCTCGTGCAGCAGCCGCTGCATCTCGCGGCGTTCCGTGGCGGTGGCCGGGCGCGACTTGGCCGCCTCCATGCCCATCACGTAAGCCAGCAGCGGCGAGACCGGCACATAGCTCACGCAGTTGACGCCCTTGGGAATGCGCGCCAGGTTGTCAAGCCACTCCGGGAACGTTTCCCAGTTCCAGGGCATGCCCGCCTTCATGGTGGCGAACGGAATCTGCTCGGTGCGCGTCATCATCAGCAGCGCGCGGTCGCGCTCCGCCGGCTTCACGGGCGCGAAGCCGAAGCCGCAATTGCCGAGCACCACGGAGGTGACGCCGTGCCAACTCGAAACGGTGCAGTAGGGATCCCAGTGAATCTGCGCGTCGTAGTGCGTGTGCAGGTCCACGAACCCGGGCGCCACGATGAGGCCCGTCGCGTCGAGTTCCCGGGCAGCCGCTCCGGGGGCGATGCGCCCGATTTTGGCCACTTTGCCAGCCCGGATGCCCACATCGGCGCGCAGCCTCGGCAGGCGAGTGCCGTCAACGACGGTTCCGCCTCGGACAACTAGGTCATAAGTCATTGAAGCCTCCCCTACTTTCCGCAACCTGCCTGCATTGTGCGCCCTAAACCAGTCCAACGTCAACGCAAAACGCATGAAAGGAACCAAGCCACAGCACTTTTCTAGACTCCCAAGCAGAGTTTCGCGATAGAGAAACTCAAAAGGCGCTCAGCACGCCTACTCGATCATCTTGTTGATCGGGTATTCGACGATGCCGGTGGCACCCGCCTTCTTCAGCGCCGGGACGATGGTGCGCACGGTGGCTTCCTCGATGATGGTGTTGAGCGCCAGCCAGTGGGGGTCCGTCAGGTGCGAGATGGTGGGGTTGCGCAGCGCCGGCAGCAGCGCAGTGACCGACTCGAGATCGACTTTGCGCACATTCATCATCAAGCCGACGCGGCCTTCCGCGGCCAGGCAGGACTTCAGCATCAGCGCGATGTTGTCGAGCTTGGCCCGAATCCAAGGGTCTTCGAGCGCCGCCTTGTTGGCGATCAGCCGTGGCGTGCTGCGCAGTACTTCGTCAACGATGCGCAGGTTGTTGGCGCGCAGCGACGAACCGGTTTCCGTGATCTCGACGATGGCGTCCGCCAGCCGCGGCGGCTTCACCTCGGTGGCGCCCCAGGAGAACTCGACAACGGCGTTGACGCCGTGACGCTCCAAGTAGCGCCGGGTCATGTTGACCGCTTCGGTGGCGATGCGCTTGCCTTCGAGGTCCGTTACCGAGCGCACCGGCGAATCGTCCGGCACGCAGAGCACCCAGCGGGTGGGCCGGCGGCTCACCTTGGCGAACAGGAAGTCCTCCAGCTCCTCCACGTCCGCGCCGGTCTCCACCACCCAGTCGTGGCCGGTGATGCCCGCATCGAGGACACCCTGCTCGACGTAGCGGGCCATCTCCTGGGCGCGTACCAGCAGGCAGTCGATCTCCGGGTCGTCAACTTCCGGGTAATAGGAGCGGCCGGTAAAGCGGATGACGTAGCCGGCTTGGCGGAACAAGTCGGTGGTCGCGTCCTGCAGGCTGCCCTTGGGAATGCCCAGGTTCAGCGATTGCCTGTTCCCGTCAGCCATTGCCGTACACCTCCGCCGGATCGAAGACCCGCTCCGCGATGATCGATGCCTTGCCGGTGTCGGGATCGATTTCCTGGAAGAAGCAGCTCGGATAGCCCTCGTGGCAGGCAGCGCCGCCCACCTGCTCCACCTGCACGAGAATCGTGTCCCGGTCGCAGTCGTAATAGATGCGCTTGAGATGCTGCACGTTGCCGCTCTGTTCGCCCTTGCGCCACAACGCGCGCCGGCTGCGGCTGAAGTAGCACACCCGCCGGGTGCGCAGGGTCTCCTCGTAGGCCTCGGCGTTCATGTAGGCGAGCATCAGCACCGCCCCGGTCTCGGCGTCCTGGGCGATGGCGGGAATCAACTCGGCTTTGTTGAAGTCGGGACGGTCCATGAGTCCGCAGGCAGATTAAGGGAAGTGCGCATGTTAATGGGAATTATGTAGCAAAATCCGCAAGCCGTTAAGCGGCCAGCGGAAGCTCGCCACCTGTTTGACGGGTCACAGGGCGGGCCTTACTGCA
>CAZRBP010000193.1:0-5826 GCA_964598305.1 uncultured Pseudomonadales bacterium | reverse complement strand
TGCCGGGGCAGGCCGTAGGAGGCCATGGTCCAGAGGGCGGCGACGGCCAGGTTGCCGGTTCGGTAGCGCTCGTCGGCCAGGTTGCGGCCAAAGACGCGGAAGTAGTAGCCACCGTCCTTGGTGGTGAAGGTGGAACTCCAGTTCAGCAGGTTGCGGCTGTTGGACATGGCGTCGTACTCCGGGCCGAGGTCGGAGTAGGTGAACACCGAATCATCGACGAACGACCAGCTCAAGGCATGGGATAGGTCGCCCATGGCGCCCGCCGAGTGTTCGAAGGTGGCCATGAGGTAGGCGGTCCAGTCCGGTGAGCGGTTCACCGGCCGGCCGCTGAAATCCACGTCGATGGTGCCGTCGAAGTCGGTGTCGGCTTCGTAGGCGGCGAACTCCGCATCCTGGTAGCTGAAGTTGCCGCTGAAGGTGAGGTACTCGTTGACCACCCAACTGCCTTCAAATTCGATGCCCTGGGCATCGAGCTTGGCGGCGTTGAAGAACAGGGTCTCCTGGAAGGAGCCGCCGCCCGGCAGGGCGAAGGTAGCGTTGAGCTGGCGGTGGGCGTCGTCGTAGCGAACGTTGAAGTAAACGATGTTCATGCGCACCGTGTTGTCGAGCAGATCGGTCTTCAGGCCAACCTCGATGCTGTCGGCGAACTCCGGGTCGATGGGCTGCAGCTGCAGCGGGTTGCCGAATGGAAACGGCAGGCCCGCCGTGAAGGTGCCGGTCTGGTCGTTGAAGGCGCCGGATTTGACGCTGCGCGAATAGGTGGCCCAAGCGAAGACATTGTCACGGAACAAATAGCCCGCCGTCGCCCGGAAGCTGGGCTCGGTCCAGGACCCCTTCTCCCTGGCGACGTTGATTGGGAAGCGGTCGAAGTCCGCCGCATCGAGGGGTTCATCCAAGGACGCGAACAGCCCTTCGTTGGCGGTGTCGGTCCCGTCCAGGTATTGGTAGAGAATCTGCGGCCGCCCGGTCCACTTCTTCTTCTCGTAGGTGACCCGCACGCCGGCACCCAGCTCCAGCCGCTCGGTGACCTGGTAGGTGGCGTCCGCAAACCCGGCCAACGCCTTGGCGTTCTGCTCGTTGCAGAGCACCGAGGCGTTGTCGTTGAAGGTGCCCGAAGCCAGCGCCGGGTAGCCGAGGCCCGTCAACTGGTCGTTCAGCGGCGTCGCCGTGGGGCCGAAGAAGTCCACCAGCCCCAGAATCTGGGTGACGCAGAACTTGTTGTCGTCCTTCTGGTAGAAGCCACCGGCCACGAAGTTGACGGGGCCGTCGAAGCTTGAATCGATGCGGATCTCCTGCTGGAAGGTCTTGCGGTCGTCGTCTCGGGTGGCGTCGAACAACGAGGCGCGGGTGTGGCCGACATAGGTGCTCGGCAACCGCGATTCCTGTTCACGGTAGCCGGTCACCGAGTGCAGCGTGAAGCGCTCGTTGATATCCCAATCCAAGTGCCCGTAAACGCCGTCCACATCCACTTGGTGGCCGTCGGCGATGGAGAAGAAGTCGTCGCGCTCAGACACCGCAGCGTGGTCGATGGGGTCGCCGTCGAAGCTGCCCCCAAAGCCGAGGAACGCCGTGAACACTGAGTTTGGGGCGTTTTCAGCGACGATGGGCGGCGAGTCCATGTTGTCGCGGATCATCTCGTAGGTCAGGCGCGCCTCAATGCCGTCCTGGGGCGCCCACAACAGCTTCAGACGCCCGGAGAACACATCGTCGCCGCCGATGCTGCGGCCATCGCCCTCAAAGGTCTGGGGCACGAACTCGCCAGTGCCGAACAGCGCCGCCGGGTCGAAGCTGGTGGCGGAGGCGCCGTTCTTGTAGTAGCCGTCACTCTTCTGGTAGATGCCCGTGGCGCGCACCGCCAAGGTTTCGCCACCCATGTTCAGGGCGAACTTGGTGTCCCAGCTATCGTATTCCGCATATGAGGTGGAGACCTCCAAGCTTTGGCTATCGAGTTCCGGCTTCTTGGTCTTGACGTTGATGACCCCAGCGGTGGTGTTCTTGCCGAACAGGGTGCCTTGGGGGCCGCGCAGCACTTCAATGGAGGCGATGTCGAAGGGCTCCAGCATCTGCGTCTGGGTGGACATCATCACGAAGTCGTCCACCGACACGCCCACCGGCGACTCCACGTAGAGAATGATGCCGTCCTTGCCCACGCCGCGCAGGCTGGGGTTGAAGGAGTTGAAGGCCGGTGCGTTGCCGGTGACCAGATTCGGCACGGCGGCGGTCATGTCGCCGATGTCGCGCATCAGCATCTTGTCGAGATCTTCATCATCCAGCGCCGTCACCGAGATCGGCGTGATCTGGATGTCGGTTTCGCCGCGCCGGGTGGCGGTGACCAAAACCTCCTCGAGCTGCGCTTGGCCGAAGGCGGGCAGCGGCGCCAGGGGCAGAAGGCCCAGAGCGGCGGCGCCGAGCACGGCGCCCTTGAGGTTGCGGGTCGCGGTCGAACCTGTTTCTGAAAACATGGCACTCTCCATGTGGATCCCTGAATCGCTGTCGGTTGTTGGAGGCCATCGCTGGCCGCCCCGTGGCCGCAATCCCAAACGTCCCCTCGGATTGCGGCTTTGAAGGGCTGAAGGCTCATCTCTCCGTCTGCACGGAAGTTAACATAGAACCGAGCACGGCAACACGCCGAGCGCCCTAGCCAAGCGCCATCGATCGAACCACTTCGATTCAGGACGAGGGCGGGACGCCCTCGCACAGCTAGGGGGCAGGACAGTTCCCTGCGCGTCAGCACCACCGGATTTGCCGGGACAATGTCGCACAGCAGGCGCAGAGATAACGTACAGATTTTACGCTTCGCGCCCGTCAACATGGCGCCATGGCCAAGCCAACCGACAAGCGGCGCAGCAGCGGGCGCAAGCACCGGCACGATGCAGCATTCAAGCACCTCTACAGCTTCCAACTCATGGCGTGGGACCTCATGGAGGTGGTGCTGCCCAAGGCGCTGTTCGACGAGCTCGATCCCCGCACCTTGGAGCGCCTGCCCACGGAGTGGTTCAGCCGTGCCCTCGACAAGCGCTTGGGCGACTGCGTTTGGAGCGTCGGGCGGCACGGCGGCGGCAGCCTCATCATGCCCATCGAGCACCAGCGCCGCCGCGAGCGCCTGATGCCGCTGCGCTTGGCCACCTACACGGCCCTAATGCAGGAGGATTTGGCGCGACAGGGCGAGCTGGACCCCGGCGGACTTCTCCCGCTGGTGCGCCCCGTGGTGCTGTACAACGGCGTCCGCCCGTGGCGGGGACCGACCAGCATGGCGGAGCTCTCGGCGGATGGAGAGACGCACTGGCCGTCCTTCACGCTGGTTGACATGGGCCGGGCAAGGGTTGAGGATTTGCCTAGGCACAACGCCGTGGCGACGCAGATCGAGGTGCATCAAGGTGCCTTGGCAAAGAACCCGGACGGGACCTTGGCGCACCTGTCGGAGCGCTTGGGCGGGCCGGAGCACCGTGCGCTGCGAATGGCGTTCATTGAATGGGTGCGGCAGTCGGTGGCGCCGGGCATGGTGCCCAAGGCGCCGAAGCTGAAGAGCCAGCTAAGGAAAATCGCTGAGTTAGGGGAGTTGCAGCAAATGAAGTCTTTGGTGTTGAAGTCCATGGAGGACTACTGGAAGGGTCAGGTGGCCGAAGGGATGGAGCAGGCGCGTGCGGATGAGCGGGCACGGCTGTGCCGACTGGCGGGCCGGAAATTCGGCGGGCAGGCGCAAGTCAGGCTGTCCGCAGTGATTGAGGGCGTCACCGAACCGGATCGCCTGACGGAGGTCGGCGACTGGGTCATCGACAGCGACACCGAAGCCGAGTTTCTGGCGCACCTGCAGCCACGGAGTTAGCGCCAATCCAGCGGCTGCGCCACTACCAGCGCGAAGTTGACCGCTACGTCAACGGCGAGAAGTGAACGCGCCTAGATCGTCACCCGGAGACCTAGGCTGTAGCTGACGCCGGGGTCGTAGCGTTCGTAGAGCAGGCCGCCCTGGGTCCAATCCACCTTCTCGTCAAGCAGGTTCTTCACCTTCAGTTCCACCTCTAGGTCACTACCGAAGCGCTGGAAGCTGTAGCGGAGCAGGAAGTCGAGCTGGCCGCGGGACTCCTCGACGATGTTGGGCGCGTTCTCGGCGCCCACCAGAATGATGCGCTCACCGGTGTAGTTGTAGGCTAGGGAGCCTTCGATGCCGCGCTCATAGTTGGTGTAGGTGAGGATCAGGTTGCCCAAAATGTCGGACTGTCCGGTGATGTCGCGCTCGTTCTCGAAAAGGCGGGCGATACGGCGGGAGCCGGTCACGGGCACATCGGCGGCCGTCTCGCCCTCGCCAAAGAGAACCACTTCGGAACTGATAAAGGACACGTTGGCGTTCACCGTGAAGTGGTTCCAAGCCTCGCCCCAGCCGAACCATTCATCGAACGGCAGATCCTTGCGCAGTTCCACTTCCACCCCCTCAAGCTCGGCCTCCTCGCCGTTGAACCAAGTGAAGATGTCGTTCTGGGCCTGCACCTTGCCAATCTCGATGGGGTCGTCGAATTCCTTGCGGAAGACGCCCACCGACAGGCTGTCGGCGAAGCCGAAGTACCACTCCCAGCGGGCGTCCCAGTTGGTTAGGGTGGCCGGCTGCAGGAACACGTTGCCCCGATAGAGGTTGGAATCCTCCGGGTTGCGGATGGTGGTGCCGGTGATCTCCAGCAGGCTCGGCCGGTTCACCGTCTCGGAATAGGCCAAGCGGACCTGCATGTCGTTGATGAACTCGAAGGTCAGCGACGCCGCCGGCAGGCTGTCCTTGTACTTGCGGCTGA
Organism: uncultured Pseudomonadales bacterium; assembly: GCA_964598305.1. GTDB lineage: Bacteria > Pseudomonadota > Gammaproteobacteria > Pseudomonadales > Azotimanducaceae > Azophilus. The sequence goes on along the minus strand of CAZRBP010000193.1, from coordinate 1,045 downwards.
CCGCATTGCTGCTGCCTGCCTCCGTATTGCCGCCGTAGGCGTCGGCGGACAGGGTGGTCTCCTCCTCGCGCAGGCCGACGGCGGCGCGTATGCGTTGGGTCAGCTGGGCGTCCAGGCCCACGTACCAAGCGCTGGTGTCCTCCCCGGAGTCGGCGAATGGGAAGATGCCGCTGGCGTTGGCGGCACCGGCGGAGAAGTCCCGGGCATCCAGATAGCCCTTGCCCCAGTTGTCCAAGCCAAACAGTTGCTGCGGGGTCATCAAAGCGATGTGGCTGGGTGCGCTGGCGGTCAGGTCGAAGCGGAACAGCCGTTCGCGGCTGGCCCGAACCCTCTCGTAGTCGGCCCAGCCGCCTTTGACGGTGAGGTCCACGCCGCCAAGGAACAGCGGCAGCTCCAGATCGACCCCATACTCCTCGATCTCGTCGCGCAGCTTGGCGAACTGCCGGTCCGGGGCTTGGAAGACCTCGCGCAGGTCGCCCGCGGCTTGGCGGTTGGGCGTCACCACCTCTTCCAAGCCTTGGGAGTTTTGCGCGTACGTAAAGGTGCGGTTGTCCGGCGCATCCCGGGTGGCCGCGCCGTCAACGGCCCGCCACTTGATGCTGAGCTGATCCACGCTGCCGACGTTGAAGTAGTGCTCGCCCTTGAGTTGGGTGGAGCGGATGTAGTTCTCCGTCCATTGCAGGCGGTAGCTCACCACCTCCGTGCCGGTGCTGACGTCGTCCTCGCTGGACAGGCCGCGGAACTGCTGGGTCTCATCGTCCGTCTGACGCAGGATCACTTGCGAGAGCTGCACCGAGTGGTCGTTGTTGAACTCCACGCCCAAGTTGACGAAGCCGCTCCAGTTGATGGTCTGGCGGGTGGTGAACTGCTGGTAATCGACGGTCTGGGTGCTGCCCCCGTCCACGCCGGTGAATTCGTAGCGGCGGAAGTCCTTGTCCCGGTTGTTGTAGTCGTTGCTGTACTTGCCGGCCAGCAGCAGGCCGACGGAGCCGCCGTTGTCGAGGTCGTAGCGGTAGCCTGCCTCGGCGTCGCCGGTCCAGTTGGG
>CAZRBP010000192.1:0-5876 GCA_964598305.1 uncultured Pseudomonadales bacterium | reverse complement strand
CCAGCCAGCGCGCGATGCGCGGGAGAAGCTGGCAGAGCTGCATCCCATCGAGGGCGCGAACCAAAGGTTCGTTATGCCCTCGCCCCGAGGGGATTTCCCGGAGCGAGGGCGTCCCGCCCTCGAATAGGCCTTGATACTGGCTGTATAACCAGATATGCTGCTGAAAAACTGTATGCAAAACCAGTATTTTGACCTCCAATCTGCAACAGCTTCTATCCTCTGCCGAACTCTGGCGCGCCCGAGACCTGCCCGGCCATGCTCGAGAGGCAAAATCGACCGGGTTGCCCACGGGATTTGATTGGCTTGACCGGCTGCTGCCCGGCCAAGGCTGGCCACGGGCCGCCTTAAGCGAAATTCTCTGCGACAGCGCGGGCATTGGCGAACTTGGCCTCGTAGCGCCCGGCTTGGCTCGTTTGAGCCGTGAGCAGGCACGCTGGATCACCTGGATTAATCCGCCCTTCATGCCCCACGCGCCCGCCTTGGCGGCGGCGGGCATCGAGGTGGGCAAAGTGCTGTTGATTCGCACCGGCGATGCGGACTCCAGTGGCCAGGATGCGCTTTGGGCGCTTGAGCAGGCCTTGGAGTCGGGGGCTTGCAGCGCCGTGCTGGCTTGGCCGGATGAGCACCGCCTGCGCACTCCCGATTTGCGGCGCATTCATTTGCGCGCTCAGCACGGTGGCACTTGGGTCGTCCTGTTTCGTCCCGGCCTAGCGTCCCGCAACCCCTCGGCGGCGGAGTTGCGGCTGCGCATCCGTGCTGCCGACCGGTTTATGGAAGCCGGGCCGCGCCGCTTGTTGCTTTCGATCCTCAAACGGCGCGGTGGCTGGGGCATGGACGATCTGCCCTTGGAATTGGAGGCCGGGGACGACTTGGAGGCCCTGTTGCGGCTTTGGCGCGGCCAAGAGAGGGTGGAAAACTAGTGTCCTGTCCGATTAATAAGTGGGTTTTAGGCGCTAGGCCATTTTGCCCCCTGTGCAAGGGCCTTTCCGCAAGCGGAAAGGGCGACAACGCGGTGTGGCAGGCCCCACACAAGGCGGAGCAACGCGGCCAGGGGGTGAAATGGCCACGAATAATCACACTTATTAGTCGGACAGGACACTAGGATGCTGTGGGTGGCAGCGCATCTACCCCAACTGGGCTTGGAGATTTTCCAGCGCCGCCATCCACACGGCATCCAACAGCCCATGGCCTTGGCGGAGGATGGGCGGGTGCGCCTCGTCGATGACCGGGCGCGCAGCGCCGGCGTCGCCATCGGCGCCAGTTTGGCGACCGCCTTGAGCATCGCCCCTCAATTGATCCATTTCGAGCGCGATTCTGCCGCGGAGATCGAGCGCCTGCGCGTCCTGGCGACCATGGCGCACCGCTTCACCCCAACGGTCAGCGTGGCGCCCCCGGCCGCCTTGCTGCTTGAAGTGGAAGGCAGCCTTAACTTGTTTGAGGGCTTGGGACCGTTGCTGGGCCGCCTGCGCCGGGCCGTTCGACGCCTTGGGCATGGCGCTGCCTTGGCGGCTGCCCATACGCCCGCTGCCGCCTTGGCTTTGGCCAAAGCGGGATTGGAAGTGCCCTTGGCGGATTTTCCGGATCGCGCGGAACTGGCGCAAAGGGCTTGCAAAGCCTTGGCCGGCGCACCGATCGCCTACACCGATATTGAAGCCCGCAACATTGAGCGCTTGGCCGACATGGGCCTTTTGGAAGTCGGTTCGCTGATCCGCCTGCCCCGCCACGAACTTGGCAAGCGCTTCGGCCCCGGCTTGGTTGAAACCCTGGATAAGCTCACCGGCACCATTCCCGACCCCCGCACCCCGGAGCCGTTGCGGGAACGCTTCCGCAGTTCGATGCACCTGCTTGAATCGGTTTCCAGCAAGTCGATTCTGCGCCTGCCCATGCGCCGCCTAGCGGTGGAGCTTGAGGCTTGGCTGACCGCCCGGCAGCTCGGCGCACGCGCGCTGCGCTGGGCCTTCAAACCCTTGGGAGGCAACTCCACGGCGTTGCCCGTACACTTCGCCCAACCGCGAGTGCGGGCCAACAGCCTGCTGGAGATCAGCGGACTGGCCTTGGACCGAATCGATTTGCCGGCGGAGGTGATGAGCCTATCCCTGGTCGCCGACGCCGTGGAACCCATTGCCGAGGCCGGCCTAACGCATCGGGACCTGTTGGGCGAGGGCACTTCGGCGGGCCAGGCGCCGATGGATTTCGTGGACCGGGTGACGGCCCGGCTCAACGGTGAATCCGTGCGCGTCCTGCGCCAGGTTGATGACCATCGCCCGGAATGCGCCACCGCCCTCGCACCCGCCACTCCGCCGGAAATGGCCCAACCGCCCCCGGTAGGGCCATTGGCAAGCCCTTCGGCGAGCCCTTCGGCGAGCCCGTTCCCACGGCCCATGTGGCTCCTCGAATCCCCCCGTCCCGTCAATCCCGAACGCTACCGAATCCTAAGCGGCCCCGAACGCATTGAAACCGGTTGGTGGGACTCCCCAGATGGATTCGCTGCCTCGACGGCCAGCCGTTCGGCGTCCCGCGATTATTTCGTCGCGCTGGACCCCGAAGGCGCCCGCTGCTGGCTGTTTGAACCTCGAATGCTCGATTCCGACAAGGCCGAACAATGGTATTTGCATGGCTACTTCGCTTGAGTTCGCGGAGCTTAAGTTCGCGGAGCTTAAGTTCGCGGAGCTATACAGCAGGAGCAACTTCTCGTTCCTGACCGGGGCCTCCCATCCCGAGGAACTGGTGGGCGAGGCCCACGCCCGAGGTTATGCCGCCATCGCCATCACCGATGAATGCTCGGTGGCCGGTGCGGTGCGCGCCCACGGCGCAGCCCGCGACCTAGGCATCAAGCTCATCATCGGCAGCGTCTTCCGGGTCGCCACGAGCGGCGCCGCCCCAGTTGACATCGTGCTGCTGGCTCCCAACCGGCGCGCCTACGGACAGCTTTCCGAACTCATCACCCAAGGCCGAACCCAGGCGCCGAAGGGCGAATACGCGCTGCATATTGATGATTTCAAGGGCCGGGCCGACGATTGCCTGGCCTTGTGGGCGCCTCGGGATGCGGCCATCGACGAACTCCTGCTCGAAGGCCGGGAAGTTCGCCGATGCTGCCCGCGCCTGTGGATTGGTCTCGGGTTGTTCCTCGATGGCCGCGACCTCGACCGCATGGCCAAGGCGCTGCGCCTGTCGATGCGCCTCGGCCTGCCCATCACCGCCGCCAACAACGTGCTCATGCATCGGGCCGAGCGCAAGCCGCTGTTGGACACCCTCGCCGCCATTCGCCTCAAGCAACCGGTCAGCGAACTCGGCACCCAACTGACGCCCAACGCCGAACGGCATCTGCGTCCCTTGGAGACGCTGGCGGGCCTCTATCCCGAGGACATGCTGGCCGAAGCGGTCCGGATCGCGGACGCCTGCCATTTCTCCTTGGACGAACTGCGCTACGAATACCCGCGGGAACTGGTGCCCCAGGCCATGACACCAACCGCTTGGCTTCGCCAACTTACCTATGAAGGCGCGAACCGGCGCTGGCCCGGGAAGGCGGCAGGAAAAGAGGCGGGAATGGGGCGCGCTCCCGATGCGGTCAAGGCGTTGATCGAGCACGAGCTTTCGCTCATCGCCGAACTGGGTTACGAGTATTACTTCCTGACCATTGAGGACATTGTCCGCTTCGCCCGCAGCCGGGGCATTCTGTGCCAAGGACGCGGCTCGGCAGCCAACTCCGCGGTCTGCTACTGCCTGGGCATCACAGAGGTGGACCCGTCACGCCAGCATGTGCTGTTCGAGCGCTTCATTTCCAAGGAACGGCAGGAGCCCCCGGACATCGACGTGGACTTCGAGCACGAGCGCCGGGAGGAGGTCATTCAATACATCTACGGCAAATACGGGCGCAACCGGGCCGCCCTGGCCGCCACGGTCATCACCTATCGACCGCGCAGCGCCCTGCGCGATGTGGGCAAGGCCTTGGGGCTGGATGCCGGCTTCGTCGATCTGTTGGCCAAGTCCATGGCCTGGTGGGACCGCCGGGACCAGTTCGGCCAGCGCCTGGCCGCGGCGGGGGCGGACCCGGACGGCCCCTCCGTGCGCCGCTACATCGCCTTGGTCGATCAAATCCTGGGCTTTCCCCGGCATCTCTCCCAGCACGTCGGCGGCTTTGTGATCTCGGCCGGCCCCTTGGCGCAGCTCGTGCCCATTGAGAACGCCGCCATGGAGGAGCGCACCGTCATCCAATGGGACAAGAACGACTTGGAGTCGCTGGGGCTTTTGAAGGTGGACGTGCTCGGCCTCGGTATGCTCACCGCCATTCGCAAGGCCCTCGATTTGGTGAACGGCTTTCGGTGCTACCAGGGTGCGGATGCCCTGACCATGGACCGGATTCCTCCGGAGGAGGCGAGCACCTATGAGATGCTGCAGAAGGGCGACAGCATCGGCGTCTTTCAAGTGGAGTCCCGGGCGCAGATGGCCATGTTGCCGCGCCTGCGCCCCAAGCGCTTCTACGATCTGGTCATCGAAGTGGCCATCGTCCGGCCCGGCCCCATCCAGGGCGACATGGTGCATCCCTACCTGCGCCGCCGCAATGGCAAGGAGGACGTCACCTATCCCAACGAGGCCGTGCGCAAGGTGCTGGGGCGCACCTTGGGGGTGCCCATCTTTCAGGAACAGGTGATCGAACTGGCCATGGTCGCCGCCGGCTTCTCCGCCGGCGAGGCCGATGAGCTGCGCCGCGCCATGGCCGCTTGGCAGCGCCGGGGTGGGCTTGAGAAGTTCGAGCGCAAGCTCATCGACGGCATGCTGGCGCGGGGCCACAGCGAGAGCTTCGCCCGCCGTGTTTTTGAACAGATCAAGGGCTTTGGCGAATACGGCTTCCCGGAATCCCATGCAGCCAGCTTTGCGCTGCTGGTTTACGTTTCCGCCTGGCTCAAGCGCAATGAGCCGGCGGCCTTCTACGCCGGCCTCCTGAACAGCTTGCCCATGGGCTTCTATTCCCCCTCCCAACTGATCCAGGACGCGCTGCGCCACGGCATCGAAGTCCGCCCCGTGGACGTGCAGGCCAGCGGCTGGGATTTTCGGCTGGAACCTGCGCGAACCTTTGGTTCTCGTTGGGCGTTCAATCGAGGGCAAGATGCCCTCGCTCCGGAGCGACACCCCCCGGAGCGAGGGCATAACGCACCGAGGGTGCGCGCCCTCGCATTGAGCCAGCGAGGTTCCCCGCTCATTCAGGGCGCGTTGCGCGTGGGCTTGCGGCAAATCAAGGGACTTTCCGAGGAAGCGGCCGCGCGCATCGCCGCCGCCCAGCCGTTTCGGGATGTGGACGATCTGCGCGCCCGGGCCGAATTGAACAACCGGGAACTGGGCTTTCTGGCCCGCTCCGGCGCCTTGGCCTCGCTTTCGGGCCATCGTCACCAAGCCCATTGGGATGCCGCTGGCGTCGATCTGCCCGCCGCCATCTGGCGCGCCGCCAAGGCGGCTGCGCCGTATCGCACCGAGGTGGCCTTGGCCGAACCGGGGGTCGGTGAGAATCTCAAGCAGGATTACCGCTACCTCGGCCTGTCCCTAGGCCCCCATCCCCTGTCCCTGCTGCGCGATGCGCCCGTCCTGCGCCGTTGCCGCACGGCGGCGGGGCTGGAGCGTTGCCGCCACGGGCAGTTCGTCCAGGTGGCCGGCCTCATCACCTGCCGGCAACGGCCCGGCACCGCCACTGGCGTCGTCTTCCTGACCTTGGAGGACGAAACGGGCAACATCAATGTCGTGGTTTGGAGCACGGTTCTGGAGCGCTATCGAGCGGAGATCCTGCAAGGCCAGCTATTGCGCGTGGAGGGCGTGGTCCAACGCGAGCGGGAAGTGATCCACGTCATCGCCGGACGGGTGCACGACGCCACCGGCCTGCTCGA
>CAZRBP010000191.1:0-5936 GCA_964598305.1 uncultured Pseudomonadales bacterium | reverse complement strand
GCAACCGCGCCGACCGGGTGGAACTGACCCAAGGCCGGCGGTCGAAATTCTGGGGAAGCTTGTTCGCCGGGTTGACCCGCCACGTCATGTGACCGAATCGGGCACACCGCTGGCCGATGCGCAATTGCGGTGACAAAGGGGCGATTTCCTACAAAACGCGGGGCTGATCACCACTTCCGGGCATCATGGCAAGGGGTTCAGGATGGTGTTGTCTTTCAACACCACAACAAGGACTATAATGCGACAGGTAGTAAGGGAAATCGATTCGATGGCGGAGCGGCTTGAGGACTCGGGACTGAACAGCCAGCAATCGCGGGCGGTGATCGAGGCCATAGCCAATTCAATTGAGAAGTTTGCGGTCACACCCGAACGGCTGAGCGCCGAATTCGAGCGTCATACTGAGTCGATAAAGAAGTACATCGACCAAGGGATTGATCGAGTTGATGGCCAATTCGACTTGGTTGACAAGAAGTTTGGCTTGGTTGACAAGAAGTTTGACTTGGTAAACGAGAAGTTTGACTTGGTCTACGGTCGGCTAGACGGCCACGATAGCCGCTTTGACCGGTTGGAGTCGTTGATCAAGGCCGCGATTGGTTGGCAGATTGCTTTCCTCACCGTTTTCATTGGTGCGCTTGTCGGATTGGTTGGGGTTTTGGCGGCTGGCTCGACTTGAACGTTAGCCGTCAGTCTTGAGTTCGATTAGGTGCTGCATGCGCAGCGGCGTCTTGGGCGCCACCAGCGCGTTGGTGATCTCGAAGTCTAGGTTGATCTGGGGCACCTTCTCTCCGGGGCGAACGGTTAAGCGCAGGCTGCCGTGGGCGGGAATCACCATGTGGTCGCCGTGCTGGGTGAATGTGTAAGGGCTGCGGTTGCGTAGTTGCACATCGGCATCGGAGATGTTGGTCAGGGTCAGATCGACGATGGCGAGTTCAATCTCCTTGCCGGGATTCCTGATATCGGGAATCCTGCGGTAGGCGGCGTCCTTGACGTCGAGGGCCGCTTGCAGCAGGGGCTTCAACACCGCTTCCCGGCCCACCAGCAGGTTCTTGAACCAGACCACCGTGCGCTGTGCAAACAAGGCATCGCGAATGCCCGCCGCCGAGCGTTCCTTGGCGAACACCAGGGTCACGGGCCGATGGGCGCCGAGCGCCGGCGGATAGTCCCAGTCCACCAGGTCATGGACATCGGAGACGCCAATCATCGCCAGTTCGTGGTCCATGGCCAGCCGGTGGGCATGTTCGGAGTAGGTGGCCCCGTTGGCGATTTCGATGCCGTGCAGTTGCCCCGCCTCGATCAGCGCAGCGTGAAAGTCGGTCATGCGCGATACGCCGGTCGGCAGGGTGGCGGTCCAGAAGGGATGGTTCCAGAACACGAACGCACCCTGTTCGTTGGCCGCCCGCACCGCCTCTTCCGGTGGCCACTCATTGGCCGCGAGATAGTAGTCGATCCGGTCGGTGCCGGGGTCGGAATCCACTTTCAACAGCGCGTTGGCATCGCTCAGGAACACCGCATTCATGTGCCCGGCCGGCTCCTCCCGGGTGATCTCCGACCCGGCGATCACGATCAGGTCGGAGCCGTCCGGCAGCGCCGCGGCTGCCTCCTCAAAGGCCCGGTTGCGATCCGGATGGGGCAGGTCGGCCCGATGCGGCTGCCACTCCAGGTGCTCGGTGATGGCCAGTGCGTCCAACCCGTCGCGCAACGCCTCGCTCACCCGGATGCTCGGCCACACGTGCCCGTCGGAAAACACGCTGTGCGTGTGCAGGTCCACGACCAGGGTTTTGTGGTCCGCCGTATCGGGAAAGCGGATCAGCCGCGCCTCGTGCTCCGGAGGCTGGCGAACCTTGTCGTGGGCGCTCAGCGCGGGCGTCAGTCCCAGTAGCACGATGGCCAAAAACCAAGCGAACCGATTGGGGGTCATGCAGCGGGAGCCTCGTCGATGGATGGACGGTTGGGAAGCGCAAAGCTACGGCATGGCGCGGCAAGCTACAAGGGCGGATTCGTTCAAGCAAGCATTTGCAGACCGCCCACGAGCTCAAGCGGTCCCTAGTCGGTCACCTTCCACACGGCGTCCACGAAGTTAGGGTCTTGCACCGCCTGCCGGCCAGCGACGTAGCAATAGAGGCTGGTCGGAATGAAGTGCAAGTCTTCCGTGCCCTGCCAGGAAATGGGGGCCTTAGTTGCGCTACGGGTGGTCACCATGAGTTGGGACTCCGGGTGCCGGTCGGCAAATCGCTTTAGGCTAGTGAGTTCTTGGGGTCGATTTGCGAAGCGGTCTGTCCACTTGACTTCCACGCACCACAAAGGCTGCTGGCGCTTGTCCAGCGCCACGATGTCCACTTCGCCGTGGTTCCTGCCACGGGTCCAATGGGCATAGTGCAGGTCGAAGTTCGCGTGGAACCATTGCGCGAAAACTGCCGTCTCGGCCACTGCCTCCATCGAGTCATCGCCGGGCCTCGTCGCACCGAACAGGGCGCAGCGCAACGCGGGCGCCGTCAAATACACCTTGAACCGGGTGGCTCGCTTGAATCGGTGGGCGTTGTGGTCAATGCGGTGCACGATCTTGATGAGAAATGCCGCCTCCAAGTACTCCAGATAGCGCCGTAACGTGGGTTTGGACACCCCTGAGTCTTGCGAAAGCTCTTCAAGAGACAGTTCATTCGCCGTGTTGTATGCCAAAGTGGAAAAAAGCAGGTTGAGTTCCTGCACGTCCTGTATGCCGTAGAGGCTCGGCAGGTCGCGAAGCAGCACTTTATCCACTATGTCGGCGCGGATGTAGCGATCGGGGTCTTCACGCACCGCTTCAGAAAACGCGGCTTCCGGATAGCCGCCGAAGTTGCAGTAATCGACAAACTCTTGGTTCAGCGCCTCAATGTCTGGAGCGGACACCCCGCCCTCGGGTTCGAGCGTCACCAACTCTCCCTTGCCGCGTAAGTCAAGATATTCATGGAATGTGAGCGGCGGCAGGAGAAAGTCGGTGAATCGCCCAGCCCCAGACTCCGCGCTCTTGAGGCGCAACGCGGCCGCGGCGGAACCGGATGCGATGCATTGCACGCTTGGATGGGTGTCCACGAACGCCTTTAGGTGCCACTCCCAGTTTGGCAGGTACTGGATCTCATCAAGCACCAGCAATCGGTCACCCGGCGCCGGTCGGGTGGCCTGCTCAATTTCGCTCGCCAGCTCCTCGATGGACAGCCGGGCGTAGAGCGGCTGGTCGAGCGAGAGATAGGCGATGTTGTGGCTCGAGTAAACGCCCTCTTTGAGTAGATGTTCGATGACATGGTGCAACAGAACGGTTTTGCCGACCCGCCGCGGACCCATCAGCACAACGGCTCGCCGGACATCCCTTTGCATAACCAGTCGGGTGAGACGCTCAAAGTACCCCCTCGGGGACAATCTGGAATAGTCGCTGCGCACCGACCCGCCTTCCCACCAAGGGTTTTCGGTGCGTAGGCTTCGGCGGCGCTGCTCTGAGGAAATCTCGCGCATGGGCGGGAGGATACGGACTTCGAAGGCCAAGGGCAAGCTAAGATAAGTTAACTTTTCTTAGCAATTTATTGGCTATAAAAATAAATTATTTCAGTGGGTTAACTGTACATCGCTGTGCTTTGACTGTTGGCGTTCGGCCTTGCGGATTAACTTTTCCTCAAGTTTCCTGTCCCTTCCGTTGCGCCAATCGACTACCATGCCACGCAACCGTTCAGCGCCAATCGCGGAAATGCCATGAGCCCTGCCGTCGCTCCATTCGATCCCAAGCCGATGAAGATCAGCGTCCTGACCGCTGCGTTCCAGGAGTTGACGCCCCGCGAGAGGCGGGATGCGGATCCGGACTTGGCCGTGGAGGAATGGCTTGAGTTCTCGCGGGAGGTGGGTTCCCCCTACATCCAGCTTTCGGCGGCGCTGCACCCGTCCCGCACCGATGTGCCCGCCGAGGCCATGCTCGATCCGGTGGCCAACACGCTGGACTTGAGGACGCCCTTCGATGGGGCCCGCGCAGCCCGCGTCCAGGCCGCCATGAAGGCCACCGGCGTTGGGCTTTCCGACCTCGCCTACTTCGACAACCTGCTGGTTGCTGACGACGGGGCGCGGCGGGCCAAGCACGAGTTCATGCTGCGGGTGTTCGATGCCGCCGTGCTCCTGGAGACCGATGCGGTCTGCGGCTTCGTCGGGCGCAACATGGATCTTGAGATGGACGCCAACCTCGAGATGTTCGAGCGGGAGTTCATCCCGCTCATGCAGGAGGCCAAGGCGCGCGGCCTCACCTTCCGGGTGGAGCAGTGCCCGATGCCGGGCTGGACGGCGCTGGACCGCTGGCACAACAACATCGCCTACGCGCCGGGCCCGTGGATCGCCTTGCACCGCATCTGCGAGCGGCACGGGGTGGGGGATCAGTTCCGCATCCACTACGACCCGTCCCACAGCGTGTTGATGGGGCAGGACACCCGGTCGATGTTCCAGTACCTCAAGGACGAGGGCTATGGCTTTTTGATCGACGGCTTCCACGTGAAGGGCCAGGTGGTGGACTCGAAAGGCGTGTCCGCATGGGGCTACGGCGGCCAGACCATGGAGCGGGGTGACTGGAAAGGCGGCGTGCCCTCAGCGGCTCCGGCCGACCAAGTGAACGCTTGGAAGAAGCAGACCGCGATCTGCGAACACGAACTGCCCGGCACCGCGCGCCACGATCCGCTGGCTTACCTGCAGAACCGCACGGTCGATTGGCTGGACCATCAGCTCGCGGCCCGCGAACTGCTCGACATCGACCCTGGGAAAACCTACTTGGTGGTTGAGCACGAATATCCGCCCGCGCGGATTCAGGACAAGGACCGGCTGGCGCCTATCCTGGCGGGCTCGATTGCCTTCACCAAGGCCATCGATGAGGCGGCCGCCGCGATGCACGCGCTGCAAAGCGAAGTGATGGCGGCGCAGGGCATCCCGGTGCAAGGCGTCGGCCGGGAGGCTTACCGGTCATGAGAAGGCTCCGGGCCGGCATAGTGGGCGGCGGGCAGGGCGCGTTCATCGGTGCGGTGCATCGCATCGCGGCGGAACTCGATGGCGAGGCGCTACTCGTCGCCGGCGCCATGTCGTCGAACCCGGCAAGGGCGAAGGCGAGTGCTGAGGCTTGGGGCTTGGCCCGCTCCTACGATTCCTACGAGAAGATGGCCGCCTTGGAGGCGAAGCGTGATGACGGCATCGATTTCGCGATCGTCGCCACGCCGAACCACCTGCACCTGCCGGTGGCAAAGGCATTTCTCGACGCCGGAACCCACGTCATCTGCGACAAGCCGCTGGCGGCGAACCTCGACCAGGCCCATCAACTCGCAGAGGCCGCGGTGGCGAGCGGCAGGCTGTTCGCCCTGACGCACACCTACTCCGGCTACCCGATGGTTCGCGAGGCCCGCGATTGGGTTGCCAGCGGCCGCCTGGGCGAGCTGCGCAAAGTGCAGGTCGAATACAACCAGGATTGGCTTCGGGAACCGGTGGAGCGGGCGGGCAACAAGCAGGCCGCGTGGCGCACCGACCCGGCGCAGGCTGGAATTAGCTGCTGCGTTGGCGACATCGGCACCCATGCCCACCATTTGGTTGAGTTCATCTCCGGCCGGCGGATCGAGTCGATTCTCGCCGACCTGACGAGCTTTGTCGAAGGCCGGGAGCTCGACGATGACGCGAGCATGCTGCTGCGGCTCGAAGGCGGCGCCCGGGGCACCTTGGTCTGTTCGCAGATCGCCTGCGGCGAGGCAAACGATCTGCGCATTCGCCTGTACGGCAGCAAGGCGGGCCTGGAGTGGCGCCAGCAGGAGCCGAATGCGCTGATGGTCAAGCCGGCGGACGAGGCTTGGGCGATCCACCGGGTTGGCGACAGTTATCTGGGCGAGGCCGCCGCCCACGCGACGCGCACGCCGGCCGGACACCCCGAGGGCTATCTGGAAGCGTTCGCCAAC
>CAZRBP010000190.1:0-5977 GCA_964598305.1 uncultured Pseudomonadales bacterium | reverse complement strand
GCGACGAACTGGTTCCATTGCCTGCTTTGGGGCGTGCCGCCGAGCACGGTGCGCAGCCGGATGGGGCGCACCTCATCGAGGGCGCGGGGCGGCGGTTCCAGCGGCGGGTCCGTGTCGGGCCCGAAGGTCATGGGCGCCGGCGGGTTGCGTCCCCACCTCGGCGGCGGCAGCGCGATCCGCCCGTCCTTGTGCATGGCCAGCATGGTCACGCGCGCCATCATGTCCTTGAGTCCGCCATCGGGCTTGGTCCAGCCGATGCGCCGGCAGAACTCCTTCGACAGCGCGAAGCGATTCAATGCCGGCGGCCCGTCGATGAGCGCGCGCAGCAGCGCCATCTCCCCGGTCGTGAAGTCGCGCCCGTAGTAGCGGCATTCGATATCGACGCTCACGCGTTGTCCGTCAGGGAGCGCCGGCGTTTGCGGCTCATCGACCAGGGCAACCACTGCGACAGGTCCGGCGGCGCCCGCCCGCCGTTGGCCGCGCAGGCCCTGAGCCACTCGGTCAGCCACAGGCGCACGTCGATGCCGTTGACCGCCAGCGTTTCCACCACCGAGTACATCAGCGCGGTGAGACGCGCGCCGGCTTCGCTGTCGGAGCCGAACGAGAGCCTTCGCCCGATGACGGCCCCGCGCAGCGTGCGCTCGGCGAGGTTGTTGTCCATGGGGACCTGGGGGTTGCCGACGAACACGCTCAGCCCCTCGCGATGGTTGAGCAGCGAACGCAGGGGCGCGGCCTGCCGCGCCGCCTCGTCCAGCCCCTTCAGTTCCCGCTCGGCGGTGGCGAACAGCGCCGCGAGTTCCGATTCCAGGTCACGCTGCGCGGCGGCGAACCCCTCGTCGCGTTCCCCGGTGTCGGCCCGGCAATGCGACAGGCGCGTCCTGTTGAGCCGGTAAATGGCCGCGATGCGCCCGAGCCAGCCCTGGCACCACCGGCTCAGTTTCGGCTGTCCGGCGGCACAGTCGATAAAGTCCCGGCGTTGATGACTCCAGCACCACGCCAGGGTCACCCGCCCCTCCAGCACCCGCGCCAGCTTCTTGTAGGTCGAGTACCGGTCGACCACCAGCACCTGCCCGGCCAGAGCGCCGCCGAACACCACCAGCGCAGCCTCGGCGCTGCGCGATGGATCGATATGGAAGTACACCGCCTCCGCGGTAACCGAGACCCACAACCAGGCACGCCCGGAACGGCCGCTCTCGCGCAGCGCCTGGATGCGCCAGCCGGTCTCGTCGCCGTGACGCACCGGCGCGGCGTGCTGGTGCTCCAGGATCGCCTGTCCCAGCGGCTCGAACAACGGCACAAAGCGGGTAACACTGTTGCCCAGCGTGCCGGCGGAGAGCGCCAGGCCCTGCCGGGTCAGCCAATCGGCCACCCCGTTCAGCGGCCGGTGGCACACATAGCGCTCGAACAACACCCGCGCCCACACCGTGGTTCCGTACGGCGTACCGGGGAACAGCCGGTCCGGCGCGGGCGCGATGACTTCCCTCGGCACGTCGGCACAGTCGCACCGGCGGCGCCAGCGGGGACGCACGATGCGCCGTGTATGCGCCTTCACGTCGATCTCCACGATCGTCGTGCAACGCCGCCCATTGGCCACATACCCCGTGCCGCAAACGCCGCACACGCGCGCCTCCCGTGGCGGTTCGAGGGTCTCGGTCCGTTCCTCAAGCGCCGGCCTCGGGGTCCGCCCATGCCCGGGCGCGCCGGGTTGCTGGCCGCGCCGGCGCTTCGAGCGCGCCTTGTCCTGCTGCTCGCTCTTGCGTCCGTACATCCGCCTGGACAGCACCGCGCGGCTGGCGCGAACCTCGGCCAGTTCGGTCTCCAAAGCCCCTTGCCGCTTCCGCCCCTTGCGTACCGCCTTGCGCAGCCGGGCGTTGTCCCTGGACAGCGACCGGATCGCGGACTTGTGCCGGCGCGAGCGCCGCAGCGCCTTGCGCAACTCACCGGATTCGCCGGACAGGCGGTCCGACAGCCGCCGCCCGTTCGCACGAAGCCGCCCGACCCGTCCCTGAAGAGCATCCCCGCGCTTCTTCGACACCCGCAACGCCCGGCGTAGCCGCGCGTTCTCCTTGTTCAGGGAACGGATGGTCGTCTTGTGTCGGCGCGAGCGCCGCAGCGCCTTGCGCAACTCCGCCGACTCGTCCGACGGCAACTTCGACAGCGTCGCCCCGCTGGCGCGAAGCTTCACGACGCGGTCCTTCAGTTTCTCCCTGCGGGCTTCGGACCCTTCCAGGTCCCAGCGCAACCACTTGACCTCATCGTACATCCGCACCAGCTTTTCGGACTGATCGCGCCGGTAGCGCAGGTCGCGGCGCAGCTCGATGTTCTCCCGGTGCAGCGTCTGGATCGTCGCCTTGAACGACTCCATCTGCTCGGTCTGCCGGTCCCGGCGCTGTTGTTCCCGAACCCGTTCGCGATTCAGCCCCGTCACCTGCTTGCGCAATCCGCCGCGCTCCTTGCGCAGCGATTCGATCAGCCTCTTTTGATTCCGCAATCGCTCAGCCATCGCGTCGCGGTCCGGTTTGCGGTGCGTCCGCCCGCGTCTGCCGGCGGACGTCGTGCCGGTGTCCTCCACACCGTTCCCGTCCACCGATGCGCTCAACCGCTCACGCAGCCAGGCGTTGTCCTCGCGCGCCTCGGCAAGCTCCATGCGCAACGACATCCCCGGACTGCGCTGGCTCGCGTCCACTCGCGCCGCAGCCAGCAGTTCCGTCAGCCTCAGCACCTCCGACTGAAGGTAAAGCACGTTCTTCGACGCCTGACGGATCGCCTTGAGTTCCTCGCGCGCCTCGGCCAACTTCTCCCGATTGGCCTGGAAGTGCGACTTCAGGGAACCGAGTTCGGATCGTGCCGCAACCTCCGCCCACCGCCACTTCTCGGCCAGTGCCTCGGCGGCCTCCGCGCGCGCCTCTTCCCTTTCATGGCGCAAGCGCCATGCCTGTGCCTCATCCGCCTGCGTGGACTCCGGATCCGAGGGGGGCTGCTCCACCCGCCCGATCGGCGTCACTCTGCTGTCAACATCCTCCGCGCGCACGGCCATGCACGCAACCATAGCGGAATATCAATCGTGTTACCAGACCCGCAGGGTGGTTTTTTTCGCCCGTGCAGGACAGGCGCGACTCGAATCAGCCGACCAGTTTCGATGACGAAAAATCCGGTACTATGCGCACCTATCCCCCGGGGACGGAATGGAATGGGCGCCACCCACACTGCGCCTGACGTCGGTGGGGGTGAAGTGGACCCTCGCGGGCCGACGGCATCATAGTGCCCAGTGGGGAAGCATCCGCTTCCCAGGCAAACCGGAGGGTCCGACATGGAGAGTAGCAAAATGATCGTGGGTGTGGATACGGCCAAGCGTGTGTTCCATCTTTACTGGGTGGATGTGGAGACCGGTGAGGAGATGAACGTGAAGCTCAGTCGGGCAAAGTTCCTAAGGCACTTCGCCAATTTCGTGCCTTGTCTGGTGGCGATGGAAGCCTGTAGTGGCAGCCAGCACTGGGCGCGTGAGCTGCTGGGGCTGGGCCACGAGGTCCGGATCCTGCCCGCGAAAATGGTCCGTCCTTTTTTGCGTGGCAACAAGAACGATACTCACGACGCCAGGGCGATCTGGACGGCGGTTCAGCAGCCCGGCGTTCGCACCGTGGCGGTGAAGACCGAGGAGCAACAAGCGGTGCTGGCCTTGCACCGCATGCGCCAGCAGCTGGTGAAGTTCCGAACCGCGCAGATCAACGGCCTGCGCGGCTTGTTGGCCGAGTACGGGGAGGTCATGCCCAAAGGCCGGGCCGGCCTGAAGCGCGATATTCCCGGCGCGCTCGAGCGGATCGCTGAGCGGTTGCCGGCGATGGCAGTGGACAGTCTGCGCGATCAGTGGGCGCGAATACTGCGGTTGGACGAGGAAGTCGCGGTCATCGAGCGCCGGCTAGGACTCTGGCACCGCGATAACGAAGCCAGTCGGCGCCTTGCCGAGATCCCGGGAGTCGGCATGATCAGTGCGACCGCGGCGGTGGCCACCATGGGCGATCCCTCGGCCTTCAAGTCCGGGCGGGAGTTTGCCGCGTTCCTGGGCCTGGTTCCCCGGCATGAGGGCACCGGCGGACGGGTGAGGCTGTTCGGAATCTCCAAGCGCGGAGACAAGTACCTGCGTACCCTGCTGATCCACGGTGCGCGGGCCGCGATCAATCAGGTCAACAACCCCACGCCCTGGATGACGCGCGTGACCGAGAGGTGCCACAAGAACGTCGCCGGGGTGGCCCTGGCGAACAAGAACGCGCGCACGATGTGGGCACTGTTGGCCCATGATCGGCGCTATGATCGAAATTACGAGCGCCAGGCTGCCTGAGGCAGTTTGGTCGGGCATCAACCAGCTAATCGGAGGAGTAAACGCCAGCAAGGTTGCACCAGGTACGACACGAGGTGATGGTCAACAGGTAAGACCGCGGTTCGCCAATCCTGATAAGCGTTCAGGGCATCAAGCTCATTGACGGAATGAGGAGCGAACCGGCGGATTCCATCGGGGCCAGCAGGCGAAGGACCTGCACAGAAAGGCCGGATATAGCACTCGCAGCCTGAAGTCCAAAACCTCCATTCGGACTTGGTAACCGGGTGGCGCCCATATAGAACGCTTACGTTCAGGCATCAGCTTTCGGAAAAACGAGAGCCCGTGTGCGCTTGCGGCTTCGGCTATGGCGACCGGGAATTCAGCCACCACACAGACCGCCTGTTGAAAGGTGCATCTGAAGATGGGCAAACGTACGGAATGAACTCTCAAGGCGGCCATGGCGGGCTCGCTTACCGTCATGTCGCCATCGCCGCCTTGCCGTCTTGCTTGGCTTCGACACGAATCGTGATCCTGAGTTCGGTGTCGAGCGAAGCGAGCATCTTCATCAGCCGGTCCAGCGTAAACCGGCCGAGATCAGCGTTGCGAACGCGGGAGAAATCCGCCGCCGCGAAGCCGGTCAGGGCGGCGGCTTTTCGCACCGACAATCCTCGCCCGTCCAGCGCCGCGATGATGCGGGCGGCGAGAACCGCCTTGGCGTGCGTCAAATCCGCCTCTGGATCGCCCAGGTCGCGAAATACGTTGCCGGTCCCTTCGACCAGTTCGAAATCGAACTCGCTCATCACAATACCTCCCGTTTCAATCGCGCCAGCCGGTTCGCGATCAGATCCATATCCGGTTTCGGCGTCCTGATCCCGATTTTCGACTTCTTGCGGAACGCGTGGATGACCCAGAGCCGTCCGGCCAGCTCCGTGACATAGGCCACCCGCCAGGCGCAGGTCCGGTGCCGAATGGCGATCTGAAAGACGCCCGACCCAAGACCCTTGAGCGGCTTGGCGATGTCCGCCTTGCCGCCCTCGGCCGCAATCGTCAGTGCGGCGGTCGCCCGGTCTCGCACCGCCTCGGGAACGGCATCGAACGCCTTGCGCGCCGCCTTGATCCAACCGATGGGCCTCGAATTCCTGCTCAAGCCGAATGTTGTCATATATGACTACACCATTCAAGAAGCAGTCCGGCGGATCGAAAACCCATCCCTGCCAGGTCGGCGCGGCAGTTCGGATCACCGCAGAGCGCCATCGCTCGGAGATCGGCAGTGGATCGCATCCTTTTCGGAATGCCTTGCGAATTCGGCCGAAACGGACTGGCGACCCTCATACCCGCCTCACGGTCCACAGCACCTTGCCGACGATGTGCACGTCCCCGGCGGACGCGGTGTAGTCGGCGTACTCGGCGTTCGCTGACTTGAGCCGCAGCCCGGGTTCGCTTCCGGCCCCGCCTAAGCGCTCCACGCGCTTGACCACCAGACCGTTGCCGTCTAGAGCACGAACATCTCGTTCACGAAAACGCTGTCATTGTCCGTGTCGAACCCGAGCAGTTCGAACGGCAACAGCCTGCGGATATCGCCGAGCACCTCCCTGAGCAGCGTCTGCTCGTCGAGCAGCCCGCACTTGTGGAGCATTCCGGCCAGCGAGCGCACCGTGAACG
>CAZRBP010000189.1:0-6016 GCA_964598305.1 uncultured Pseudomonadales bacterium | reverse complement strand
CGTGTTTTCCGACGGGAGCTTGCCCGGTTCCTTGGGGTGTCCAGCAACTTGACAAAGGGCCTGGCTGTACCTATCCCCTAATAAAGGTCTGACCAACATGTATGAGTGCTTTGCCAGATCTCTGGGGATGCGGCTAATCGCATCCCTGAGCGCCGCATCAATGCCGAGTTGATGGAGGATTGGGTACGTGCTGTTTAACCGGATATTTCGCGAACGGGCGTTGGACCACCGGGCGCGCCAAGAGCCATTGGACGACCGGTTGCAGATTACCGCGCCCCATGAGTGGTTGATAGTGGCAGGGTTGGGGCTGATGCTCTTGGTGCTGATAACTTATGGGGTTTTTGTGCGCGTGGAGCGCACCGCCTCCTACGATGCAGTGCTGGTCCTTCCCGGAGAGCGCCATTACTTGGTTGCCCCGGTGTCCGGCACCGTGGTGGACGTTCTCGTGGAAGTGACCGACACCGTGGTGCCGGGCCAGCCTATCGCCTACGTTCAGACTCCCGGAGGGCAGCATCGGGGGGCTGTGATTGGGGAAATCATCAATGCACTGGAGAACAGCGGGCAGTTGGCGGAAGGGAGCCGGAAGGCGTTGCTGCAAGCCCTGCTAGAGGTCGGTTCCGGTGCAGAATCCGCGCCGGAATCGCAGATCGTCAGTCCGCATGGAGGCCAAGTGGTGGCGCTGGGCCTAGTGTCCGGGCAGGCGGTATCCGCTGGTGCCTTCGTGGGACTAGTGCACACGAGTGCGGCTGGCCGGCCAGAGGTTGTGGCCTTCGTTTCGCCTGACGACGCAGGGCACCTCAGAGCCGGTATGGAGGCGCGCGTTAGCGTTGGCAGTCTTGGCGGCGGAGGCGAACGAGCCTTGCCGGGACGAGTGACTGACGTATCGCCGCGCGCGGACGCGCCGCCTAGGTGGCTGGCGGACCGTGGATTGGCCATACCGCAACGACCCCATCAGGTACGGGTGGCCTTGGTGGATGACGAGCCGGACTTGCCAATGGCCGATGGCATCGGCGTATCTTTGCAGATTGTGCTCGGGCGCGAGTCTCTCGCATCTGTGCTGGTGTCTGGGAGCGGGGGCTGATGCGGGTGCATACGCCGCTAATGCTACAGCAAGAGGAGACCGAGTGCGGAGCGGTTTCCCTCGGCATTGTGCTGGCGTTCTTTGGCCGCTGGGTCCCGCTGGAGGAGCTGCGCGAGGCGTGCGCGGTCAATCGGGATGGTTGTGACGCTGCCGACATTACGCGCGCAGCTCGACAGTATGGGCTGGAGCCCGAGGGATGGCGGAAAGAGCCGGAGCAGTTGCGGGACATGGACCTGCCGCTGATCATATTCTGGGAGTTCAATCACTTCTTGGTATTGGAAGGATTCCGGGGCGGAAGCTACTTGGTGAACGACCCGGCAAACGGCCACCGCGTAATTGACGACGAGGAATTCGACCGGGGTTTCACGGGCGTTGCGCTCAGCTTCCAACGCGGGCCGGATTTCCAGACCGGTGGTGCCCGCCCGGGCATCCTACCCCGTCTCTGGCCGTGGCTCAGGGAGTTCACCGGGCCGCTGGCCTTTGCGCTGTGCTGCGGACTGCTGCTGTCGGCTCCCGTGCTGGCCCTGCCGCTGTTTCTGAGCGTCTTTGTGGACCGCGTACTGAGCGGCGAGGAGCCATCTTGGGCGACGCCGATCATTGTTGGCTTGGCGGTGTCCGGCGCACTGGTCTATCTGCTCACGTGGCTGCGCCAGCGTTGTCTCAGATTGCTCGCGATATGGCTGTCGGTGGACCATGCCGACCGCTTCATCAGGCACTTGTTCCGCCTGCGAATGGGATTCTTCATCCAACGGTTCTCCGGCGATCTGGCCTCTCGATTACAGCTAATTGACGGCGTCTCAGTGGTGGCGACTACCCAGTTCGTCGGAGTCATTATCGAGCTGATCTCCAGCGCCGTGTTCCTAGCGGCGATGTTTATGTATGACCCGTTGCTGGCGGGCGTGGTTGCCGGCTTGGGAGCGGCCAGCGCGGTGATAATGCGCCTGATAACCCGGTCCCGCGTGGGTGAAAACCGTCGCTTACAGCGGGAGCAGGGCAAGCTGCAGGGCATAAGCATGTACGGGTTGCGGAGTATAGATACGATACAGGCGGTATCGGCCGAAAGCGATTTTTTCGCCCACTGGTCGGGCTATCAGGCGCGGGAGCTAACGGCTCGGCAGCGGTTTGCCGAGCTTGGACACGTGATTGCCTCGCTGCCCGGAATGTTCCTGATGGCCAGCAACGCTGCGGTCTTGGGTCTCGGCGGTTGGCGCGTCATGGCAGGAGACATGACGCTGGGCGTGATGGTGGGATTCTACGTTCTCGCCGCAAACTTCCTGCTGCCCATTGGCCGCCTGGTCCAATTCGCGGATTTGTTCCAGATCCTAGAAGCCAATCTGCAACGGCTTGAGGATGTCCTAGACGCCCCTGAGGACCAATTTTTCCAGCAGCGCGGCGACCAATCCCCCCAGCGAGACCGGGCCTTCGCTAGGCAGCTTCGGCTGAGCGGTCAACTCGAACTGCGCAACGTCCGCTTCGGATACAAGGCCAATCGAGAACCGTTGCTGGATGACTTCAGCCTGACCATAGAACCCGGTCAGCGCGTCGCCGTGGTCGGCCCCACCGGCTCGGGCAAATCAACGCTGGTCCAGCTAGTAGCGGGAATCCATCAGCCTTGGTCCGGTGAAATTTTGCTGGACGGCCATGCCCGCACCGACATTCCCCGCGATCTGATGACCAACTCCGTGTCGATGGTTGACCAGCGCATCTTTTTGTTCGCTGCGTCCGTCCGGGAAAACCTCACGATGTGGAATCCGGAGATTCCCGACCAGTGGGTGGTCGAGGCAGCGATGGATGCGACGATCCACGAGGATATCTTGGCCAGGGCCTATGGCTACGATTCTCCGGTTGAGGAGGGCGGGCGCAATTTCAGCGGCGGCCAGCGGCAGCGCCTTGAAATTGCTCGAGCCTTGGTTGGCAAGCCTTCCCTGCTGATCTTGGACGAAGCCACCAGTGCGCTGGACCCGGTGACCGAGATGCGCATCGACGACGCGTTGCGCCAGCGCGGCTGTAGCTGCCTCATCGTCGCCCACCGCCTGAGCACCATACGAGACTGCGACCTGATAGTAGTCCTCGACAAGGGAAGAGAAGCGCAGCGGGGCACTCATGGGGAACTGATGGCCCATACCGAGGGATTGTACTACCGGCTCATGAAAGCGGAGTAAGGGCTATGGTTGGCAAAATGCCGGAGGCGTCACTAGGGGACCAACTCCCAGAACTGGTGGTGGCCCACGGGGAACGATTCATCGGCGGAGGCAACCGCCCGATACGCCTGTCGGACCCGGGCACGCTCTGGTTCGTCGCCGAGGGGTCGGTGGATGTTTTTGCAACCCAGCTTAGAGAAGATGGCGCGCCAAAGGATTTCAGGCACATGCTGCGGGCCGGCCCGGGCCGGCTGCTCTTCTCTGTGCCGGAGGGGGAGGGCCTGAGTGTATTGGTCGCCAAGGGGCTGCCCGAATCCGAGCTGTGGCGGCTCCCGCTCAGCGCCTTGACCGGCGCGGGGCTCGACTCCCAACTAGTCGAGCAGGTGGACACTTGGGTCAGCGAACTCTCCGAGTCCATCGTCCGCGATGTCACCTATCGTCCGCGCATTGACCAAAGCCTCGCCCCGGGGGACGCTGAGGAAGCTGGCGGCGGCGCTGCAATCTGTGCCAAGCATGGCGTGGTATGGGCATCCAGCCAAGACGGCAGCATTGACTACCTCGGCACTGAGGAGCCGGACGGAGCCGGTCTGGTCCCCGTCACCCCATTTAGCTGGATAGTCCAGAATCGGGCGGCCGTGGTGAGCGGAGTCGGCACCGCGGACCTGCAGCGGGAAGGACGGCTGCTTGCGGCCCTTGTGGAGTTTAACGGGCTGGCGATGAGGGCCGATCAGACGAACCGGAATCTGCTGTTGGCCGACGTGTCCAACCTGCAGACCGCGAGTGCGCAGTATCGGCAAAGGAGCGAGAAGCAGGCGCGCTTGGACTTGTTCAGCGTGCTGGGCGGCGCACCGCCATCCCGCGCTGAGGACGGTTCAGTCCTGTTGAGCGCCCTAGAGCGGATTGGCAGCCATGAAAACATTCGCTTCCGCGCCCCGCGCACGGCTTCTGCAGGGGAGACCACGCTGGAAGACATTCTCAACGCCTCGGGCGTTCGCTGCCGCCGCATTGCCTTGCGCGAACAACAGAAGTGGTGGCTGAGCGACAGCGGGGCGATGCTGGCTTTTCGGGAAGACGGATCTCCGGTCGCCCTGATTCCGGGAGCTGCGGGCCGCTATCGGATGGTTGACCCCCAGTCCTCGCGCTCGGTGTTGGTCAACGCCCGGCGCGCCGCAACCTTGGACTCAATGGCCTACCTGTTCTATCGCCCGCTGCCCGAAGACCACGCGAATAGCATTACCCTACTGTTGGGTATGGTGTTCGACCGGGTATGGGGCGACTTGGTGCGCCTGCTAGGCGCGGGGATTCTGTCGGGCTTGGCCACGCTGGTGCCGGCGGTATTGCTGGGCGTATTCGCCAGTCGGGTTCTGCCGTCCGGCGATTTGCACATGCTAACTATGGTGGCCCTAGCCATGGTGCTGTTTGGCCTGACTCTTGCGCTGCTGCAGATGGTGCAAGGGACCGCCCTGATGCGTTTGGAAGGCAGGGCGGCGGCGCGAATCAGTGCGGCGCTGTGGGACCGGCTCCTAGTCCTGTCCTCATCCTTCTACCGGCGCTTTACGGTTGGCGATCTGGGGAGCCGGGCCATGGGGTTCCTACATCTGCGGGACCAAGTGGCCGGCCTAGTTGCCGGGGCGCTGCTAGCGCTGATATTCCTCTTTCCCACCTTTGCTCTGCTGTTTTTCTACGACACCTTGTTGGGTTGGCTGGGGCTGGGGCTCGGGTTGATTTCCCTCGGTGTAACCCTCTATGTGGGGCTGCGGCAGATGCCGCACTATCGTCGGCTTTTGGCTGTCTCGCGCCGCCTCACAGGTGTGCTGCTTCAGCTAATCGGCGGCGTAGCCAAGCTGCGGGTCAGCGGCGCGGAAGCCTCGGCTTTTGCCATGTGGGCTTCCAACTACCGGGAACAGAAGCACGCCGAGATGCAACTGGGCACGCTGAACGAACACCTGATAGCGTTTACCTCGGCCGCGCCGTTCTTTGCCGTGGCAGCTTTGTTTGCCGCGGCTTTGCACCGCAGCGAGTACGGACTGGCGGTTGGCAGCTTTCTGGCGGTCTATGCCGCGTTTATGGTCTTCTACGGAGCAGTGGCCCAGTTCGGATTATCCTTTTCTGCCATTGCTGCTATCCTGCCTACCGTGGAACAGGCGGAACCCATCCTAACCGAGCGCCCCAAGAGGACGGTCGCCGATATCCCGATACTGGATCTGCAGGGCGAACTGCGCATTGACCACGTGACATTCCGCTACAATGAGGACGGCCCCCTAATCCTACAGGACGTATCCCTCCACGCCCGTCCCGGCGAGTTCATCGCCTTGGTGGGGGAGTCGGGCTCGGGCAAGAGCACCCTGCTCCGCTTGGCGCTGGGGCTGGAAAGCCCGCTATCCGGCGCGGTTCACTACGACGGCCACGACCTCGAGCGGCTCAACCGGCAGGCAGTGCGCAATGGGGTAGGCATGGTGGTACAGGACGCCTCGCTGCGCCCGCAGACGGTGCTGGACAACATCATCGGAACGGGCGGCGACCTGACCGTGGAAGACGCTTGGCGGGCCGCGCGCTTGGCCTCAGTGGACCATGACATTGAAGCGATGCCGATGGGTATGTACACCATGGCCTCAGAGAGTTCATCGACGTTCTCCGGCGGGCAGACGCAGCGCATCATGCTGGCTGCCGCCCTAGTGCGAAATCCCAGCGTGCTACTGCTGGACGAGGCGACCAACTGGCTTGACAACGAAACCCAAGCAAGGGTGATGGAGGAGATAGAAAAGCTCTCGGTGACGCGCATAGTTAGCGCCCA
>CAZRBP010000188.1:2569-6030 GCA_964598305.1 uncultured Pseudomonadales bacterium | reverse complement strand
CTAGGAATCACAGGCCACGGGCAGATGCCTGCGGCCCCAGAGGAAAAAAGGCGCAATGCGCTGGCCGGTGTTGACCAGCCGCAAGTCCGGGCAGCGGGCAATCAACGCCCGCAGCGCGGCACCGGCTTCAAGCCGGGCCAACTGGGCACCCAGGCAGAAGTGCACCCCCAAACCAAAGGCCAGGTGGCGTTGCGCCGGCCGGTCCAAGGAGAAGGTGTTGGGATCATCCCACACCCTCGGGTCGCGATTGGCGGCGGCGTAGTGCAGCATCACCTTGGCGCCTTCGGGAATGCGTACGCCGTGCAGTTCCACGGCCCGGGTCGTTGAGCGGTACAGCCCGAGCACCGGCGGGTCGAAACGCAGGCTTTCCTCCAAAGCCCCATCAACCAAGCCGGGCTCCTCCACCAGCCGTCGCCAAAGTGCCCGCCGCCGCCCAGGCGGCGCATGTTCGAGTAGCCGCCAGACAGCGTTGGTGATCAGGGAGGTCGTCGTTTCGTTGCCGCCCACCAGCAGTTGATTGACGACGCTGAGGATTTCCTCGTCGGCCAGCCCCTTGCCGTCCTGCTTTGCCTGCACCAGGCCATCAATCAAATCGCCCCGACCCGGTGTGGCGCGGCGTTCGCGAATCCGGGCGAGTATGTAGTTGGCCAACTCGGTGAGCTCCGACTCGTAGGCCGATGGGTCCGCCGCGCCCATTGCCGCCACCGAAGCATCCGACCAACGCTTGAACAGATGCTGGTCGCCAGCCGGAATTCCCAGCATTTCCGCGATAACGATAACCGGCAGCGGAAAGGCGAAGGCGTCGTGCAGATCCCACTCACCCGCCGGGCGCTCGTCGAGCAGTTCGTCCGCCAGCGCCTCGACCCGGCCGCGCATGGCCTCGATGGCGCGGGGTGAGAACGCCTGCTGCACCAAGCTGCGGAAGAAGGTGTGCTGGGGCGGATTGGAGAGCATGCCGGCCGGCGGCGTGAAGCGCGGCCCCTGCCCAAACTCACTGGAGTAGGTGTCGATGTCGCGCAAGGCCCGTTGCACATCGGCATACCGGGACAGCGTGTAGAACGGCGGATCGAAATCGGCAAAGTAGTGCACGGGCCGTTCGACCAGCAAGTGCGCGTAGGCCACGCTCGGTTCGTCGAGCACCGGCGGCCGGAACGGATCGTAGTCGGCAATCGCCATCACTTTCCCTTCAAGGACATTGATACGGACTATAGCCCATCGATTTCGCATTCGGCGTTTCAAACGGGCAACGACTCAACTAAGCTCTTCGCCAATCACGGGAAGGAGCAAATCAATGGGCATATTGGACAGATTTCGCTTGGATGGCCAAGTGGCGGTGGTGACCGGCGGCGGTCGGGGAATCGGCGAGGGGCTCGCCTTGGGTCTCGCGGAGGCAGGTGCCGACGTGGTGGTGGCGGCCCGCCGTACCCACGAGATCGAAGCCGTGGCCGACAAGGTGCGCGCCTTGGGCCGCCGCGCCCTGGCGGTGACCGCCAACGTCATGGAAATCGAGCAGGTGCAGGCATTGGCTGATCAGGCATTCGCCGACATGGGCGCCCTGACCTGTTGGGTGAGCAACGCCGGCGGTGCCGACGACCGGGTGCCGCGCACCTTTCTGGAAATGCCGGAACGGCAGTGGGACTTTCAGCTCAACCTGAATCTCAAGGCGGTCTGGACCGGCGCCCAGGCGGCGGCCAACATCATGAAGGACCACGGCGGCGGCACCATCATCAACATTTCATCCGCCGCGGCGGGCGGCGCCGCGCCCTTCAACGGCCCCTATGCTGTGGCCAAGAGCGGCGTCAACAACCTGACCCAGACCCTCGCCGCAGAGATGGCGGCGCTGGGCATCCGCGTCAACGGCGTCTCGCCCGGGCCAATCCCCACCGAAGTGTTCCTGGAGTTCCTCAACCTCAAGGAGGAGGAGATTCCGGAACTTGGCGAGCGCTTTCAGATTCCGCTCGGCCGGGTGGGCACGCCCGAAGACATCGCGCCGGCGGTGGTCTATCTGGCCTCGGAAGCTTCGAGCTGGATGACCGGGCACACCATCTCGATCAAGGGCGGGCCGTAGCGCTGCGCGCTTGAGTCTCGATCTGGCGCTGAATCTCGCCTAATCGGGCTTCGGTCAACGGATAGTTCCAGAGCAGCGGCATGGCCACGAACTTGAGGATCGCGGGCACGATCGAATAGGTGACGGCCAGCATCAGCAGGGCGAATGCGGTGTTGGTCGTGTTCAAGGGGTCAGCCAGCGAATCGAAGCCAAACCAGATCACGACGTTCGCTCCGATCAGCAGGCCAAGGGCGTAGGCGAGCTTGCGCACCATCAGCCAAATCGAGAAGTACGCGCCGCCTTGGCGCTTGCCGGTGCGGGCGGAATCCAAGTCCACCACGTCAGCCGCCATGGCGTAGGGCAGCGCGGAAAGCGCGCCGATGGCGGAGCCCTTCAGGCACATCACGCCAATGAAGAACAGGAACTTGCCCGTGGGAATGCCGCTGAAGTAGTCGAGCGTTGCCGCATAGGCCCCTTCAGGCAGGAAGCGCAGCATGTTGGCCACTTCAAAGGGCTCGAACCAGACCATCGGCGCAATAGCAATCAAGGGTATGAAGCAGGACCAGAGCGCATACCAGCCGATGGCCGCCATGGTCGCGCGGTGCTTGCCAATGCGCCGGGAGAGTTTGAACCAAAGCGGGATGGCGATGATTTGCGAGATGAAGTAAGGGGCCAAGTAGAAGCCGTACAGGTCGCCGGCCAGCAGCACGTGCTTGACGAAGAAAAAGCTCAAGGTGTTCGTCATGGCCGAGCCGATGGTGGAGAACAGGAAGATGATGAGCAGCCGGCGGTAGGGTTCATTGGCCCAGGCATGACGGAAGCTCTCGCGAATGGGCAACCGTTCGGGCCGATGCTCCGTCAGCTTGGGTTCGGGCACGTTAAACAGGGTGTTGACGACCAGCACCGGCATCAGAAAGACGATGGCGATCGACAGGAAGAACACGGCGTCCACCGGCTTGGTGTAGCCCCAGAAGAAGATCACCGCCGGCACGAAGGCGCCAATGAGATTGCCGGCCACGTTGAAGCCTTCGCGCCAACTCGTGATCAGGGTGCGCTCGTTGTAGTTCTGGGACAGTTCAGCGCCCCAAGCGCTGTACGGCACGTCCTTGATGGTGGCGCCGACGAACAGCAGCACCAAGGTCGCCAGCAGGTAGGGGTATCCGGAATTCATCTCCTGGCCGAACACGGATACTGGCCCGAATTCGAATGGCGGCACCCAGAGCAGCCAAACGCCGACCACGAACAGGGGCGTGCCCAACAGGAAGAAGGGCTTGCGGCGACCCCAACGGCTGCGGCTGCGGTCGGAGAGGAAGCCGATGACCGGATCGGTTATGCCATCGAACGCCCTGGACACCACCAACATCAGGCTGACGAAGCCCAAGGAGAGCCCAAAGCCCTCCGCATCGGCATACAC
>CAZRBP010000188.1:0-2469 GCA_964598305.1 uncultured Pseudomonadales bacterium | reverse complement strand
TGCCCGCCCTCGCCCAGGAAGGCGAGGTCATCGAGGAGATCATCGTCACCGCCCGCCAGCAGGCTGAAACCCTGCAGGACGTGCCGGTCACCATCGCCGCCCTGACCGAGGCGGACCTCGACCGCTACAACATCACCAACCTAGTGGATGCCGCCAAGATGGTGCCCAACATGGTGATCTCTCATGGCGGCTCCGGCAACGGCTCAAGCCTCAGGCTGCGGGGGATCGGCTCAAGCTCCATCTCCGCCGCCTTCGACCACTCCGTGGCCATCAACCTGGACGGCGTGGTGGTCAACCGGGGCCGCTTCATCCACAACTCCTACATGGACATGGGCCAGTTGGAAGTCCTGAAAGGCCCGCAGTCGCTCTACTTCGGCAAGTCCGCCACCGCCGGCGTGGTGTCCATCACCACCAACGATCCGGGGGATGAATTCGAGATGGAGGTCAGCGGCGGCTACGAAACCGAATTCGACGGCATCTTTGGCGAGTTCATCCTTTCCGGCCCGCTCTCCGATACCTTGGGCGCCCGGCTCGCCGTGGGCTGGACCAAGAACGACGAGCTGTTTGAGAACTACTCGGCAGAGAACGACCCGGTCAACGTCGCCATCAGCGGGGCCGACAAGTACTACGGCGATGAGTCCCTGAATACCCGGCTGACCTTGGTTTGGAATCCGCTGGACAACTTCGAAGCCAAGCTGAAGTACAGCTACTCCGAGTATGACAACCATGGCGGGGGAACGGCCTATGCGGAGGAGGTTTGCCCCGAGGGCAAGCAGCAACCCACCGGAGTGCCCTCCGCCGCAGCGCCCTTCCGCATTTTCCAGGGCGTTGACGACTGCAAGCTCAACGGCAACACATCCAAACTGCATCTACACCCCGGCCTGCGCGACGGGCTTCCGCAGGGCTACGACGACGGCGAGCCGGGCTTGGAGCAGGACACCCATTTCCTGTCGTTGCGCATGGACTGGGACGTCAACGAATCCTTCACCGCCACTTCCGTCACCGGTTGGGTGGACCTGGAGCACTGGGAATTGGACGACTATAGCTACGGTGCCAGCGTGT
Organism: uncultured Pseudomonadales bacterium; assembly: GCA_964598305.1. GTDB lineage: Bacteria > Pseudomonadota > Gammaproteobacteria > Pseudomonadales > Azotimanducaceae > Azophilus. Next base: position 1,407 of record CAZRBP010000188.1, on the reverse strand, counting down.
TCGGCGGCCTGCACAACAACATCTACAAGAGCGTGACCCAAGAGTTCCGCTTGGCCAGCGACTTCGATGCGCCGATGAACTTCCAAGCCGGCTTCTTCTACCAAGACATCGAGCAGGAGTTCGACGCTTATCAGTACGCCTTCAATCTCGGCGTCATGCCCAATATCTTCGGACCCGCCTATGCCTTGGTCGGCGGCGACCCGACAGCCACCATCGTCGGTCCTGATCCGGTAACAGGCTGGGAGTACGACTACAACAAGCATCACTTCCTGGACACTGAAGTGTATTCGGTCTTCCTTGCGGTCTATTGGGACCTCAACGAACGAACCGAGATCACGGTCGGCGCCCGGTACACCGACGAATCCAAGCAGGGCCGCATCGAGATTCCTTACCTCCACGCTGCTGCAGCGCTGTTCGGCTTCGGCGGTCCCCCGGTAATCGAGGAAGGCTTGGAGTTCGACGACGACAACTTATCTCCCGAGGTCGCCATCAACTACTATTTGAACGACGACGTCAGTGTGTTCCTTGCGTACAAGCAAGGCTTCAAGTCGGGGGGCATCGACAACAGCGCTCTGCCGACCGCCGCACTCAACCCAGCGGTCAACGGCGGCGACTTCAGCTTTCTGATCTACGAATCCGAGGAAGCGGAAGGCTTCGAAGCCGGTCTTAAAGGCCGTTTCCTGGACAGCGCCCTACGCTTCAATGCGACGGCGTTCGTGTACGAGTATTCCGACCTGCAGGTGCAGCTCTTCGATTCGACCATCATCCAGTTCAGCACCTTCAACGCGTCGGCCCTTGAAACCTACGGCGTTGAATTCGATGCGCAGTTGAACACCAACATCGAAGGCCTAACCCTCCGGGGTGCCTGGGCGTGGACCGACACCTCCTACTCAGAGGACTTCATCAACGCGACGGGTGAAAACCTCAAGGGCGAGGACGGCGCCGGCAGCGCGGACATCACCGGCTACATCGGCGCATCCTATGACTGGAACGCAGGCGGCGGCTGGCGGCTCAACCTGTCCGCCGATGGCCGCTACACCGGCGATTACGCTTGGACCGCGACGCTCGACCCGTTCAAGCAGGACAGCTTCTGGGTGCTCGACGCCGCCATCAGCCTGTACTCGGAAGATGGCCGGCACCAGTTCAACCTGATCGGCCGCAACATCACTGATGAGATCTATGCGATTGGCGGCGGCGCCATTCCCGGCCGATGCCCCAATTTCATGAACGGCCCATCAGCTTGCAACCCCACCGGCCCCAACAGCCTCGACCAAGCGGCGACCACGCCCCTCGGCCGTACCCTGAGCCTGCAGTACCGCTATACGCTGTAGGGTCGGCAACCGCCCCTCCGGTCCTCCCGGGAGCGCCGCACGCAATGTCGGCGCTCCCGGATGCTTCTCGAAACTA
>CAZRBP010000187.1:2267-6104 GCA_964598305.1 uncultured Pseudomonadales bacterium | reverse complement strand
TTCGAGTGGGACCGCACGCCTACGGACTGCAGTGCCACGTGGAGGTCGGCGCGGACATGGTGGATGAATGGGCCACCATTCCAGCGTACGCGGAGTCGTTGCGCCGTGCCCTTGGCGACGACGGGCTCGCGCACTTGCAGCGCGACGTCCGCGAGCGGCAACGCGCCTTCCGCACCGATGCCCGCCAGCTCTACCGCAACCTGCGGCGGCTGGTTGCGCGTTAGAGCAGCTTTCCTGGGTTCATGACCCCGTTGGGGTCGAACACGCGCTTGAGGCCGCGCATCAGCGCCACTTCCTCCGGCGAGCGGCTGTAGCCGAGAAAGTCCCGCTTGAGCAGGCCCACGCCGTGCTCGGCGGAGATGCTGCCGCCGTGCTTGGCCACCAGCTCGAACAGGGCCGGGCTGACCTCGTGGCAGCGTTCGAGGAACGGGGCCGCTTGCCAATCCGGCGGCTTTAGGATGTTCAGGTGCAGGTTGCCGTCGCCGATGTGGCCGTACCAGCAGACCTCGAATTCGGGATAGGCGGTGCCGATCAGGGTGTCCGCGGCCTCCAGGAAGGCCGGCATGTCACTCACCGGCACCGAAATGTCGTTCTTGTAGGGGGTTTGTGGCGCGATGCTCTCGGAAATGCCCTCGCGCAGCGCCCAGAGCTTGGCTGCCTGGGCATCGCTCTGGCTGAGCACGCCGTCCAGCGCCCAGCCGCTGTCCAGGCAACGCTCAAACGCTCGGCTGGCCGCTTCCATGGCGGATTCGTCAAATTCCAGCAGCGCGTAGAAGGGGCAGGCCTCGCGCAGGGGCGGGGGCAGCTCCCGCGCTGTGCGCACCTTGGCAAGGGCCAGGTCGGAGAAGAACTCGAAGGCGGACAGCGGCGCCTGCTGCTGAAAAACGTCCAGCACCGGCGGCAGCGCGCTGAACTCGGGACAGCCGAGCACCATCACCCGTTGCGGTTCCGGCGGGGCGGTCAGGCGCACGTCCGCCTCCACCACCAGGCCCAAGGTGCCCTCGGAGCCGATGACCAGGTGCCGGAAGTCGTAGCCGGTGGCGTTCTTGACCAAGCCGTTGTTGCAGCGCAGTACGTCCCCGGTGCCGGTCACCAGGGTCAGCCCGGCGATCCAATTGCGGGTGAGGCCGTAGCGGATCACCCGGATGCCGCCAGCGTTGGTGGCGATGTTGCCGCCAATCTGGCTGGAGCCGGACGAGGCGAAGTCCACCGGATAGAACAGCCCGCGCTCTTCGGCGAAAGCCTGCAGGGCCCCCGTGACCACGCCCGCCTCGCAACGCACCAGCCGCTCGGCGGGCTTGAAGTCGAGGATGCGGTTCATGCGGTCGAACGACACCACCACCTCGCCCCGATTGGCCACCGCGCCGCCGGAAAGCCCCGTGCGCCCGCCCGAAGGCACCAGCTTCAGCCGCTCCGCATTGGCCAATCGCACCAACGCCACCACCTCATCGACGGTCTCCGGGAACACCACCGCGCTTGGCGCCGCCCGGTAAGCAGTGGTGCGGTCGCGGCCCCAGTGGGCCAGATCGGCCGGCGCCCGGGTGAGCCGTTCCGGCGGGAAGAGGGCGGCGAGGGCGTCTGCCACGGCGTCAGCCCCGGGACCGGTGTTCGCGGGCGTTGCAGCGCTCCCTCGGAGCCTCGGGCACACCCCAGTCACAGCGCTCGTCCAGCCACCGCCACATGGCTTCGCGCACCGCCGGCGCTTCGTTGACCAAGTGGTGCCGGGCGCCGGGCAGGCGCAGGACCTCGGGGCTGAACAGGCGCTCCAGCACCCTGAGGTTGTATCGCCAGCCCACGGTCCGGTCGGCGGTCCCTTGGATGATCCTGGGACGCACCTGCGGCATCGGCGGGTAGCGCTCGAAGCGCCGCATCCAATCGACCATGGCCGTCACCCACTGCACCGGCAGCACCTTGGCCTGCAAGGGGTCGCGCTGCAGCAGGCGCACGAAGTCGGCGTTCTCGGCATTCTTGCGGAAGGTTCGCGGCCGCTCGCTGACGGTGCGCCGGGCGATCTGCCAGACCACTTGGTTCAGGGGCCAGTAGGCCGGACGCACCAAGGGCGCGATGAGCAGGACCTCGCCGAACCGCTCCGCGCCCTGTTGGGCGATGTGTTCCATGATGACCGATGCGCCCATGCTCTGGCCCGCCAGGTGCCAGGGCGCCGGCAAGCCATCGGCGCCTTCGAGCGCTGCCGCCAGGGCTGCCTCGTAGGCGTCAAAGCTGGCGATGGTCGCCACCGGGCCGGTGGACAGGCCGTGCCCCGGCTGGTCGAAGGCGAAGACGGCCAGGCCAGCGCCCAGCAGGTACTCGATCAAGTGGCCGTAGAGGCCCACGTGGTCGTAGTAGCCGTGGCAGACGACGACCGTGCCCCGGGGATTGGCCGGCACGAAGGCCTGGGCGGCGATGCGTTCGCCATCCACGGCCAGCCAGCCCATTCGGTGGGTGCGCCCGCTGCCCTGGGCGCAGTCGGTCAATTGGTAGAAGTCGAGGTAGGTGGCCAACTCCGCTGCGGGCGGCACATCCTGCCCCCAGGGCGGCAAGGCCGCTCGCAGCCTTGGCGGCTCAAACGGCCTCAAGAACCGCCACCCCGGGCAGCGATTTGCCTTCCACGAATTCGAGAAAGGCGCCACCGCCGGTGGAAATGCAGGAAATGCCGTCGCGCACGCCGTACTTGTCGATGGCGGCCAGGGTGTCGCCGCCGCCGGCGATGGAGAAGGCGTTGGACTCGGCGATGCCTTCGGCGATGTGCCGGGTGCCTTCGCCGAACTGGTCAAACTCGAACACGCCCACCGGGCCGTTCCACAGGATGGTGCCCGCATCCGCCAGCAGGGCCTTGAAGCGCCGGGCGGTTTCCGGGCCGATGTCGAGGATCGCCTCATCGTCCGCCACCTGGTCGTTGAGGCGCAGCACCGCCCGTTCGTCCGGCCCCGGCCGCGTGCCCACCATCCAGTCCACGGGCATGGGCACCTCGACCTTGCCCGCCACCTGCGCGGCGTCGTCCACGAGGCCGGCCTCGTGCAGGGAGGCGCCGATCGGCAGGCCGCGGGCGGCGGCGAAGGTGTTGGCAATGCCGCCACCGACGATGATGCAGTCGGCCAAGGCCGCCAAGCTGTCCAAGACGTGGAGTTTGGTGGACACCTTGGCGCCGCCGACAATGGCGACCAAGGGCCGGGCGGGGTTCTCCAAGGCGCGGGACAGCGAGTCGAGCTCGCTGGCCAGCAGCGGCCCAGCGCAGGCGAGCGGCGCATGGCGGGCGACGCCCTCGGTGGAGGCCTGGGTGCGGTGGGCGACGGCGAAGGCGTCCATCACGAAGATGTCGCCAAGGCTCGCCAAGCGCTCGGCCAAGGCGTCGTCGTTGGCCTTCTCTCCGATGAGGAACCGCGTGTTCTCCAGCAGCGCAATGGGTTCGTCGGCTGCGGCGGCGGCTTCGATGCTGGGCAGCAGGGGCACGCTTCGGCCGAGCAACTCCCCAAGCCGCGCCGCCACCGGCGCCAGCGAGAAGGCCGGATCGAACTGGCCTTCCTGGGGACGGCCCAGATGCGATAGGACGATGACCTCGGCCCCGCGCTCAAGCGCCATCCGCAGGGTCGGCAGCGCCGCCAGGATGCGGGCGTCGCTGGCGACCACGCCCTCCCGAACCGGCACGTTGAGGTCTTCGCGAATCAACAGGCGCTTGCCTGCCAATTCCAGATCCTGCATGCGTTTGAACTTGGGCACGACGGACTGGCCAGTTCAGCCGCCAAGGTTGCGCCGCTTGGCTGATTCGACGGTTCGTTCGACGATGGCCACCAAGTTCTCCGCCGTCATGCCCAGCGCCGCCATGGCTTCATCGCCCGG
>CAZRBP010000187.1:0-2167 GCA_964598305.1 uncultured Pseudomonadales bacterium | reverse complement strand
TGGCCACCAAGTTCTCCGCCGTCATGCCCAGCGCCGCCATGGCTTCATCGCCCGGTGCGGACAGGCCGAAGCGGTCGATGCCGAGCACGTCGCCGTCCAAGCCGACGAATCGCCGCCAGTAGTCCGGGTGCCCGGCCTCCACGGCGATGCGAACCCGGGCTTCGCTGGGTATCACCGCGTCCTGATAGTCGGCGTCCTGGGCCAGGAAGACATCGACGCTCGGCATGGACACCACCCGAACGCTTAGGCCCCGCCCAGCCAAATCGGCTTGGGCAGCCATCGCCAACGCCACTTCCGAGCCCGTGGCGATCAGCACCGCATCCAGCGCCCCGGGTTCCGCCTTGAGCACATAGCCGCCGCGGCGGATGTTGGCGAAGGTCGAGCCGTCCCGGGGCTGGCAATCGGTCTTCTGGCGGGTGAACACCAGCGCCGTCGGCCCGTCGCGCCGCGCCGCCGCGTATTCCCAGGCGAAGGCCGATTCCACCGTGTCGCAGGGCCGCCAAGTGGAAAGGTTGGGCGTGGTGCGCAGGTTCGTAAGCTGCTCGACGGGCTGGTGGGTCGGCCCGTCCTCGCCAAGGGCGGGGGAGTCGTGGGTGTAAACGAAGATGTTGGGCAGGCCCATCAGCGCCGCCAAGCGGACGGCGTTGCGGGCGTACTCCATGAACACTAGGAAAGTGCCGGTGAACGGCCGCAGGCCGCCGTGCAGGCACATGCCGTTGGCGAGGGCCGTCATGCCGAACTCGCGCACGCCGAAGCTCAGGTAGCGATGCGCCTCGGCGTCCCGCCACTTGGTGTTGTTGGAGCCGGTCAGGTCCGCCGAACCGCCGAAGAACTCCGGCAGGCGCGGCGCCAAGGCATCCAGGCAGAGCTGCGACGACTGGCGCGTCGCCAAGGCCTTGGGTTCCGCCTGGGCGCTTTCCGCCAACGCTATCAAATCCTCCGCCCAGCCCTCGGGAAAGCTCCCGGTCATGCGCCGCTCGAATTCATCGGCCAAGGTCGGATGCGCCACCCGGTAGGCATCGAAGCGGTCTTGCCACTCGGCTTGGTCCTGGGCACCGCGCGCCGCTTGGTTCCACTCCCGGTAGATGGCGTCGGGAATCTCGAACGGTGGATGCGCCCAGTCCAAGGCCTCGCGCGCCGCCGCCACCTCGTCCTCGCCCAAGGCCGCGCCATGCACCGCCGCGGTGCCCTGCTTGTTGGGCGCCCCGAAGCCGATGACGGTCTTGACGCAAACCAGGGTCGGACGGCCATCGGTCAGCACCGCGTTGCCCAAGGCCGTCTCGATGTCGTCCGCATCGTGCCCGTCCACGCCGCGGATCACGCGCCAGCCGTAGCTCTCGAAGCGGGCCGGGACGTCCTCGGTGAACCAAGCGCCCACCTCGCCGTCGATGGAGATGCCGTTGTCATCATAGAGGCAGATCAGCTTGCCCAGCCCCAAGGTGCCGGCCAAGGAGGCCGCTTCGTGGGAGATGCCCTCCATCAGGCAGCCGTCGCCCACCATCACCCAAGTGCGGTGATCCACCACATTGAAGCCAAGCCGATTGAACTCCGCCGCCAGCCGCGCCTCCGCCAGCGCCATGCCCACGGCATTGGCGAAGCCCTGGCCCAGCGGCCCGGTGGTGGTCTCGACGCCGGGGCACTCGCCGTACTCCGGATGCCCGGCGGTCTTGGAATGCAGTTGGCGAAAGGCCTTGAGGTCGTCCATCGACACCGCATAGCCGCTCAGGTGCAGCAAGCTGTACAGCAGCATGGAGCCGTGCCCATTGGAGAGCACGAACCGGTCCCGGTCCCACCAGCCGGGGTCCTCGGGGTTGTGGCGCAGCACGTGGCGCCACAGCGTCTCCGCGACATCGGCCAGCCCCATCGGCGCGCCGGGGTGGCCGGAACGGGCTTTTTGAACGGCATCCATGGACAGGGCGCGGATGGCATTGGCCCTTTCGGTGCGTGATGGCATGGGCAGGTGATCCGAAATGGAATGGGCGCATTTTCATTGACAGAGCGCACCGTGGCAATGGCGTTGGCGGCGGACGTGCCGGAAACACTGTTGGAATGCAGGGAGTGAGTGGGTGCGCGGCGCGGGCATCCGGCACGCCAGGCCCCGTCGTTGTGCTGAAGTTCGAGGGTGTCGAGGGGAGCCTTAACTGTGCCGGATGCCCGCACCGCGCAC
>CAZRBP010000186.1:0-6127 GCA_964598305.1 uncultured Pseudomonadales bacterium | reverse complement strand
GCCATTCTCGACGGCTCCAGCCTGCCCACTTACGAAAAGCTGGCGGGCTACGTCTTCTTCACAGCCACCGGCGAGGAGTCCGACCCAAAGAAAGTCGATCAGTCCAGTTGGTTCATCGGCAGCAGCCAGCTTTACGACCTGTTCCTGATGTACACCGATGACATCACGGCGCTCAAGGATCTGGCCTTGACCACCACGGTCGCTGAGAAGCTACCAAATAGCAACCGGCGCAAGCTTGTGTTCGCGCCCACCAAGTACATGGACCCGGAATTCCTGCACCGCTACCGCATCACCTTCCAGCAACTGCCATTCGAAATCTACGAGGCTGCGGAAACGCTCACACGATGATTCTCAAGGATTTCCAGAGGCGAACGCTGGAAGCGGTTCAGAGCTACCTTGAGCAGCTTTGTGAGTGGCGCGAGAAGGCCGCGCCCTTGCTGGAAATGGACCCGGACTACGATTGGGTCCAAAAGGCGTGGGGGAAGGCCGCACCAGGACGCACCTACCTGCCGCGCCGCGACCCGCTCCGCAGGCCGCTGCCGTCCTTCTGCCTGAAAGTACCCACGGGCGGGGGCAAGACGCTGCTAGCAATCAAAGTCATCGACTTGGTGAACATCCACTATCGGCGCCGGCAGACCGGCTTGGTGCTGTGGATCGTCCCCACCACGCAAATCTACAACCAAACCTTGGGGGCATTGAAGGACCGCGACCACCCCTACCGCCAACAACTGGACTTGGCATCCGCTGGCCGCACCTTGGTGCTGGAGAAGAACAGCCGTTTCAGCCCCGCTGACATGCGCGAGAACCTGTGCGTGCTGATGCTCATGCTGCCTTCCGCCAATCAGGTGACCAAGGAGAGATTGCGGATGTTTCGGGACAGCGGCGGCTTCGAGCGCTTCTTTCCCGGCGATGACGATGTCGCGGGGCAGAAGCAACTGCTGGAAAAGGTGCCCAATCTCGACGCCTTCGAAGCCGGCGCAGGAATTTGGGAGCGCCAAGTCAAAACGTCGCTCGGAAACACGTTGCGCCTGCTTGAGCCGCTCATCGTCCTCGATGAGGGTCACAAGGCATACAGCCCTGGCGCCAAGGCGACGTTGGAGGGATTCAACCCCTGCATGATCGTCGAGCTGTCCGCCACGCCGCCCAAGACGGCCAACGTGTTGGTGGAGGTGTCCGGGCGCGACCTGCTCGCCGAAGAGATGATCAAGCTGGACCTGCACATCCGCAACAGCGCCAGCGTCGACTGGAAGCACACACTGCTCGCATCGATGCAGCACCGTGACCATCTTGAGGAAGAGGCAAAGACCTATGAGGCGGCCAGTGGCCACTACATCCGTCCCATTTGCGTAATTCAGGTTGAACGCACCGGGCGTGACCAGCGCCAAGCTGGCTTGATCCACGCGGACGACGTGCGCGAGTACCTGCTCAGGGCACCGGGCATCCGACCCGAGCACGTCGCTGTCAAGACCAGTCAACGTGATGAACTTAAGGACGTGGACGAAGTCGGCGGCTTGATGTCCCGCGACTGCCCAATTCGCTACATCATCACCAAGCAGGCGTTGCAGGAAGGCTGGGATTGTGCATTCGCCTACGTGCTCTGCATCTTGACCAACCCGAGCTCCCGAAGCGCCCTCACGCAGTTGGTCGGCCGCATCCTGCGCCAGCCCGCTGCCCGAAAGACTCATGTCCGTTCGCTGGACGAAAGTTACGTCTTCTGCTTCCAGCGCCGGGGCAACGACCTGTTGAAGGAGGTGCGCAAGGGATTTGGCCTTGAGGGCCTGCACGGCCTGGAGGGGCGTATCGAACTGGACACGGAGGCCTCCGCCCCGCCGCCTGAGTTGATCCGGCATGAGCAGCGCGAGCGCTTACAACAAGCGGCCAGTGACCTCGTTCTGCCTGCTTTCATGATCGAAGACAGGGACGAATGGCGGCTTGTGTACTACGAGGCGGACATTCTCTCAAGAGTGCCTTGGGACGAGGTGGATGTGTCCCCCCTCTACGATCTTTCCTTGGGGCGGGACGAACGCCGCGAGGTGGAACTGCGGGCGGGCCTGGACCATGAGCCTCTTTTGAGCGAGCCGGAGGCGGTTGAGCGTCCAGCCGCCAATGGGGATGAAGTGGACTTCTACTTTGCTGCCAACCATCTGCTCGACGTCATGCCCAATCCGTGGCGGGGCCATGAACTGGCACGGCAAGTGTTCGCAAAGCTGCTGGAAAGGTATCCAAGGAAGCAGGTGGCGGCGAACATCGTCTTCATTCTGGAGGAGATGCGCCAGCGCCTACAGACCGAACGCGACCGCCTTGCCGAGCGCGTGTTCGGCAAACTGCTCGACTCCGGCCGCATGCGGTTCATGGTGGTGACCGACGACCTCAGCTTCCATCGGCTGCCCACCGTCATTGAAGCGCCACCTGCCAAGCAGGCCAACCGGGAGGACGGCGCTCCCTACCAGCACAACCTGTTCGACTGGACTGCCGAAGACGACCTGAACGGTTTGGAAAACAAGGTGGCCACCTACCTGGACCGCCAGGAGCGCCTGTTCTTCTGGTACCGCAATCGCGCCCGCAAGGACTACTACGTGCAGGGCTGGCAGCGAGGCCGCATCTACGCCGACTTCATCGTCACCCTGCAGCCCGACGAAGCGGATTCCAGCGACGCCTTCCATCAAGTCTATGTTCTGGAGACCAAAGGCCTCCACCTCAAGCAAGCGGACGACACCAAGTACAAGCGCTCAGTCTTCGACCTCTGCTCCAAACACGCCCGCAAGACCGACTGGGCTGAATTCGTCCCCGCCATGCGCAACAAGGTGGTCCGGTTCAAGGTGGTCGATGAGGACGAGTGGGAGCATCAGTTGAATACGGTGTTGGAAGGCTAGAGAGCCACAAGCCCAACAAGAGCCTGAGACCGGCGCTAAGCCCTTCGACACGTTGGCATGCGCAGCGGAGTTGCCCCGACTTGGCTCGACCACTATGATTCCCGCCCAAGCGGGCGGCGAGAGACACCGCTGGGCAGAGCCATGAGCGCTTCTTCGGCGCGGCTCAGGCGGAATTAACAGGAGTTAGGAAGCCATGCGGCGGGGCGACGCCATCAACATCCGTGCCGCGGATCTCTTCTGCGGCATCGGTGGCCTGACGCACGGCCTGCGACTAGCTGGAATCGATGTCAAGGCGGGCTTTGACAACGATCCCTCATGCCGCTTCGCCTATGAAGCCAACAATCCGGGGGCGACATTCACTGAGGCTGATGCCCGTACCCTGAGTTTCTCGGATTTCAAACCGCACTTTCAGGATGCTGACGTCACGGCCTTGGTGGGATGCGCTCCCTGCCAACCTTTCTCTGCGCACACTAGGCGCCAGCATGATCCCGACGCGGATGATTGTTCACTGGTCGGCGAATTCGCTCGTCTAATTGAGGAAGGGTTGCCCGACCTCGTGTCCATGGAGAATGTGCCTGGCCTCGCCAAGCACGAAGCTTTTGGCGAACTTCGCAGCCGCTTGACTGAACTGGACTACGAGCAAGACTGTGATGTCGTGTCGTGCGCAGACTACGGGGTTCCCCAAAATCGGAAGCGCTTGGTGTTGGTCGCGTCACGCTTGGGCAAGATTTCGCTGCCATCGCCGTCGCCAGTCGAAAAGACGGTCCGCGACTTCATTGACGGCCTGCCGCCCATCGGCAATGGCAGCGCCTACGCCGCCGACCCTGCCCATGCCTGCATGCCGCTGTCGGAAACGAATCTCTCCCGGATCCAGCAGTCCAAGCCGGGTGGTTCGTGGCGTGACTGGGAGGCCCATCTGGTGAGCAAATGCCATACGAAATCCTACTACCCGGCCCCCTACGGACGGATGAGCTGGGATGCGCTGGCACCGACGATCACGACGCAGTTCTGCTACTACAGTACTGGCCGATTCGGGCACCCCACCCAAGATCGCGCAATCTCAGTTCGGGAAGGTGCATTGCTACAGACCTTTCCCCGAGACTATGAACTGATCGAATCACCCGATCATCCCCCCCCGATCCACAAGCTGGCGCGACAAATCGGCAACGCGGTGCCGGTAACGCTGGCGCAGGCCATCGGCGAAACCCTCATGGAAGCCGCTCATGCCGGACGATAAAGATCTGCTGATGACGATCAGCCTGAATGTGCTGAACCACCTAGGCCTGAATCTGTACAGCAATACGCCAGCGGTAATCGCTGAGGTGATCGCCAACGCATGGGATGCCGACGCGACGGAAATAGACGTGGATTTCGATGTTCAGGCGGGGACGATTACGGTCACCGACAACGGCGACGGCATGGACTTTGACGCGGTCAACAGCCGCTACCTTCACGTCGGCTATCAGAAGCGGAATGGCAAGGGTGCGGAGGTGCTGACGACCAAGGGGCGAAAGCCCATGGGGCGCAAGGGAATCGGAAAGCTCTCCCTATTCTCGATAGCCAACCAGATTTACGTCCACACGAAATCAGAAGGATCTCCCGCAGTGTCCTTCCTAATGGACGCAGCGAGAATTCGCCAAGCCATCGCTGGCGAAAACCCATCCACACCCGGACGATATCGTCCTGAACGCCTTGACCCCGGCAACGACATCGAGGGGCACGGCACGAAGATCAAAATCACCGACCTCAAGAAAGTACGTCTCACTCAGGGGTCCATAAATGGTTTGCGGAAGCGCATTGCACGCCGCTTCAGCATATTGGATGACGTTGAAATTCGCGTGAACGGCCACCGCGTCAAGTTTTCCGATCGTGACTACTTCCACAAGGCCCGATTTCTCTATCAATACGGTGCCGACTATGCGCATCTTTGCAATAATCTTGATCACAATGCTGATACAGGCAACCTGCTGTGCTTCGACAGAGGTCATCGCTTCGACGAAAAGGGCATAAAGAACGGAAACGGGAGCTATGAGGTCAAGGGCTGGATCGCGATTGCCCGTCGCTCCAACGACTTGGACGACAGTTCGCAAGACGAAAACCTCAACAAAATCACTATTGTTGTCCGGGGGAAGGTCGCCCAAGAGGATATCCTGCAAGAATTCCGACTCGGCGGCATGATCACTAAGTACATCTACGGCGAAATACACGCCGACTTTCTGGACGAAGACGCCAAAGAAGACATCGCAACATCAAGCCGCCAAAGCATCTCGGTGGACGATCCCCGCTACAAAGCGTTGAAATCGTTCCTCGGTGCAGAACTAAAGCACATCTGGAACGAGACGAACCGGCTCAAGGAAAGACAAGGACTGGTATCGGCCTTGGAGTCAAACCCGTATCTCAAGGAGTGGTACGAAGCACTGAAGCCGCGTCCTTTGCAGAAATTTGCAGCCAAGATATTCGGCGATATCGACAAAGCCGGCATCGACGAGGCCCGGAAGCAGGACTTTTACGCCAACGGTGTTCTGGCATTCAAGGCCATGGAAACTCGAAACGCCTTCGAGCTTCTAGAGAACGTTGACGAGTCGAATCTGGATATGTTCCTAGAGTACTTGAACGATGTCGATGCCATCGAAGCAGCCCACTACCGGGAGATTGTTCGGGAACGGCTGCAAGTGGTGGAGCGGTTGCAAAGCCAAGTCAAGGACGACGCCAAGGAACGCGTCATACAAGAATACGTCTTCGAGCACCTGTGGCTTCTGGACCCCGCATGGGAGCGCGCTACCCGACACGAAAAAATGGAGAAGAGGCTACAGGAGGCCATCGACGGAAAGGGCAAGACGCTCAGAACCGACATCAGTTACCAAAGGGTTTCAGCAGCCCATGTGATCATCGAATTGAAGCGCGGCAGCAGGCGCGTAGCCAAGAGCGAAATTGAGTCACAGCTAGTCAAATACATCAACGCGCTAGAGAAGGAATTGGCCAAGAATCCTGCCGAGAGCAGGCTGCCGATTGAGGCAGTTTGCATCGTCAGCAAACTGCCTCCCCGATGGGAGGACGCCACGGTAAGAAAACAAGACGAGGACTCCCTACGCCCATACTCAATCAGGGTGCTTACCTACGAAGAACTCATCGACAACGCACGTTCAGCGTACGCCAAATTCCTCGATGCTCAAAGCCACACCAGAGATGTGGAACTGCTAATCCAGAACATCCGAAACTACCAGCCCGAATCGACCCCTCAATGATGAGGACAA
>CAZRBP010000185.1:0-6131 GCA_964598305.1 uncultured Pseudomonadales bacterium | reverse complement strand
CGCCGGGCGGCGAACCACTCCACTTGCTGCAGCTTCATGCGGTCCCAAGGGGGATTGCCGATTACGGCGTCGAATCCGCCTGGGCGCTCGGCGCTCTGCCAATCCAGCCAGACGCCAGGAAAGGCCACCTGCCAGTGCAGGAAGCGCTCTTCCTCCGCCAAGCGGCGTGCTCGGCGCAGCACGGTGCGGAATGCCTCCGCATCCGCGCCACTGCCTTCCACGTCGGCCTCCGCTGTGGCGATGCGAATCGGGTCCCCGAAGCGGCCCGTCAGCCAACCGCCGATGGCGCCTTCCTCCACAGCACTCTTTTCGGTCCAGTCGCAAGCCAGCAGCAACGACAGGAAAGCGGTCATGGGCGCAGTGCCCGCTTCGATGTCGCTGAACAGGCGATTGGAGCGTTCCGCTTCACCGATGTCCGCATCGGACGCCGCCTCGATGGCCTGCATGGGCGCGGCCGCCTCGCGGGCCTGCTTCAGCGGCTCTTCCATGAACAGCAGACCGCCTTCGGATCGCAACTTCTCCGCGCTCCGGTCCACCCAACAGCCGAACAGACTGTCGCCGCAACGCAGGTGGTGGTCTAGAAAGCTCAGGGGCGCGCCCACTGTGAAAGTGTGCAGCCACAGAGCTACCTTGGCCAACTCTACCGCCATGGGATTCTTATCCACCCCGTAAACGCAACGCTTCAGCACCATGCGGCGCACGATGTGGCGGTCGTCAAGCTGAGCGCGGTCCACGGCCCAGCCTTGGGCGTCGGCGTTATCCAAAATGGTGCGCCGGATGCTGGCGATGCGCTCCACCAGCGGCGAGCTGTAACCGGGTGCCATTTCTTCGCACTCCGCAATGGCGGCGATGGCGCGGTCGCTCAGGAGGTCCACCAAGGAGACGAGGAAGTGGCCGGAACCCATCGCCGGGTCGCAGACCTTCAAGTCGAGGATGGCCGTGGCGGGATCGAGCACCCGAAGCCTATCGGTGGAACCCGGTTCCGACTTCGCTTGCTGTGATGGCGAGGCCTTTGCAGCCTTCGTCTGCTCGCGCACTTCGGCGCGAAAGGCGTCGAGTTTGGCGTCGATGAGCGGCTCCACGGTTTCCTTGAGGATCAGGGCAACTAGGGACTCCGGCGTGTAGTAGCTGCCGGAACCTTTGCGGGCGAAGACATTGGGACGGATGACGATGGCCTCGACCTCGCGGACGGTCTCGTGCTCCAGCAGCCGTTCGTAGATGGAACCGAGTTGCTGCACCGAGAGGCTGCGATAGTTGATGTAGCGGCGCCCCGTGGCAGTTTGCTCGAAGGACAGCGCATCAATGGCGTCCGCCATGACGGAATTCGGCAGGCGAATGCGGGACAGCAGCGGTGTTTTCGCCTCTAGGAACAAGCCGCCGTTGTACGGCGGCAAGCCGAACGCCGCATCGCCCCGGTCGATGATGCGGCTGAGATCATCCAGCGCGTTCCAATAGCCGGTTGCGGTGGTGGAGAAGGTCTCGTTGGCGTCCTTGCGCCGGCCGATATCCTCCCGCACCCGAACTCGCAGGCCGATGTTTGCGTAGCGGTCGTCACGCACCGGAAGCAGGGCGCGGTCCTCCGCATAGAGTATGAACAGCAGGCGGTAGAGCACCACCAAGGCGGCATCCCGCACTTCCGGGAGGGGTGCATCCGGCGCAGCCTCGGCGATGCTGCGCACCAAGCTCGGGAAGACCTGCTCGAATACCAAATCGGAGATGTTGGCGGCGACGCGCTCCTCGTAATGCAAGCCCTCCTTCAGCGCCCGCTGGTGCATGGACAGGCCATCGGCCCGGGCGGTGGCGAAGGCCGCTTGTCCAAAGAACAGGACGAAGAGCTTCAGGCAGTGGAGGCGCTCGTCTTCCGACAGCGCGAACAATCCCTCGTTGTGGCCCGGCAAGCCAAGAACCGCTGGTAAATCGATCTCCAGGAATCCTTCGGAAACCGAGCGGGCACCTTGATAGTACAGTCGCCATTGCGCCCCATTGGTGAGAATGCCCCAACGAAGACGGCCTTCGGTGAGGTCGTCGGCGCGGCGCAGATAGCGCAGCATTTGGGTGGACGGCGCCAGCGCTTCCGTTCGGCCTCCGGCCCGGTCCAAGGGGCGAAACCAGCGCTTGGCCTCCACCAGCGCCGTGCCGATGGCATATCGCGCCTGGCCTTCGGTAACGCCTGCCGCCCGGGCCTTGGCCGCATCGTCGGCAAACAGCAGGCCGTCTGGCACATCCTCACGGCCTTTGGCGCTCAAGTTCTGCTGACGCAAGTTCGCTGTCCAGCCCAGTTCATAGAGAACCGGCCAGATCAGGTCATCTTCGGTCTCCGCCTCGTTGGGCGAACCGTCAACCGGAAAGCGCTCGAAAATTTGTAGCAGCTTGGCTTCGTGGCCATCGAGCTCCCCATCGTCGAAGTCCGCCCACTCCGGCAACGCGGCGAGGGACTGCGCGGATTGGAGAAAGTCTGGCGCGAACAAGCCGCCGTGGATGGCCTCAATGCCCATGGCGGGTCATGGTAACGCAGCCCGCCCATCTCCGGGGCCGCCCGACTGGTACTTCGAGTCGCCAAGGTGGGGGCGGTGGAGCGCGGCCTCTCGCAGGCCGGCGATCAATGGCCCGCTTCGTGGCGCGGGTGCGTTGCAGTTGTGTTTCTGGCATACAATGCCCGACCACAGCGCTTCAATGGAGAACGGGCGCGTGCTCAAGTCCCTCAAAATCAGGGATTTCACGGTCTTCAAAGCGGCCGATCTGGAATTCGCCAAGGGCCTCAACGTCATTGTTGGCGAAAACGGAACCGGCAAGACGCATTTGCTAAAGCTCCCCTACGCTGTCATGGCCATGAGTGCCGAAGAGGGCAAGCGGCGCAAGGACCCGCCCACTAAATCGCTCTTGCAGACTCGCATTGCCGAGAAAATCTCTGGCGTCTTCCGCCCGGAAGACCGCTTGGGCCGTCTGGTGCACCGCCAAAGAGGACGCAACAAGTGCACAGTGAAAATGAGCTTCCGAGAACCGAGAACGTCCATTGCATTCCAGTTCTCCTCGCTGGCAAAGTCTGAGGTGGTAGTCGATAGAGCTCCCTCGAAATGGCAAGACAAGCCGCCCGTTTTCCTTCCCACGCGAGAACTGCTGACCCTCTATCCCGGATTTGTCCCGCTCTACGAGACCCGCCATCTGGAATTCGATGAAACGTGGCGGGATACCTGCCTATTGCTCGGCGCTCCCGCACTGAAGGGACCTCGAGAAGCGACCATCGCCCACCTCATTGAGCCGTTGGAAGAGCAACTCGGCGGTAAGGTCGTGTTGGACAGCAACGGCCGCTTTTACTTCAAGCCGTTCAATGCAGGCAACATGGAAATGCCACTGGTCGCAGAAGGCTGGCGCAAGATTTCCATGCTCGTTCGGTTGATTTCCACAGGCTCCCTGCTCGATAAAGGTTGCTTGTTCTGGGACGAGCCCGAAGCCAATCTGAACCCGGGGCTTATTCGCGAAGTCGCAAAGGCGATTCTTGGCATCTGTCAGGCGGGCGTCCAGGTTTTCGTGGCCACACACAGCCTCTTTCTGCTGCGGGAATTCCAGATTCTCCTCGAATGCGGGTTCGGTGAAAAAGCCGAACAGCGCTACTTTGCGCTTCGCCGAAGCGATGGCGGCGTGGAGGTGTCCCAGGACGATGACATCGAGTCCCTCGATCCCCTGCGCATGCTGGATGAGGAGCTGGCTCAGTCAGACCGTTTCATTGATCTGTTCACGCCAAACAAGGGGCCGGAGGAGTTGAAGAAGCTCAGAACAAAAACACTGAAAGCAGTTGACGCGCATCCGGTGATTTGCGATCGAAGCCCTCCGTCCTCCAAAACTCCTTGGACCGTTCAATAAATCGCTGCCACGCGCACTTGAATCGACGAAGATCTAGGCCGCCTCAAACCGCAGGTGGATCTGGCCCAAGGCGCGCATCCACATGCCCTTGATGTGTTCGTAGGTGTCCTTTTCCGGCATGGGGTGGAACTTGGCGATGCGCTCAAGGAGGATCTCCCAAGCCCAGTTCTGTTCCAGGCGGGACAGGGTGGCGCCGGGGCAGACGCGCTCGCCTAAGCCGAAGGCCAAGTGCCGGCCGGCGTTCTTGCGGGCAAGGTCCGGCTGGTTCGGGCACGGGAAGCGGGCCGGGTCGTGGTTGCCGGCACCGTAGCGAATGCTGAGCATCGTCCCCTTGGGCAGGGACACGCCCGCCAGTTCGGTGTCTTCGGAGACGTAGCGGAACAGGCCCTGAGTGGGGGACTCGATGCGCAGGGTCTCTTCGACGAAGTTCTTGATCCTGGTTGGGTCGGCGCGCAAGGCCGCTTCCATCTCCGGGTGGCGGAACAGCAGCCACAGGCCGTTGGCGATGGCGAAGGCGGTGGTTTCGTTGCCGCCGATCAGCAGGTGGTCGGTGATGCCGATGATCTCGGTGTCGGTGAGCTTGCGGCGCTCGCCCGTATCGGCGTCCTCCATCTCGACTTGCAGCAGGTGGCTCAGGATGTCGTCGCCGGGCTGCTTGCGCTTGTGCTGCATGGCGTCATGGATGTAGTGCTGCAGTTCGATGTGCTTTTCCACCGCATCGAGTTCCTGTTCCAGCGTCAGGCCGCGGGAGAACGGCAGCACCCAAGCGGCGGACCACACCTTGAGCTGCGGCAGGTCCATGCGCGGGAAGCCGAGCAGCTCGGCGATGACGATCATCGGCAGCGGCTCGGCAAAGGCCTTCATGAATTCGACTTCGCCTTGGTCAATCCAAGTGTCGATGAGTTCATTGATGACGCCGCGCACGAACGGCTCGCGCCGGCGAATCTTAGCGGCGCTGAGCTTGGGGTCCACGAGGCCCCGATAGCGGCGGTGCATGGGCAGGTTTTCGCTCAAGGGGGTGCGGCGCAGCCAGCCTTTTTCCTCGTAGAGGGCCCGCGCCTCCGGGAACTTGACCAGCGGCTCCACGTCCTGGATGTCCGGCCCGCCGGAGAAGAGCTTGGGACGGCGCAGCACGTACTCAATCTCGTCGTAGCCCGTAAGCACGTACATGCCGAGTTGCGGCATGAAGTACACGGGAGACTCCTCGCGCAGCACATCGTAAGCCTCGAACCAATTCTCCTGCACCACCGGGTCCATGAGGTCGATCTCGGCCGCTTTGCTGTATGGGCAACCCTTAGCCATGCCTCATCCTCCTTCGCTCCCCTTCAAGTCAAGCGCAATAGCTGCTTACCGAAGTTCTTGCCGGAGAACAGGCGCAGCAGCGTAGCCGGAATGTTCTCAAAGCCTTGCTGGATGTCTTCCTTGTGCAGTATCCGCCCGGCGCGCATCCATTCGGTGATGCGCCGCCGCGCCACGGCGTACTCGCTTTCATAGCCGCTCAGCAGAAAGCCCTCGATGCGGGCTTGGCGGAAGACGATGTTGAAGTAGTTGGCGGGGCCCGGCGGCAGGGTTTGCTGCTCATAGCGGGAGATGCCGCCGCAGATGACCACCCGGGCGTGGGGGGCGATGCGGGCCAAGGCCGCATTCAGGGCATCGCCGCCCACGTTGTCGAAGAACACGTTGATGCCGCCGGGACAGAGTTCGGTCAGCCGCCGCTTGATGTTCTCGTTCTTGTAGTCGATGGCCCCCTCGCAGCCAAGCTCCTCCGTGAGCCAGGCGCATTTCTCCGCACCCCCAGCGATGCCGATGACGCGCCCGCCGAGGATCTGGCCGATCTGCACCGTTACGGAACCCACCGCCCCGGCGGCGCCCGAGACCACGATGGTGTCCCCCGGCTCGGGCTGGCCGATGCGCAGCAGGCCAAAGTAGGCGGTCAGGCCGGTGCCGCCCAAGGGGCCGAGATGGGCCGTGAGCAGATCGTCATCGGGCAACGCCTCCACGGAGGCGCCCGGGAGGTCCGCATATTCCTGCCAGCCCACGGCACCGGCGACCTTTTCGCCAACGGCGACGGCCGAGTGGCGGGACGCCACCACCTCGCCGATGCCCCGCGCCGACATGACCTGCCCCACCTCGGCGCCGCTGGTGTAGCCGGCAATGTTCTCCATCTGGCCCTTTTGCGACGGGTCGAAGCTCAAGACCTCGACCCGCACCCGCACTTGACCGTCCGCCAAGGGGCCAACTTCGGCCTCGTGGGCCTTGAAGTCGGACAA
>CAZRBP010000184.1:0-6211 GCA_964598305.1 uncultured Pseudomonadales bacterium | reverse complement strand
ATGCCCACCACCCGGCAGCCCTGCAGGCGTCCAAGCTGGCACAGGACGGTGCCGACGCTGCCCGCTGCCGTGGAGACCACCAGCGTATCCCCCGGACGCGGGCGGCAGTATTCCGTCATCCCGAAATAGGCAGTGGCTCCGCCACCGCCCAGCACATGCAGCAAGGTGCTTTCCGGATGGCCGGGATGGGGCTCGACCTTGCGCACCGGGCGCCGGCGAACCCCGTCGGAGACCGCGAACTCCTGCCAGCCGAGATCGCCGAGCACTAGGTCGCCGGCCGCAAACTCAGGATGCTTTGAATCCATCACTTCCGCGAGCCCGCTGCCGCGCATGGTGGCGCCTATGGGAATCGGCCGACGGGCGATGCCGCCGGAGACCAGTGCCATCCGCGCCGGCGGGCTGACCGTCAGGTAGCGGGTCCTGAGCAGCATCGTGCCGTCCGCGAGTTTGGACAGAGGCTCTTCCTTCAGCTCGAAGTTGTCCGCCGTGATCTCGGCTTCCGGCCGCGATGCGACCACCCACTTACGATTCATGGCACCCATGCCATCGATCCTTACAGATCCCAGGCCAGCTCGACGCCCCACATGCGCGGCGGGCTGACGTTGCGGTAGTCGAACAGCGGCGGCACGATGGTGCGGGAAACGACGTAGATCTCATCGGTCAGATTGGTGCCGAAGACGCTGACGCGATAGCGGTCGCCGGGAGACTCGTAGTTGATGCTGGCGTTCAGCAGTTCCACCGAGGTGCGATGGCTGAGTTCCAAGTGGTCAGTGAACAGGTCGTCCACGTAGGTGTAGGTGGCGTTGAGGACCACCGCCCCGCCGTTGGCGAGGCTGTGGGTGTAAGTGCCACCGATCGAGGCGTTAAACTTCGGCGCCAGCTGGATATCGAATCCGGAGTTGTCCTCGTCAACGATGTAGGCGTCGGGGCCGTCCGGATACTCAATGGCCAGCACCACCTCGCCCCCGCAATCGGAAGTGGGCCGCGCATCGTAGAGTTGCGCGCCGTTGATGTCGGCGCAGAACTCCTTGTACTTGGTGTCCAGGATGCCCGCCATGACATCGAGTCGGAACTCAGGCGTCACCCAAGCGGAAACCTCCAGCTCGATGCCCTTCATCTCCGCCTTTGCGGCGTTGTCGGTCACCGTCTCCTGGGGGTTGGTGGCCCCCGGCGGCAGCGGCACGAGGCGCGTGCGCTGCAGCCCCTTGATCTCGGTCAGGAACAGCGCCAGGTTGGTGCGCACCCGGTTGTCCGCCAAGTCGGCCTTTAAGCCCACCTCAAAGCCGTCTACTTTCTCGGGATCGAACGAGCGGTTGCAGGTGGCGGCCTGCCCGCAACGGCCGTTGAAGCCCCCGCTCTTGAAGCCCCGCTGGTAGGTGGCGTAGGTCATGACGTCCGGCGTAATCTGGTAGCGCAGCCCGAATTTGGGGCCGGCATCCTCCCAGGAGCGGGAATAGTCCTGCCTCGGCCCGGTGTTGGGATAGACGGCGAAGGTCTGTTGGTAGAAGTCCTTCTTCTCGTCGGTGTAGCGCCCGCCGACGGTCACCGTCAACTGCTCAGTGAGGTCGTAGTTCACTTCGCCAAACACTGACCAGGCATCGTGCTCCTGGCCAGTGATGCTGTACAGCGGAATGACAAAGCCATCGGGGTTTGGCGGCGAGAGGCGGTCCGAGGCGATGCCGGTGCGCCGTTCGAGATCGTATTCTTGGTGCAGGTAGAACACCCCGGCAATGAAGTCGAACCGGTCGAAGGCGGTGGAGGCGAAGCGCAGTTCGGTGGAGTACTGTTGGTGCGGCTGGCGCCGGTCCACCAGGAACATGTCGTAGCCCCCCACGGCGTCCGCATCATAGACCCAGGTCTCGTCCGTATCGCGGAAGTTGCTCAGCCAAGTGACGGTGCCCTTTTCCAGTTCCCAGTTGAACTCCTTGGTGATGGAGTAGATGTCGATGTCCACGAAGCCGGGCTCGATGACGTCGGCGTCGAAATCGTCGTGCTTGTCGCCCTCCCCGAAGGGCACGCCGCAGTATCCGTGGTTGCTGCACAGGGAACGGTTCGGCCCGGAGTAGTTCTTCGCCGGGCGCACGTGGGACTTGTCCTGGTGCCATTCGCCGATGAAGGTGAGGTCCATGCTGTCGCTCAGGATGAACTGGATCGACGGGCGCAGCGTCAGCTTGTCGTCCTTGCCGATGTCGCGCGAGGAACTGTTGGCGGTGACAGCGCTGTTGTAGAAGCCGTCGTTGTTCAGCGAGAACCCGGCCAAACGGGCATTGACCTTGCCCTCCACGAGCGGCAGGTTGACCGCCGCTCGCACGTCAGTGCGGCCGTAATTGCCGACGGTGACCTTGCCCGACATCTCGAATTCGTCGGAGGGGCGCCGCGTTCTGAGCTGGATGGCGCCGGAGGCCGTGTTCCTGCCGAACAGGGTGCCTTGGGGCCCGCGCAGCACCTCGAGCTGCTCCACGTCGAACATGTCGAGGTTGTTCATCACCGGACGGGTGTAATAGATGCCATCCACCATGATGGCCACCGGCGGGTCGAGGGTGGAGTCCACCTCAACCAGGGCGTAGCCGCGCACCGAAGCCGCCAGTACGCTGCTCAGCAAGCCGTTGTTGATGTTTACGTTCGGGGCCGGGAAGGGCATCGCGGCCAGGTTTGGCGAGAAGGTCAGGTCGAGCCGCTCCGACGTGAGCACCGATACCGCCACAGGCGTCTCCTGCAACGGCTCCTCCCGCTTGCGGGCGGTGCTGACCACCTCCTCCAGTATTCCGTAGCGGGCTTCGATGTCCGCGTCATCGCCGGTGGCGGCCAACGTTTGCTGGCCGAACAGCAACAGCGCCAGCCCCGAAAACGCGGCTAGCATTCGAATCATGGTCTTCATGGTTTTGCCCCTTTCACATGGGCCCGCCATGTTGAGCGCCGCAGCCGGGCCCCGAGCTCGCATAGCGCCAAATTCCAGTCGCGCATCAAGGCGGAACACGGTGCTCCCCACCGCCAAGATGCACCCCTATGGTGCATTGAGCGGGCAGACTCTGCAAGTCAATGTTGGGGGGCTCTGTTGGGGGCTCGGGTTCGAATGCCGTTCAATAGTGATCGATCCGGTCTTCGACGGCATTGCCCTTGCCGGGCACGAGCACGTTGCGCAGAAAGCTGCACACCTCCACGCCGTCCTGGTTCAGGCCAATGGTGCGGACGGTGACGATGCCCTGGCCGGGCCGGGACTTCGACTCCCGCTTGCCCATCACCTCGGACTCCCCATAGAGGGTGTCGCCCTCGAAGACCGGGGCGCTGAACTTCACCTCGTCCATGCCGAGATTGGCGATCGCCTTCTGGCTCACGTCGCTAACGCTCATGCCGATCAGCAGCGCCAAGGTGTACGGGCTGACCACTAGGTTGCGGCCAAACTCCGTGCCCTTGCCGTATTCCGCATCGAAGTGCAGCGGATGGGTGTTCAGCGTCAGCAGCGTGAACAGGTGGTTGTCATACTGGGTGACGGTCTTGCCGGGGCGATGCTCATAGACGTCACCGACCTCGAAATCCTCAAAGTAGCGCCCGAAGGTCTCCCGGTATCTCTGTGGCCCAATCTTCTTTGATGTTTTCGACATTTAAACTTCAACCTATTGTTAAAATTACATTTTAATGAGCATGGCTTTGGCTTGGCTCCTCGATTCGGAGTGCCGGGGCGCGTCGGAAGCCGCTACCCGCTCGCAATCGGCGGAGCGCGGTGCGGGTCGCCGCCGTGCGCAAATTCGCCAAGGTATTGGTACAGGCGGGCGAGTTGGCCCACTTCGTCGCCTCGGCCGAGCAGTTCTTCCCGGTCTTCGGCGGGCAGGTTGTCAGCCTCCGCCGCGGCATCCTCCTGTGCGGTCTTTTGCGCTAGGTCCACCGAATAGGTCAGTAGCTGGCCCATGGGCTTGGCGGCCAAGTTGATCAGCCACATGGCGGCGAACACGCCGACAATGAAGATGATCGATATCAGGTAAACTTGCTGGCCGATGGCTCGCTGTATCTTCAAGGCAATCAAGCCGGTGTCCATACCCACGTGGACGGTGCCGGCCACCCCAGCCAAAATGGGGCTGCCGACTTCCACGAAGTCGCCCATGCCGGGCAGGCTGCGTTCGATGGTCTCGGTGCTTAAGGGGTCGCCGTTGCGAATTTCGTCGGGGATGCCGGGCACGAAGGTATGGGCGATGAACTCGCCGGTTTCATCCGTGATGTAAACGTATTTGATGGCTTGGATGAGAACGAACTGGTCGATCAACGACTGCAGTGCGGACAGGTCGCGGTTCAGCAGTATGTCCACGCTGGAGTCGGCGATGGTCTGGGCGATGTTCTGGCCGTTGGTCTGGTACTCCTCGGATAGGTGCGTGTCCACCGTGACAATGCACAGAATCGACGTGGACAATCCGATGGCGCCGAATAGCAGGAAAATGCCGAACAGGGTTTTTTGAAAGAGCTTTTGGACTTTCATGCCGTCTTGCAACCTTATGGTCTGGGTTAACGCGCTGCGGGCTGGCGCTGCGGCCCCGCTTGCGCTCGTTTCCGACGCGACCCGCACATTGCCGCGCTTCGCCCTTAGAATACCTTGCTTAGGCTCGGGATTGGAAAGTTGACAATGGGGAACGCCCAAAGCCGCCCGTTCGTGATGGTCGCGCTGTGCCTAGTGCTGCACATCTGCTTTGGCACCGTTTACGCTTGGAGCTTTTTCCAGTCCCTGCTCGTGCGCCAGCTCGGTTGGTCCTACACGGATTCCGCTTGGGCCTTCAGTGTGGCAATTTTCTCCTTGGGGGTCTCGGCAGCTTGGGCTGGCGCCATGCTGCCGCGCTTCGGCCCCCGCCGGCTGGCGGTGATCGGCGGCGTGATGTTCGCCGGCGGCTACCTGATTGCCAGCCTTGCCTTGCATCTGGAGTCGTTGGCGTTGTTCTACCTCGGCTACGGCGTCGTTGGCGGCGCCGGAATCGGTCTCGGCTACGTCACCCCGGTGGCCACCGTGGCGAAGTGGTTTCCCCACAACAAGGGATTGGCAACCGGCATTGTCGTGATGGGCTTCGGCGTCGGCGCCCTGCTGCTAAGCAAGGGCTTGGCCCCCACCCTGCTCGCGCTTTCGGGCGGCGATCTGACCATGACCTTCCTGTGGCTGGGCATCGTGTTTGGCTGCATGGTGATCCCAGCCAGCTTGGGCCTCGGCGACCCGCCAGCTACCGCCACGGGACCCAACCCGGCCAGCGCGCCATTGGCGGTGGACGAAGGCGGTTCCGTCAAGGACTGCCTTAGGTCCCCCGCCTTCATCGTCACTTGGATCGTCTTCTTCTTCAACATCGCCGCGGGCATTTCCGTCATCAGCTTCCAGTCATCCCTGCTGCAGGACGTCTGGAGCTTCGCCGACCCCACCGTCGAGCCGGAGACGCTGGCCGCCTATGGCGCCATGCTCATTGCGGTCAGCTCGATGTTCAATGGCGCCGGCCGGCTGTTGTGGGGCATGGTAGCGGACCGGATTGGCCGGGCGCGCGTGTTCCGCATCCTGCTGGCGAGCCAGATGGTGGTCTTCGGCGTGCTGATGACCGAACGCGACCCCATCGTCTTCTCCGCCCTGGTCTGCTATGTCCTGCTGTGCTTCGGCGGCGGCTTCGCCGTGATGCCGTCATTCATTGCCGACGTGTTCGGCACCAAGCGCATGTCCTCCGTGTACGGCGCGATCCTCACGGCCTGGGCGGCGGCCGGCCTTATCGGCCCGCTGTACGTGGGCTACCTGAAGGATGTCTATCCCGATCGGGCGGTGATGTACTGCTTCCTGATCGGCATTTTGATGCTGGGGCTCGGCTGGGTGTTCACCTACCTGCTGAACGATGACCCGGTGCGCTTAAAGCGGCCGACGCTGGCCAGCACCTTGCGCGAACTCGGGATTTTGAAGGCTTAAGGTGACGATTACCCGCAGATCGGTGGTTCAGGGCGCGTTGAGCGCCGGGCTGCTGCTGCCGGCCGTAGCCTCCCGAGGTGCCGGGGGCGTGACCGATGACGCGTTCGTCCTGGGCACCTCCGCCGCCTTTTCCGGCCCCTCCCGAGGCCTTGGCATCGAACTCTACCGCGGCGCCAATGCCTATTTCACCCACATCAACGCCCAAGGCGGTGTGGGTGGCCGGGAAATCCGCATGAAGACCTACGACGACGGCTACCAGCCGGACCCATCGGTCAAGAACACCATGACCCTCATGCT
>CAZRBP010000183.1:0-6277 GCA_964598305.1 uncultured Pseudomonadales bacterium | reverse complement strand
GGGCATCCTGCCCTCGCCTCTTGCGGAGCCCCGAGCATGGGGACTTGGTGAGGGGTTGGTTTGCCGCTCGAGCTGAGCGTGGCGCACGCCCACCGCTGTTCGGCGGCGGCCGGAACGCGTCGCCGGCCCAGGCGCCCACGCGCCCCGGCGGCGACGCCGAGCCGCCCGCCGAGCCCCCAACCCCAGGCGGGAGCCAGGACTGACTGAAACGCCTCGCCGCTACTTGATGAGCTTCAAACGGCGCAGGTCGTCCTCAGACCAGCCAATGCAGTCAAGCAGGAACTTGAGAGTGTTGCTAAGTCTCCCTGCTGTAGTTCGGCACAGGGGTTTAGATCGCAACCGCAATGTCATTCGCCACGTCAAGAGTAGCTCGTGCGGATGTGCGTCTGCGCGGTCTTGGCACTTCCTCACGGCGCTGAATGATCTCCGGGGGGATGGGATCGCCGTGCTTCAGTGACATCTCAATATAAACCTCAACAGCATCCTGAGCAGCCCTGATGGCGGCTTCCTCAGTCTCCTCATGCACAAAAATGCACCCAATCTGAGGACAGGTGACAACAAAGCTGTCTTCGGCTTCCTTGATGATCTCAAGCCTTACCTTTACCGATAGCATAGTGGTCATGTGAGGTTGTTTTCCTGTTTGACAATGTTTTGCGGAACAAGCGCAGCACTAGCGCGGGATTTGATGTCTGGCTGAAGAGTTCGTCGGCGAACTCACCCCGGCTATTGGCGCCAACGGCGGTTCAACGCCGCAACCACCCCGTTGAACGAAGCGGTGATGGTGTTGCGGCTGATGCCCACGCCGTAGCAGCGCCCGCCATCGGCATCCTCGATGGCCAGCAGGCAGATGGCTTGGGCGTCACTGCCGGTGGTCAGTGCATGCTCGTGGTACTCGACGATGTTGACAGGCTCGTTGAAGGTCTCCTCAAGGCCATGCACGAAGGCTTCGATGGGGCCGCCGCCCTCGCCGTCGATGGTGACCAGTTGCTCGGACGCCTCGATGCGGGCGACGCACCGTTGCTCGGCGCGATGGCCGGTGAGCACGTCAAAGTCGATCAGCCGGTAGGGGCCGCCCTCCACGGCGTACTCATCAAGCAGCGCTTGGTAGATTTCCTCAACCTTGACTTCCCGGTCGAGGCGCTCGGTCAGCTTCTGGACGACGCCGCTGAACTCCATGAGCATCTCCCGGGGCAGGATGATGCCGTAGAACTCCTCGAGCAGGAAGCCAACGCCGCCCTTGCCCGATTGGCTGTTGACGCGCACGGTTTCCTTGTAGGACGAGCCCACATCACCGGGGTCGATGGGCAGGTAGGGCACTTCCCAGCGGTCCGGATCGACCTGCGCCATGCCCTTCTTGATGGCGTCCTGGTGGGAGCCCGAGAAGGCCGTGAACACCAGGTCGCCCGCGTAGGGGTGGCGTTCGTGCACGGGCAGCTTGTTGATGGCCTCCACGGTTTTGCGGATGCGCGGCATGTTGCGGAAGTCCAATTCCGGATCCACGCCTTGGCTAAAGAGGTTCATCGCCATGGTGACGATGTCGCAGTTGCCGGTGCGCTCGCCGTTGCCGAACAGGGTGCCCTCCACCCGCTCCGCACCCGCGAGCAGCGCCAACTCGGTGGCGGCGATGCCGGTGCCGCGGTCGTTGTGGGTGTGCAGGCTGATCACCGTCTTGTCGCGGTGCGGGAAGCGGCTGGCGAACCACTCGATCTGGTCGGCATAGACATTGGGCGTGGCCATCTCCACGGTGGAGGGGAGATTGACGATCATCGGCGTCTCGGCCGTCGCGCCCCACTGCTCCGCCACGGCGGTGCAGATGTCCACGGCAAAATCGAGTTCCGTGCCTGTGAAGCTCTCCGGTGAGTACTCGAAGGTGATGTCGCAATCCAAGGACGCAAGACCCGCCTTGACCAAGGAGACGCCCTTCACCGCGAGGTCGATGATGCCTTGGCGGTCCATCCCGAACACCACCCGCCGCTGCAGCTCCGAAGTGGAGTTGTACAGATGGAAGATGACCTTGGGCGCGCCGGCCAAGGCTTCCACGGTGCGCTCGATGAGCTCCTCGCGGGCTTGGCAGAGCACCTGAATGGCGACGCCGTCGGGAATGCGGCCTTCGTCGATGATGCGGCGAATGAAATCGAAGTCCGGCTGCGACGCCGCCGGAAAGCCCACCTCGATCTCCGCAAAGCCAACCTCGAGCAGCAGGTCGAACATGCGCAGCTTTTCCTGCACGTTCATCGGATCGATCAGGGCCTGGTTGCCGTCCCGCAGATCGACGCTGCACCAGCGAGGCGCGCGCTCCAGGGTGCGGCCCGGCCACTGCCGTTCCGGCAGGTCGATGGGCGCAAACGGGCGATACTTGTGGAACGGCATCGCGCCGCCGGCACGGCTGCGCGGTTGATAGGGAGATGATTGCGATTCGCTGACTGCGGCAGACTCGCTCATGGCCAAGACTCCTGCTGAGTGGATGGGGGCTTTGGGTTAAGGCGGGCGGATGCCCTTTTTGGGGTGAGATGTGCCGGCTACGCCGGCAGCAGGAGGCGCAAGCGCAGGTCTTGCAGGCGCAAGGACAGTTCTTGGGTTGGGAGCTTGTTCACGCGGCGCACTATCCTGATAGTGGGTGCGGTTGTCAAGGGCTGTCTAGCCCAGCGCTCGCCGGGCATTGCGGAACAAGCGCAGCCAAGGGCCGTCCTCGTCCCAAGACGGGTCCGACCAGGCGTTCTGGACGGTGCGGAACACGCGTTCCGGGTGCGGCATCAGAATCAACACGCGGCCATCCGCCGCGGTGACGCCGGCCAAGCCGGCCTCGGAACCATTGGGGTTGGCGGGGTAGGCTTCGGACACGCAATGGTGTGTGTCCACGTACAGCGCCGCGACCAGGCCGGCTGAGGCCAGTTGCCCAAGATCGCTCGGGTCCGCGAATTCGGCGCGGCCCTCGCCATGGGCCACCGGCACCGGCACGACGCTGCCGGCCATGCCAGCCAGCCACGGCGAGGCGCTTGGGTTGATGCGCACGAGCACGGTGCGCCCTTCGAACTGCTCGGAGCGATTGCGCACGAATCGAGGCCAGGATTCAGCGCCCGGAATCAGCGCCTTGAGATGGGCCATCATCTGGCAGCCGTTGCAGACGCCAAGCGCCAGCCGATCGGCGGCAAAGAAGGCGGCAAAGGCGTCGCACACGGCGCCGTGATGGAGAATGCTCTTCGCCCAGCCGCCGCCGCCGCCGAGCACGTCGCCATAGGAAAAGCCGCCGCAGGCGGCCAACACCGGGAAGTCGAGCAGCGGCACGGTGCCGGAAATCAGCTCCGTCATGTGGACATCCACCGCCGTGAATCCGGCCCGGTCGAAGGCCGCCGCCATTTCGAGGTGGCCGTTGACGCCCTGCTCGCGCAGCACCGCCACCCGGGGCCGGGACCCGCCAATGGCGAAGGCCGGCGGCGGCTCGCTAGGATCAAAAGCCAGTTTGGCCGACAGACCCGGATCGGCACCACGGATGCCGGCGTACTCTTCGTCCGCCGCTTGGGGGTTGTCGCGCAGGCGCTGCATTCGGTGGCTCGGCTCGGCCCAGCGGCTTTGCCAAGCGGCCCGCTCCGCATCCACCACCAGGGCGTCCCGGTGGCGAATGCGCAACCGCTCGTCCGTCCGCACGGCACCCAAGTCAACCACCTCCGCCCCGGCATCCTCGTACGCGGCGCTAACCCTGGCCACCTCCGCATCGGCCACCTGCACCACCCAGCCGGGCTCCTCCGCAAAGAGCGCGGCGAGCAGGTTGTCGTCGGCAATGCCGATCTCCCAACCGAGGCGCCCGGCGAACGCCATTTCCGCCAACGTGGCCAAGAGCCCGCCATCGGATCGGTCGTGGTAGGCCAGCAGCGCACCGGCCCGATTGAGCGCTGCGGTGGCCCGCAAAGCGCCCGCCAGCACCGCCGGATCAGCCACGTCGGGACACTCATCCCCCAATTGACCGTAGCACTGGGCCAATGCGCTGCCGCCGAGACGCGCCCGTCCGCCGCCCAATTCCACCAACAGCAGCCTGGAGGGCGCGCGCTGCAGCACCGGCGTCAGCGTCCGCCGAGCATCGACGACCGGCGCAAAGGCCGACACGATCAGCGTCATCGGCGAGACGACGCTGCGCTCGACGCCCCGCTCCCGCCAGCGGGTGGCCATGGATAGGCTGTCCTTGCCGACCGGAATGGCGATGCCCAGCTCTGGGCAGAGATCGAGGCCCACCGACCGCACCGCATCGAACAGTGCCCGCTCCTCCGCGTCCCGGCCCGCCGCCGCCATCCAGTTGGCGGACAGCACCACCCGTTCGAGTGCCTCGACATCGGCTGCGAAGAGATTGGTCAACGCCTCCGCTACGGCCAGACGGGCCGAGGCCGCTGGATCGATCAAGGCAACGGGCGAGCGTTCACCCATCGCCATCGCCTCTCCGCGGTAAGTGCCGTAACCCGCCAAGGTCACCGCCACATCGCTCACCGGCACCTGCCACGGTCCAACCATCTGCTCGCGGGCCACGAGGCCAGTGATGCTGCGGTCGCCGATGGTGATCAGGTATTGCTTGCTGGCCACTGCCGGGAAGCCGAGCACCCGATGAATGGCGTCCTCCAATTGCACATCGGACAGGTCCAATGGCTTGGGTTCGGGGGCTGATCGTTGGATCGAGCGGTGCATGGCAGGCGGACTGCCGAACAGCACCGACAGCGGCATGTCCACCGGGCTGTTGTCGAAGGATTCATCGCGCACCAAGAGCGTCTGTTCGCCCGTCGCCTCACCTATCGCCGCCCAAGGACACCGCTCACGCTCGCAAAGCGCCGCGAACTCGTCCAGGCGCGCCTTGGCGACGCCCAACACGTAGCGCTCCTGGGCCTCATTGCACCAAATCTCCGCCGGCGACATGCCGGGGTCGGCATTGGGCACCTTGCGCAGTTCAAAGCACCCGCCGGTGCCGGCATCGTTGACCAGTTCCGGCAAGGCGTTCGACAGCCCACCGGCACCCACATCATGGATCAGCAAAATCGGATTCTCGTCGCCCAAGGCCGTGCAGGCGTCGATGACCTCCTGGCAACGGCGCTGCATCTCCGCGTTGTCGCGCTGCACCGACGCGAAATCCAGCTCCGACGAGCTGGCCCCCGACGCCATGCTTGAAGCGGCGCCGCCACCCAAGCCGATGAGCATGGCCGGCCCGCCGAGCACCACGAGTTGGGTGCCTGGCGCGAAGCCCTCGGCCTCGACATGGCCCGGCCGGACCGTTCCAAGCCCCCCCGCGATCATCACCGGTTTGTGGTAGCCGCGCACCACTTGGCGGTCATTGGCGTCGGGCTGCTCAAAGGTGCGGAAGTAGCCGCATAGCCCCGGGCGGCCATACTCGTTGTTGAAGGCCGCAGCGCCAATCGGCCCCTCCAGCATGATGTCGAGCGCCGTGGCCATGGTCTCGGGCTTGCCGGTGCCGATTTCCCAAGGCTCCGGGCAGCCGGGGATGTTGAGGTGCGAGGTGGTGAACCCGGCCAATCCCGCCTTCGGCTTGGAACCCCGGCCCACCGCGCCTTCATCCCGGATCTCACCGCCGCTGCCGGTGGCCGCGCCCGGATAGGGTGCGATGCCGGTGGGATGGTTGTGCGTCTCAACCTTCATCAGCACCGGCGCTTCCTCATCGACGTAGCGGTAGAGACGGGAGCGGGGATCGGCCATCAGGCGCCGGTTGGGCGGACCGGCGATGACCGCGGCGTTGTCGGCGTAGGCGCTCAAGATGCCGAAGCCGTTGGTCGCCCGATGCGTGTTGCGGATCATGTCGAACAGCGACTGATCCATGGGCTGGCCGTCGATGGTCCAACTCGCGTTGAAGATCTTGTGGCGGCAGTGCTCTGAGTTCGCCTGGGCGAACATCATCAGTTCCACGTCCGTGGGGTCGCGCCCGAGTTCGGCGAAGGCATCCGCCAAGTAGCGGATTTCGGCTGGCGCCAAGGCCAGCCCGAGGTCCCGGTTGGCCGCTTCAAGCGCCGCCAGCCCGCCGCTGCGCACCGCAATGCGCACCAAGGGCCGCGGCGGCTGGGTCTCAAACAGCCGCCCGAACGCCGCTTCATCGACCGGCGCCTCGGTCATTCGGTCGTACAGCCGCCCAACCAGGGACTCATCGAGCCCGGGGTCGGCAAACCAGCGCACACCCCGCTCCACCCGAACCACCTTGTCGAGCCCGCAAATGTGAAAGATGTCCGTCGCCTTGCTCGACCAAGGCGAAATCAGCCCCGCTCGCGGCATGACGGTGGCGACCCGCACGGCA
>CAZRBP010000182.1:0-6313 GCA_964598305.1 uncultured Pseudomonadales bacterium | reverse complement strand
ATGGCGGTTGCCCAAGGCGGCGGCGAAGCGCCGCGCCCGTTCGGCCATCTCGCTGTTGGTGCCGTCCATGTTCAGCGGCAGGCCCACCAGCAGGCGGTGTGGCCGCCATTCGCCGATGGCGGCGTCGAGCAGGCGCCAGTCCGGGATGCCGTCGCTGGCGGTAATGGCGCTTAGGGGGGTGGCGGTGCGGGAGACGGTTTGGCCGACGGCGAGGCCGAAGTGCTTGAGGCCGAAGTCGATGGCCAGCACCGTTTCAGGCATCGCCCATTTGGCCGGACATCAGGCGGAAGTCGAAGCCGAGCAGCCGGGCGGCCGCGTCGATGCGGTCTTCAAAGGGCACGTCAAAGAGAATCTCCTGGTTGGCCGGACAGGTGAGCCAAGCGCTGTCGGCCAGCTCCCGTTCGAGTTGCTGCGGCCCCCAGCCGGCGTAGCCTAAGGCGATGAGATAGTGGTACGGCCCCCGATCGTTGGCGATGGCCTCCAGCACTTCCCGGCTGGTGGTCAGCCGCAAGCCCTGGCCGAGGTCTTTCGACGCGCCGAAGCCGCCGTCGTCGGAGTGCATGACGAAGCCCTGCTCCGGCGACACCGGCCCGCCCTCAAGCACCGGCGCGTCCGCCAACGCGGATGAACCGCTGAACCCGGTTTGCTCCATCAATTCGCTCACCGAAAGGTCCATGGGCCGGTTGATCATCAGCCCCATCGCACCCTCTTCGTTGTGCTCGCACAGATAGGTGATGGTGTTGCCGAAGTAACTGCCGCTCTGGTTGGGCATGGCGATGAGGAAGTGGTTTTTCAGGTCCATCGAACGCTCCGGGTTCAAGCGGTGATCTTCGCAGTTTCAGCGCCGCCAGTAAACGCACTATCACGCACGGGCGGAAGAGGCGGAACTGGTTCTGTACACAATACGTAAATATGATAAATTTATTCTATTTTCGTTAACTATTGGCTCGGCCCATGCGTCAACTCCAAGCCATCCAACTGCTGCACAGCCATTGTCGCACCGCGCCGCCTGTGTTCACGAAACGCGACCTTGAGGTGCTCATGCCGCACGCCAAAAGACAGTCCTTCGATGCGACTCTGCGGCGCCTCGTCGATAGTGGCGTTCTCGTGAGGGCAGCTTACGGCATTTACGTCAACGCGCTGTCGCCGATCGGGCACAGTAGCATCCTCGACCAAATCGCCCGCGCCCTGCGCCGCTCTCACCACAGCTATGTCAGCTTGGAGAGCGCCCTTTCACGCCACGGAGTCATCTCCGAAGTGCCCATGCGGCTGACCCTGATGACCACCGGGCGCAGCGGGGAGTTCGACACGCCCTACGGCACCATCGAGTTCACCCACACCGCCCGCTCAGTTAATGCCATTCTCGAAGGAACCGTCCACTTCGACGCCCCCTTGCGCTTCGCCAGGAAATGGATGGCCTATCAAGACCTCAAGCACGTCGGCAGGAACTTGGACCTCGTGGACCATGAGGCGCTTCATGATGACGACTGGCACTAGCGCAAGCGACTTCGCCCATCTCACCAGCCTCGCGGCCGAAGACCGCGGTGCGCACCTGGAGGACGTGATCCAAAAGGAATGGCTCCACTACGACACTCTTTTCTGCATGGCCGAAGCCGGGCTGCTAAGAAATCTCGTCTTTCAGGGGGGTACGGCGCTGCGCCTCTGTTACGGGGCGCACCGCTACAGCGAAGACCTCGACTTCGCGGTCACCCCTGATTTTGACCTGAACGACCTACGCCGCTTCAAGGCTCGCATTGAAGCGCACATCACCCGGCGGTACGGTCTGCCCTCCCGGCTGAAGGAGCCCAAGCGTCGAATGCTCCACTCGAAGCGCGGCGCAGTTAACGTCAACCGCTGGCAGCTTGTTGTGGACACAGACCCTTACCGCCGCGACCGGCCAAGCCAACGGATCAAAGTGGAGGTCGCCCAGGTCCCGGCCCACACGCGAGCCGTTCACGGCTTGCGCAGGAACTACGAGCACTTGCCTGACGGGTATCCGGGCACGCTGATTGCCGTGGCGACCGAACAGGAGATCATGGCGGACAAACTCATTGCACTGCCCTCCTCCCATGCCGCCGGGCGTCCCCGCTTCAAGGACCTGTGGGACCTGAATTGGCTGATTGAGCAAGGGTGCGAAGTTGAGGGCAGCCTTGTCATCGCGAAGGTCGGCGACTACGGCTTGGCCGACTACGCCGAATGGGTTGACGCCACCATCAAAGACCTGCCGCAAATCACGTCAAGCGAGCCGTTCAGGCAACGGATGCGAGCCTTTCTCGACACGGACCGCTTCGGGCGCACTTTCGGCAATCCCCAATTCGAAGGCTATCTGGCCCGCCAAGTCTGCGAGGTTTTGACAGCAGCCAAGCGCATTTGCAGACGCGTCCGTCCCAAACCCTAAGCCGGTCAGCCGCCAACCCGTGCCCGGTCGCGGGAGAATCGCCAGGTGCGGGTGACTTCGAGCTGGTCGTAGGCTTTGCGCATCTCCACCGGAAACTGGGCGAAGGGCGCGGCCAGCCGGACGATGCGCAGGGCGGCGGCGTCCACGGCGGCCACGCCGGACGGCTCGATGATGCGGGCGTCGAGCAGGGCGCCGTCGTCGCGGATGACCACCTGCATGCGCAGTTCGCCCGCCACCCCGTTGCCGGGGTAGTTGGCAGTGCCGATGCGCTCCACCCGCGCCCGCCACATCTCCAAATAGGCGGCTTCCACCGGGTTTTTTTCGGTGCGGCTTGACAGCTGTCGGATCCTGGGCGCTCCGGCGGCGGCGTCGTTGGCAATGGCCAGCCCGAGGGCGGCGATTTCCCCGCTGAGCGCGGCGTAGTTCCGCTGCTTCGCCTGGGCTTCGGGCAGGGCATCCGCCACCGGGCTCGGCGGCTCACCGGGTTCGGCGCGCTCCCGCGCTGGCGCGGCGGGCTGCGGCGCTTGCGCCACGGGTGCCGGTGCCGCTGGAAGTTCGACCGGGATATTCTCAGCGGCGTCATGGGCCGGCGCTGCGGGTTGCGGCAGAGCGGATTCGACCACCCCGGCCGACCCGACGAGAACCACTTCCAGCGGCCGGCTTGGGGCGGTGCGCTCGGGCGGCGTGAACGTCAGGCCCAGGATCAGGATCGCATGCAGGCAGAGGGCGAGAAACAGCGCGAATCCGAACCGCTCCGCGGCGGCGGGGACGGCGAGCGGCGCCCTAGGGGAGGCGGCGAGCGACGGCATCGAGCAGGCTTCCGGCGATGTCCAGGCCGAACTGGGCATCGAGCTCGCGGATGCAGGTGGGGCAAGTCACGTTGACCTCGGTGAGGTAGTCGCCGATCACGTCGATGCCCACGAAGAACAGGCCGCGCTCGCGCAGCGAGGGGCCGAGCTGGGCGGCGATCCAGCGGTCCCGCTCGGTCAGTTCGCGGCCGACGCCCGCGCCGCCGGCAGCGAGGTTGCCCCGGGACTCCCCCTCCATGGGAATGCGGGCCAGCGCGTAGGGCAGCGGCTCACCGTCGATCATGAGGATGCGCTTGTCCCCGTCGGCGATCTCGGGCAGAAAGGTCTGGCCCATGATCTGCTCGCGGCCGCCGTCGGTCAGGGTCTCGAGGATGACGCCGAGGTTGGGGTCCCCCGCCATGACCCGGAACACGGACATGCCGCCCATGCCGTCGAGGCGCTTGAACACCACGTTGCCGTGCTGGCGATGGAAGCCGCGCAGCGCGTCATAGCGGCGGCTGACGATCAACGGCGGGCAGCATTCGGGGAAGTGGGTGGCGAAGAACTTCTCGTTGCAGTCGCGCAGCGCCTGGGGCCGGTTGACCACCAGGGCGCCGTCCATTTCGGCCCGTTCGAGCAGGTAGGTGCTGTACACGTACTCCATGTCGAAGGGGGGATCCTTGCGCATCATGATCACGTCAAAGGCGCCGGCCCGCTCAAGCTGGGCCTCCCCGAGGCTGTGCCAACCCGTTCCATCCGCCGTCAGCGCC
This sequence comes from uncultured Pseudomonadales bacterium, assembly GCA_964598305.1. Taxonomy (GTDB): domain Bacteria; phylum Pseudomonadota; class Gammaproteobacteria; order Pseudomonadales; family Azotimanducaceae; genus Azophilus. The sequence continues at coordinate 2,357 of CAZRBP010000182.1, read as the reverse complement.
GCCGCATCCGCCGGGTCCAGACTGCTGGCGAACGGCTCGTTCAAGCGCAAGGGGCTGGCGAACAGCCGGATCTCGCCGTCCTGCAGCAGCAGGTCCTTCTGCTCAAGGAAGGCGACCTCCCAGCCCCGGCGCTGGGCGGCGCGAATCATGGACAAGGTGGAGTCCTTCTTGAGCGAGAGGCTGTCCAAGGGGTCCATCAGAAAGGCGATTCGGGTCATGGGTTGTCTCGAATGGAGGCGCTTCAACGGGGTTGGCAGTGAAACCGCATTATACGGCCCATGCCTCCATGGGCTCAGCGCCAGCCCCAGGCGTGGCGTAGCGCGGCCAAGGCGGCCACGGGTGCTGTTTCGGCCCGCAGGATCAACTCGCCCAGCCCGAAGGCGCGGATGCCGAGCTGTTCGGTGCGCTTGATTTCGGCGTCGGTCCAACCGCCCTCGGGGCCGATCAAAAGGGTGGTGGCCCGGTGCGGCAAACGCATGGGCAGGGCCGGGGCGCCGGGGCGCAGCAGCAGGCAATCGGCGGGCTCGGATTGATCGAGGAACGCCTCGAACCCCTGCGCGGGATGCAAGCGCGGCAGGCGGGCGCGGCGGCACTGCTCGGCGGCACTGATGAGAACGCGCCGCCAGTGCTCCTGGCGGCTGTCAGCGCGCTCCGGGCCCACTTGGCTGCGCCCGCTCAGCAGCGGCCGGATGGCGTCCACGCCGAGTTCGGTCGCCGCCCGCAGCATGCGGTCCATCGCATCGCCCTTGATGACGGCCACCGCCAGCTCGATGGGCGCCGCCGGTGGCGCCGTTTCGCTGAGCAGCGGGCCAATCTTGAGCGCGCACGCCTGGGCGCTGGCGTCGTCAACCACGGCGGACCACACCCGGCCCTCGCCGTCGAAGACCTCGACGGGGTCGTCTCGCCGCAGCCGCCGCACCCGCACCAGATGATGGGACGCCGCGACGCTCAATACGGCGTTGGGCTGAGTGGGCCTAGCCAGATGGACCCGCGGCGGCGATGGTTCGCTGCGCACGTTCGGGTCCGCCAGGCCGCGGGAAGGGCAGCTAGAGATGCTCGGCCAAGGCCTCCGCCTGATCGGTGCGCTCCCAGGTGAAGGCGTCCTCGGAGCGCCCGAAGTGGCCGTAGGCGGCGGTGTCGCGGTAAATGGGCCGCTTCAGGTCCAGCATTTCGATCAGGCCGCGGGGGCGCAAATCGAAGTGAGCCTTCACTAACTCCTCGATGCGGTCGTCGGCGAGCCGCCCGGTGCCGAAGGTGTCGATGCTGATGGACGTGGGCTCGGCCACGCCGATGGCGTAGCTGACCTGGATTTCGCAGCGCTCCGCCAGCCCGGCGGCGACGATGTTCTTGGCCACGTAACGGGCCGCGTAGGCCGCCGAGCGGTCCACCTTGGACGGGTCCTTGCCGGAAAAGGCGCCGCCGCCGTGACGGGCCATGCCGCCGTAGGTATCGACGATGATCTTGCGCCCGGTCAGTCCGCAGTCGCCGACCGGGCCGCCGATGACAAAGCTGCCGGTCGGGTTGATGTGGTAGCGGGTGTCGCTGGACAGCCAGTTGGCCGGCAGCACCGGCTTGATGATCTCCTCCATCACCGCTTCATGCAAACGCGCCTGGGTGACGTCCGGGGCATGTTGGGTGGACAGCACCACGGCCTCGAGGCCCAAGGGCTTGCCGTCGCTGCCGTAGCGGAAGCTGAGTTGGCTCTTGGCGTCCGGGCGCAGGAAGTCGAGGCCGTTGCGGCGCACTTTGGCTTGCTGGCGCACCAGGCGGTGGGCATAGGTGATCGGGGCCGGCATGAGCACGTCGGTGTCGTTGTTGGCGAAGCCGAACATCAGGCCTTGGTCGCCCGCGCCCTGCTCCTTCTCGGCGCTGGCATCGACGCCCATGGCGATGTCCGGCGACTGCTGGCCGAGTTCGTTGACGATGCGGCACTCATCCAAGTTGAAGCCGCTGTCGAAGTCCGAATAGCCGATGTCGGCGATGACTTCGCGCACCAGCGCCTCCACGTCCACCTCGGCGGTGGAGCGAAACTCCCCGGCCAAGACCACCAAATCGGTCTTGATGAGCGTCTCGCAGGCCACCCTGGAGTCGGGATCCTGGGCAATCATGGCGTCGACGACGGCATCGGAAATCTGGTCGGCCACCTTGTCCGGATGGCCCTCGGAGACGGACTCGGAAGTGAAAACGCTGTAGTCGGCCATGAAGCTCCTCACGCGGCGCTGAACTAGGGAGCGGCATTCTAACGAAACTTAGACGAATGGGAGTGTGGAACAGGTTACTCGTTTGCTGATTGCGAGAGTGTGTGCGCGGTGCGGGCATCCGGCACAGTTAAGGCTCCCCTCGACACCCTCGAACTT
>CAZRBP010000181.1:0-6327 GCA_964598305.1 uncultured Pseudomonadales bacterium | reverse complement strand
GTGGCTAGGTAGCTCAGCTGGTTAGAGCGCAGGATTCATAATCCTGAGGTCGGGAGTTCGAGTCTCCCCCTAGCTACCAAGTGTCGTTGCGTCAACGCACCAACAAGATTAGGAGAATCCGTTGTGGTCAAGCCTGCCAGCAATGAGCAGACAGGGGACATCCTTCGAGACAAAAGGCCCGTCATCTATTGTCTGGAAGGCGTCTGGAGGGCTGACGAGCAGGATTGGCGATCCCATGACTGGTCTGTGGAACCCATGCTCCGCCTGCTTGAGGTCAACGACCAATGGCCTTATAGGCACCGAGACGTTGCCACCAAAGCGGAGCTGAAGTACTACCTTCGCAACGAATGGTCGAGATGCACGTACGGCTCAATTCTGTACATCACCACCCACGGCAGTCCAGGCACGATTTACCTAAACGAAGAGGATGAGAATGGCGTTTCATTGGAGGGCCTAGCGTCCATTTTGGTGAAAGACGGCGACGGGTGTGAAAAATGCCATGTACATTTTGGCGGCTGTTCCATCGTGAGTGAAGACGTGGGGGACCGCATTCGCGAATTCAAAGCCAGAACCGGGGCTGCTGGCGTATCGGGCTTCCAGAGCGACAACATTGGCTGGACGGACATCGAACTACCCGGCGTGTTGGCGGAACTGATGCTGTTTTCTGCCTTGTCTAGTGTGAAAATTTCGGACGGTCGAATCTACCCAAGTCGAATAAAGCGGATGCAGGTAGCAATGGATGACCGATTCGACGACTGCAAGCTCCAATTTGTGTATTGACCTAGCCACAAGATCACGGCGTGGCCTACGCGGTTTCACCCAACCCAAAATTCAAGAAGCAGGACCAATGCAAAAACGCCCTCGGGTTGTAAATGTCCGGCTTGATCCTGCTTGAGACGCCCGAGGCCACTAAAAGAGCCCTATGACAGGCGCGTTTGCGACGGAAAAGGCGACTTATACGACATAAAACCTGCTTCTTTCACCGAATGGGGACTTTATTTGTCGCATAAGAGTTTTAGCGACATATAATCCGCCGCATGCCGAAGCGGATCCCCGAACAAGAGCTTGACGCCATACTCACCGTCGTGGCGAGCCATCGGGAAAGCGTGCGGGCTAGTGCCATCCGCGAGGGACTGCCCTATGTGTTGCCGCCGCGGATGCTACAGCGCCGCCTCGCCCTACTGGTGGAACAGAAGCGGCTCATTGCCGAAGGGCAGCGCAAGGGCCGTCGCTATCGCGTGCCCCCCGAAACCCTAACCGTCGAAAGTAGCCTGGTCGCGCATGACAAGATCGCCGAGGTACATGTCGAGGACTATGTGCCGATCTCGCCCGAGGCGCAGGCGATCAAGCAGGCGATTCGCGCGCCGATCCAGAATCGCCAGCCGGTGGGCTACCAACGCGCCTTCCTCGACGACTACCAGCCCAACGTCACCTACTACTTGCCTGCGGAAACGCGCCAACATCTACTCGAAATAGGCCGTCCGGCCGACGGCGAGCACCCAGCGGGCACCTACGCCCGGGCGATCTACAGCCGCCTGCTGATCGATTTGTCCTGGAACTCCAGCCGTCTGGAAGGCAATACCTACTCCCTGTTGGAAACCGAGCGTCTGCTGGAGCTGGGCGAAGCCGCCGAGGGCAAGGACGCGCGGGAAGCGCAGATGATCCTGAACCACAAGGCAGCCATCGAACTGCTCGTTGACCAAGCCGACGAGATCGGCTTCAACCGGTACACCATCCTGAATCTGCACGCCCTGCTCGCGGACAACCTGCTGGCCGACCCCCAAGCCATCGGTCGCTTGCGGCGCATTCCGGTAGGCATCGAAGGCACGGTTTACCATCCACTGGAAGTGCCGCAGCTCATCGAGGAATGCTTCGATCAAGTCCTGGATACCGCGGCTGCGATCACGGACCCTTTCGAGCAGGCTTTCTTCGCCCTCGTGCACTTCGCCTACCTGCAGGGATTCGAGGACGTCAACAAGCGAGTCTCCCGCTTCGCGGCAAACATCCCGCTGATCCAAGCCAATCTCTGCCCCCTGTCCTTCGTGGACATGCCGGAGCGTGCCTACATCGACGGCGTGTCGGCCATCTACGAGCTGAATCGCGTCGAGTTGCTGCGCGATGTGTTCGTTTGGGCCTACGAGCGCTCCAGCGCACGATATTCGGCGGTGCGCCAGTCACTCGGCGAGCCCGATCCATTCCGCCTGCGTTACCGGGCGCTCGTCGCCGAGCTGGTATCCGCCGTGGTGCGCACAGGAATGGACAAAAAGGCGGCGACCGCACTGGCGCGGCAACGTGCGGCGGAGCAGGTGCCACCGGCAGACCAAGCGCGATTCGTCGAAGTCGTGGAAACCGAGATCATGAGCCTCCACGAAGGCAACATCGCGCGCTACCGCCTGCGGCCGGCCGAGTATCAAGCTTGGCGGCAGGACTGGCGTTAACGGGCAAACGCCCGAGGGTTGTAGATGTCCGCCTCGACTCCGATGAGTCGGATGGCCCCGGCTTCAAGACGCATCGGGCTCGCCACCACGATGGCCTCAAGGCCGGCAGGAACGGCGGCGCTCGGCACAGCGAGCAAAGGGCCTTCCCCCTGGTCCAACCAGTCCGTCCCCATTTGCTGGGTGGACTTAGGATAGGGAAAGTCCCGCCAGTCTGAGGGCAGCGCAGACACCGGCCAGCGGTCCTTCGGCGTGTCGTCTGGCAGTTGATAGACTCCCAACCGGTAGCTCGAAGGAACCAACTGCGGTGACGGCAGGTAATTGGCCATTTCGAGCATCGCCACGCTCGCCGTTTCGGCGAAGTACAGCGCCGGGTTGCCAGCTCGATTCCAACGCCCACCGTCCCGATAGCTCGCCCCTAGCCCACGAAAGTCCTCCAGATACTCAAGGCGGCCTATCCGGTAGAGGCGCATCAGGGAAAATCACCGTACTCTATCTTGCGGAGGGCTTCACGCACCAAGGCGCGTCCCTCGAAGGTGTCGCACAGATCAACCGGCCGCTCGCTTCCCAACGCGGGAACCTGCGCGGTGAGCCATTCGTTTCCCTTCTCGCGGCTACCAAAGACGGACGCAGCACGAACAAAGACACGCAGTACGTCGAGCAAGGCTTCGGACTGTGCCGGCGCAAGCGTGCGGCGCCGAAAAAAGCGATTCAGATTGCCCGTTGTGGTGTCCAACAAACGAACGAAGAGCTCCCGATGACCCAGTGCATTCACGGCCTGCTTGACCACGGCCCCAGGCAGGCCCCGCCGCGCCGCTTCGACAAAGGCGGACCGATCCTCGTAAACCGCCGGTGAAACCTCGATGCCTTCAACACCCGCGATGTGAACGGCCACTGCCGCGGATTCCCCGGTCTGATGAGCCAGATCGTCTTGCGCCATGTCCTCTACCTCGGAGAAGTTGGAATCAACCGATAAAGAACAATACATCAAATTGATGCAACAAGCCCGTGGTTTTGATGTTCACGACGAAAGTGGAGATTGTGAATTCCAGGACATTTGATTGCCGACGCCGCCCATTGTATTCCCCACCCCCTTCTTGCTAAGTTTCCCTCATGGATACGCTCAAAGACGCCGTTCGGCTGCTCGAACAGGGCGATTGGGAAGCCGCCCACCGCATTGTTCAAAATCTGTCCAGCCCGGCGGCGTATTGGGCGCACGCCATCGTGCACATGATGGAGGGCGACCAGGACAACGCGGACTACTGGTACCGCAAGGCTGAGCGAACGCGGCCGGAGACCTTCATCGGTTCCCAGGAGATCGCTCGGCTGTCTTGGCTGGCGGAAGCGGAAAGCGACTGAACGTGGGGCTCTACGACGCGCTGTTCGAGCCGGTTCAGGTTGGCCCCGTGAGCATCCGCAACCGCATCGTGCGCTCTCCCCACGGCACGGGCTTGAGCGGCGAGCCGCTCATCGCCTACCACGAGGCCCGGGGCCGGGGCGGCGTCGGGATGTCCACCATTGAGGCCACCAGCGTCCATCCGCTGGCGCCCGGCCGCCTGCAGCTCTGGAACGACAGCTGCCTGCCCTTCCTTTCCGAGATCGCCAGCCGCATCCGCGCCACCGGCATGAAGCTGTTCCTGCAGCTCTACCATCCCGGCGCCGGCTATGCGGCCGAGGCCGGAATGCCGGAGCACTGGTCGGCCAGCGCCATCCCCAACCCGATGGCCGGCGTGGTGCCCATCGCCATGACCCAGGCCATGATCGACGACGTGGTGGCGCACTTCGCGGACGCCGCCCGCCGCTGCCGGGACGCCGGCCTCGATGGGGTGGACATCCACGCCTCCAGCGGCTACCTGCTGCACGAGTTCCTTTCCCCCGCCCTCAACAAGCGCAGCGACGGCTACGGCGGCTCCTTCGAGAACCGGCTGCGGTTCCTCAACGAGGTCCTCGCCGCGGTGCGCGAGGCGGTGTCGGGCAGCGAGTTCGCGGTGGGCGTGCGGCTGCCCAACGAAGACCATGTGCCCGGCGGCATCTCCGCCGCCGACAGCGCCCGCATCGCCGCCGCCATCGACGCCCAGTCGGACTACATCTCCCTGCACATGGGCGCCTACTGGCGGTTTCACAAGCTGATCGCCCCGGCGGACGACCCGCTCGGCGTGGAAATGCCCGCCAACGAGGTCATCGCGCCCGGATTGAACAGCCCGGTCATGGTGGTGGGCCGCATCATGACCCTCGACCACGCCCAGCACATCGTCACCAGCGGCGCCGCGCAGATGGTGTCCATGGTGCGGGCGCTGATCGCCGACCCCAATCTGGTCAACAAAGCGCGTGATGCCCAGGAGCATCGTATTCGTCCCTGCATCGGCACCAATATGGGCTGCGTCGGCCAACTGATGACCCGTGGCCAGATTAGCTGCGTCGTCAACCACACCGCCGCCAAGGAGGACCAGCTCAGCATCGACCCGGAGGACAAGGCCGCCGAGCCGAAGCGGATTTTCGTGGTCGGCGGCGGTCCGGCGGGGCTGGAGTTCGCCCGTGCCGCAGCCCTGCGCGGACACGACGTTGAACTGCACGAAGCCGCCCAACGGCTGGGCGGGCAGGTGGCCATCGCCGCCAGCGCGCCGCACCGCGCCGATGTCGGCGCCATCGTCAGCTGGCTGGCCGACGAGGTGGATGCCTTGGGCACCCGCATCCATCTCAACTCGCCGGTGGAGGTGGGGCAGATCGAAAACACCGCCCCGGACGAAGTGGTGCTGGCCACCGGCACCACGCCGCGCTCCGACGGCTTTCAGCTTTCGACCCCCGGCGCGCCGGTGCCCGGCTTCGGCCTGCCCCACGTGTACACGTCCTGGGACTTCTTCGGGGTCGGCGCCCCGCCCCGCCTTGTCGGCCCAGCGGTGGTCTATGACGATACCGGCTCCTTTGAAGCCATCTCCGTGGCCGACGTACTGCTTGCGGCGGGCCTGTCCGTCACCTTGGTGTCCCGCTTCGACGGCATCGGCGCCTCGCTGCCCTATCCGCCGGTCACCGCCGGGGCGGCCCGGGAGCGGCTCTACGCCGGCGACTTCGACTTCATCGGCGGCCATTACCTGCGGGCCATTCATGACGACAGCGTGGAGGTCGGCGTGCTGTTCACGGAACGGTCGCGCCGCCTTGAAGCGGGGCTGGTGGTGATGGTCGGCTACAACGAGCCGAACCGGGAACTTGCCGATGATCTGGCCGAAGCGGGGATGCCCTGCCATCTGATCGGCGACGTGCGGGGCCGCAACAGTATCCTGAGCGCCATTCATGCGGGTGCCGCGCTCGGAAGGACGATTTGAACCAACCGAAGGAGTGAATGCAGATGTGGCTGAGATTGCGTCAAATTGCGCTGGTGGCTGAGAAGCTGGCGCCGGTGGAACGGGACTTCGCCGACGTGCTGGGCATTGAAGTGGGCTACCGCGACCCAGGCGTCGGCCACTTCGGCCTGGAGAACGCCCTCATGCCCATCGGCAACCAGTTGCTTGAGGTGGTGGCCCCGATTCAGGAAAACACCGCCGGCGGCCGGTACCTGACTCGCCGTGGCGGTGACGGCGGCTACATGGTCATCACCCAATGCGACGACCACGCGCCCCGCCGGGCCCGGGTGGAGGCGCTTGGGGTGCGCATCGTCAATCAATTCGACAGCGGCGAGTTCAGCAACATGCAGTTGCATCCCAAGGACACCGGCGGCTCGTTCTTCGAGATCGACGAGCAACGCGGCGAACGCGCCCACGACCCCGACGGCCCCTGGGAGCCAGCCGGGCCAAACTGGCACGCCCATCGGCGCCTGGAGCGCGTCACCGGCATCGCCGCCGCGGAAGTGCAGTGCGACGACCCCGATGCGGTGGCCGCCCGCTGGTCGGAGATCGCC
>CAZRBP010000180.1:0-6381 GCA_964598305.1 uncultured Pseudomonadales bacterium | reverse complement strand
GCTTCAAGCAAAGCGGCATCGGCCGCGAGTGGGGCCGCCACGGCCTCGAGGACTTTACCGAAGTGAAATCCATCACCTGGACCTAAGAGCCTGCGCCGCGCAGCGGTCAGAGGTGCTTTTGCAGGCGGCTGGCTAGGGGTGCCGCGTCGGCCAGCGAGCGCAGCAGGTCATTGAGGTGCGTGCAGGTGCTGGTGCCGACCAGCCGTTGTCGGACGAAGGCCCTGAGCTCCGGCAGCCTTTGGCCCGCAAGGCGCCCGGCGCTGGCGGCGGCTGCGGGACACTCCACCCAAGGCAGCACCCGGGCCTCGGCTTGGCAATCGAGAATCTCCAGGCTTTCCGCATCGGCGCGGGCGCTCAGCGCATATTCGTGGAGCACGGTCTCCGTGCCGTCAGGTCCCACATGGGTGTCACGGAACATGGCATCGATGGCCAGGTGCTCCGGCTGGCTGACATCCACCCGCCGCCTGCGTCGCATGGCGCCGACCGGCAACTCGGCGATGGGATGCCATGACAGCGGGTCGCCGGACAACTCGATGGCGGGTGCGGCCGGGCCGACCGGTATGGGAATCTGTCCCTCGCGGTCGATGGCCTGCATCATGGTGGCGTCACGCGCCCAGCCGGCGCAGATGTCGGCTTTCACCTTGCGCTTGGCCGTGTCCGAGGGTGTCGGCGGCTCGTCCGGTGCGCGCAGGTAGAGGTCGGCGTAGCCGGCGATGAGCGCGGCGACCGGCAGGTCGTCCAGCAGCAGGTAAAGCGGCGTTTGGGTTTCCCGTTGGTCGGGCACGGCAAGGTCCACGGCGGCGCGAAAGCCGGTGCCGACCACCCGCCCGAACAGATCGCTCAACGCCGCATCGGGCTCCGTGGCCAGGTCCTCCAGCGTGCGGCCTTCGCCGAGTTCGGCACGCACCTGCGCTTCGTCGAGCACCACACCCTCGCCGCCGCGCCGCGTCAGCACGTCACGTGCTGCGCCGACCAGCGACAGGCCAGACTGGGTGTTCGCACCGCGCGGGATCATGTCGATATGGCTGGTGCGGCGTATGGACGCGGCTGCGCGGGCAGGCGTCGCCGTCACCGGGTTTCGAATCAGCGTTTGCGCCTGATTGGCCGAAAAGCTCAACGAACTACCTCGCCGTCGGAAACCGGGTGCCCATGCTAGCAGTTTTCGCCAGTCGAACGCTGACGATCATGTAACTAAGTTATCTCTTTTGACTGTGGCCTTGCTTTGCTCTTTAATCGGCCAGGATAGATCGATTCGCGGATTGCAGGAGTCACGCAACCCATTGACACCTTGGTCAAACCGCCCATACCCGTCCCGGACGCGCTGACGGCGTTCTTCTGGGAAGGTGTGCGGGCGCACAAGCTGATGATCCTGCGTTGCCGGAATTGCGGCCATTTCATCCACTATCCGCGGCCTGTCTGTGAGCGGTGCCTGTCCGAGGATCTGGCTCCGGAAGAGGTTTCGGGGCGTGCCACGCTGTACAGCTACACCATCACGATGAAGCCTTGGCATCCATTCTGGGTGGACAAGGTGCCCTATGTGCTCGCCACCGTGGAGTTGCCGGAACAGGCGGGCCTGAAGATGCTGACCAACCTGGTCGAGTGCCCGCATGACGCCATCGAAGTCGGCATGCCGCTCGAGGTGACGTTCCGCCAGGTGGGCGAAGGCCTCACCCTGCCTTGTTTCAAGCCGGCAGGCGCTCAGGAAGATGCCTGAAACTCCCCGTGTGGCGGCGGTAGGGGTCGGTTATTCGACCACCGGGCGCAAGACCGGCCTGACATCCCGGCAACTGGCGATTCAGGCCTGCCGGGCGGCCATGGCCGATGCCGGTGTCGAGGGCGCGGACGTCGATGGCATAGCCGTGCTCTGGAATCCCGCCGGTCCGGCGCCGCCGGGGCTCGACGAGGTGGGTGCGCTGGACTTGGCCCAAATGATGGGCTACGTACCGGTTAACTGGCACGTCGATGGCGTGGGGCCAGCCTACATCGGCCCGGCGCTGCAGGCCATCGCCGCCATTCGCGCGGGTTTTTGTCATACCTGCGTCACCGTGCGGGTGATCAACCAGCGCCTGAGCGGGGCGGAGCTGCAAGCCGGTGCGGACGCCACGCCCGCCACCGGGGAAGAGCAGTTCCGGCGGCCGTTTGGGCAACTGCTGCCGTTGCAGGCCATTGCCGCCATGCCCATGCAGCGGCACATGGCGGTGTACGGAACCACCGAGGAGCAGTTTGCGCAGCATGCCGTAACCCAGCGCTATCACGCCTCGCTCAACGACGATGCGATCTTCCGCGACCCGCTCACGGTCGATGCCTTCCTGGCCATGCCCTACCTCAGCACGCCGTTGCGCATCCTGGATTGCGACCTGCCGGTCGATTCCGGCTCGGCGGTGATCTACACTACTGAGGAGCGGGCCAGGGACCTGCGGCAGAAACCGGTTTTCGTCGAGTCGGCGGCGGCGGCAGGCACCGGCTACATGGCGTTCGAAATCGAGGACATGGTCAAAAGCGCGCCGTTTCACACCGGCAAGCACCTGTGGGAACGCACCGACCTCACCCCGGCGGACGTGGACTGCGCCCAGCTCTACGACGGCTTCTCCATCATCACCTTTCAGTGGCTGGAAGGGCTCGGCTTCTGCGGGCCAGGGGAATCCGGTCCCTTCGTCGAAGCCGGCAACACCCGGCTTGGCGGCAGCCTGCCGTTGAACACGGATGGCGGGGCCTGCAACGTGGGGCGCCGTCACGGCACCAACTTCTGCATCGAGTCGGTGCGCCAACTTCGCGGCCAGTGCGGCCCCCGGCAGGTGCCGGACGCCAACGTGGCGGTGTGGGCCAACGCCGTCGGGCCGTTTGGCGGGGCCGTTTTGATGGTCGGGGAGTAGGCGCCGCAACGGCCTGCGGCTAGCCGCGCCGCAATAGGATGGCGCCCGCGAATGGGCCACCGCCCGAGGCGGCGACCGCAACTTCCGGTTGCTTGGGGATCTGCCGCTCCCCGGCATCGCCACGCAGTTGCGCGCAAGCCTCATGCACCACCCAGTAGCCGTGCATGCGCCCGGCGGAAAGCTGGCCACCGTAGGTGTTGAGCGGCAGTTCGCCGGTCAGGGAAATGCGCTCGCCGCCCTCGATGAACGGGCCGGACTCGCCGTCGGCGCAAATCCCCAGCGCTTCCAGCCAAGCCAGCGTGATGAAGGTGAAGCCGTCGTAGAGCTGGGCGGTGTCGATGTCCTTTGGCCGCAGGTCCGTGCGGCTCCAGAGCTCGGCCGCCGCATCCACCGAGCACATCTTCGGATAGTCTGGGCGCGCGTACCATCCACCCTTGCCAGGGCTGCCGCCAATGGCCTCGATGTGCACAGCCCGGCTCGGGCAGTCCTTGGCGTAGTCGGCGTGCGACACGACTAGCGCGATGGACCCATCCACTGGCACGTCGCAGTCAAGGAGGCCGAATGGGGCCGCTATGGGCCGTGCGTTCATGTAGTCGTCCAGGCTCATGGGCGTCCGGTACACGGCTAACGAGTTGAGGGCGGCCTTCCTGCGGCTTTCCACCGCCAGCCAGCCGAGTTGCTCCTTGGTGGTGCCGTAGAGGTGCATGTGCCGTCGGCAGTGCATGGCCAGCCAGTGCGCGGCGGAGTAGGCGTGGTAGGCGATCAGCGTGGGCGAGTCGGCCATCAGGGGGTTGTCGCCGGGCCGGGGCCGATTCGTTTCTTCTTCCTCGTCCTTTTCCTCGCCCCGGTCTTCGGCGAATGGGATGGTGCCCGGCATCATCTGCACCGTGCGATAGACGAGCACGTGGCGCGCCCGCCCGGTGGCGACGGCGATGAAGGCCGACATCAGCGGCGACAACAATCCGCCGGTTTCGAATCCGCCGCCGGTGTAGGCCGGTTCGATGCCCAGTGCCTGAGCCGCTTGGTCGAGGGGCGTTTCGCCCATGGTCGATAGGCCGTCGATGTCCTTGGCAGTCAGCCCCGCGTCGGCTATGGCCTCGGTGCTGGATTGCCGGGTCAGTTCGAGGCCGGGGATGCCGGTGCGCCGACCGATCGTCGAGATGCCGATGCCGGAGACGATGGCCCGTTTTTCCGGATGGTCGGTCACGCTGCTAGGCTAGGTTCGGAGCGCAATGCAGCTTCTATTGGCTGGCAGCCTGACTTAGGATGGTGCGCAGCGCATCGCATGGAGAACGGCATGACGGCATTGGCGGCAACTCGGGTTCTTCCGCGGCTCAACGGACGCAACCGGCCGTTCTGGACCGGAGGTGCCCAAGGCCGGCTGATGATCCTGCGCGACCGAGCCACCGGCCGTTTCGTGCATCCGCCGGAGGCGCTCGGCCACGCATCGGCCGACTTGGTGCCCGAGCCGGTCAGCGGCTTGGGGTCGGTGTTCTCATTCACCATCAACTACCAGTCGTTTCGCCCGGAGCTTAAGGAACCCTACGTGATCGCGGTGGTCGAGCTCGATGAACAGGCGCACCTGCGCCTACCGGCCAACATCGTCAACTGCGATGTGAACGACGTACAGATCGGCATGCGGGTGCGGGTGCTGTTCGAGCAGCATGGCGATGTATTCGTGCCGTTGTTCGAGCCGAATCATTCAAGCTGAGTTCCGTCGAATCCTCAGCCGAAGGTTCCTACGGCTCAGCACACTACGCCATGCCGAGCATCATCTTGATGCCGGGCGCCTCGAACGCATCGGTGGCGCCTGCGCCGATCTGACCCTGGTCCACCAGCAGATTGGCCCCGTTGATGCCGCTGGCCGCATTGCTGCCGAGAAACAGCAGGGTGGTTGCCATCTCGTCCGGGGTGAGCGTTGCCACGCCCGCGGCATCGCGGTAGTCCTGCCCAAAGGCCAGCCAGATGTCGGCGTTGGCCCGTGCCAAGGGGGTATCCGTCGGGCCGGGCTGAATGGCATTGATGCGAATGCCCCGTTGCAGCAGCGGGAACGCTTGGCGGGCCACGTAGGCGCTCATGGCCATCTTGCTGAAGCTGTAGTTGTCCTTGTCCTCGTGGGCATCGATCCAAGCCGTCGCCGTCTGCCAGTCCGGCGCATCGAGAAACGCCGTCACGTCCGGCAGGTTCTGCGGCCAAGGCAGGCCGGCCACGGAGGAGATCATGACCACGGAGCCGCCTCGGCCGAGGCGGCCGCTTTCGATCAGCGTCTCGACCAGATAGCGCTGCGCGGTGAAGTTGATGAGCACGATGTCGGGCGTGCCGTCGGCGACGCCGGCGCAGGCGAACGCCACGTCCACGTCGCCCTGCAGCTGAGCTATGGCTGTATCGACGCTCGGCTGGCTGCGCAAGTCCACCTTGATGGTGGCGTCCACGGCGTAGTCGATTTCGGCCACGTCCATTGCCGTGACCCGCGCCCCCTGCGCCCTGGCCTGCTTGGCGGCGGCTGCGCCCATGCCGGTGGCAGCGCCAATCACCAATACGTGCTTGCCTTCATAGCCCAAGTAAGTGTTGCCCATCGCGCCCCTCAATCAGTTAACCTGTTTAGCCAAGTACACTACAATCGCCCGAAAGAGGCAACCGGGAGGGTGGCCGTGATCGACTTCGAGATTCCCAAAGAGCACAAGCAACTGGGCCTGCGCTACCGCAAGTTCGTGGAGGACCATTGCGTGCCGGCGGAAGCGCAGCTGCGCACCCGCCCCCTGAAGGACATCCTCAAGGAGCTGCACGCCCAGGCGAAGGCCGATGGGCTCTGGTGTCCGCACATGCCCGAGGAGTGGGGCGGCTTGGGATTGGGGCCCCCGGCGATGGCCATCGTGCAGTACGAGCTGGGCGGTAGCCCGCTGGGCGACCTCGCCGTGAACACCCAAGGCTCCGACGATGCGACCATGCTCACCATCGCCCGCTACGCCACCGAGGCGCAGAAGCGGAAGTACTTGGTGCCGCTGGTGAACGGCGATGCGCGGGTCTGCTACTCCATGACCGAGCGCGCCGCCGGCGGCGATCTGTTCTACTAGGGCTTAAATCGATTCAAGGAGAACGGCTGTGGATGAGCACGCGATAGCGAGCGTTTTTGACCTGACCGGCAAGGTGGCCCTGGTCACCGGCGGCAGCCGCGGGCTCGGGCGGGAGATGGTGCTGGCCTTCGCCAAGGCCGGGGCGGATGTCGTCATCTCCAGCCGCAAAGCCGGCAATTGCGAGGCGCTGGCGGCGGAGGTCGAATCGAGCACCGGCCAGCGGGCGCTGGCGGTCGGTGCGCACACCGGCAACTGGGAGGACATGGAGCGCTTGGCGTCGGTTGCCTATGAGGAGTTTGGCCACGTGGACGTGTTGGTGAACAACGCCGGCATGTCGCCGCTCTACGACCACATCACCGATGTCAGCGAAGCGCTCTACGACAAGGTCATGGCGGTCAACATGAAGGGCCACTTCCGGCTGACGGCGCTGATCG
>CAZRBP010000179.1:3714-6453 GCA_964598305.1 uncultured Pseudomonadales bacterium | reverse complement strand
TCCTTGCCATCCATGGCCAGCGGGTGCCTTACGATGCCTTCCATGACGCCTCCCCGAAGTCACAGTTCCGGAGGAAGATTGTAACCGCCGTGAGCGGGGGTGTCGCGGCCGCATGGCGGTCCTGCGAATGGGGCCTTCATTGGTGGCCACCGCCAGCGCATTCTCTCTATACTTGCCCGCCACACTTTTCCACTTGCCAGCATCAGGAATCCAACATGAAGCCATGGGCCGCCATTCCCGCCCTGCTTGCGCTCGGCGCTTGCGGAGGCGACCAACCGCCTGCCGACCAGGCTGTGGACTACGCGGCCAACGCCGCCCGCTGGGTGGACCAGGAGTTTCAGCCCTCCACCCTGAGCCGTGAGGAGCAACTGGCGGAACTGGCTTGGTTCACCGAAGCCGCGGCGCCTTATCGGCACCTTGAGATCAGCGTGGTGTCCGAGGCGCTCACCACCCACGCCTACGAATCCGAGGTGCTTGCCCAGGCCTTCGCCGAGATCACCGGGCTTAAGGTCACCCACGATCTGATCCAGGAAGGCGACGTCATCGAAAAGCTGCAGACCCAGATGCAGTCCGGGCAGAACGTCTATGACGCCTACGTCAACGACTCCGATCTGATCGGCACCCACTCTCGCTACGGCTATGTGGTGCCGCTGTCGGATTTCATGGCGGATGAGGGCGCGGCGGTGACCCTGCCCACCCTGGACGTGGACGACTTCATCGGCAAAGGCTTCACCACCGGCCCGGACGGCAAGCTCTACCAACTGCCGGACCAACAGTTTGCCAACCTGTATTGGTTTCGCTACGACTGGTTCCAGCGCGAGGACCTGCGCACCCGTTTTCAGGAGGCCTACGGCTATGAACTCGGCGTGCCGGTGAATTGGTCCGCCTATGAGGACATCGCGGAGTTCTTTTCCGAGACGGTCAAGACCATGGATGGCGAGCCCGTGTACGGGCACATGGACTACGGCAAGAAGGATCCCTCCCTCGGTTGGCGGTTCACCGACGCTTGGCTGTCCATGGCTGGGGCGGGGGATGCGGGCATTCCCAACGGCAAGCCCGTGGATGAGTGGGGCATTCGGGTGCAAGGCTGCCAGCCGGTGGGCGCCTCCGTCAGCCGCGGCGGCGCGGCCAACAGCCCGGCAGCGGTGTTCGCGCTGCGCAAGTACATGGAGTGGCTCAAGCGCTTCGCCCCGCCCGAGGCCCAGGGCATGACCTTTTCCGAAGCCGGGCCGGTGCCCGCCCAGGGGCGCATCGCCCAGCAAATCTTCTGGTACACCACCTTCACCGCCGACATGATCGAGTCCGGTCTGCCGGTGGTGCACGAGGACGGCTCGCCCAAGTGGCGCATGGCCCCATCGCCGCATGGTCCCTATTGGGAATCCGGCATGAAGCTCGGCTATCAGGACGCCGGCTCCTGGACGCTGCTGAAGAGCACGCCCTTGGAGCGGCGGCAGGCGGCTTGGCTCTATGCGCAGTTCGTGGTGTCCAAGACCGTCTCACTGAAGAAGACGCTGGTGGGCCTTACGCCCATCCGCGAGTCGGACCTCAATTCCGACGCCATGACCGAGGCCGCGCCGCGCTTGGGCGGCTTGGTGGAGTTCTATCGCAGCCCCGCACGCGTCGCTTGGACGCCAACCGGCACCAATGTGCCCGACTACCCGAAGCTCGCGCAGCTCTGGTGGCCCAACGTGGCCAACGCCGTCAGCGGCGCAGTCTCGCCGCAAGAGGCGATGGATACCCTGGCCCGGGAGCAGGATGAGGTGCTGGCCCGCTTGGAGCGGATCGGCATCCAGGGCGATTGCGGGCCGAAGCTCAACCCGGAGGTCGATCCGCAGGAATGGCTGTCCCAACCGGGCGCACCCAAGCCGAGGCTCGACAACGAAAAGCCGCCGGGCCGCACCGTGCCTTACGACCAACTGATCGAGGCCTGGCGGGAAGGGCGGGCATCCTGATGGAGAGCGCATTCCAATGGCCCAATCGAGGGCGTGGCGCCCTCGCCCCGGGGAGCAGCCTCGAACGAAGGTCGGAGCGAGGGCACCTTGCCCTCGAACCTCTGGGGACCGAATTCGTTTCCGAGCGCAGCGCAGGCGACTGGTTCTGAGCGGCATGCCGTGCTGCAACAGTTAGTCCGGCGCACCGAACAAGCCTACGTGCGGCTGCTCAACCGGCCCGGCTGGCTGCTCGTGGGCCTGACCGGCGCATTGCTGCTGGCGGCGGGGTACGCATCCCGGTTCAGCTTCGACGCTTCGGCCGATACCTTGGTGGTGCAGGACGATCCGGATCTGGTCCTCTATCGGGAGCTCTCCGCGGTCTTCGGTGGCGACGACTTCCTGTTGGTCACGTTCACGCCCCACGACGGGCAATTGCTTTCGGCGGCCAACGTACACCTGCTTGCCGAGCTGCAGGAGCGCCTGGGCGCGATCGAAGGCGTCACTTCCGTGTTTTCCGTGCTGGATGCGCCCTTGCTGCAAAGCCCGCCGGTGCCGCTCGACGAACTCGCCGAAGGCTTCCGCACGTTGCAGTCCCCGGACACGGACCGGGCGCTGGCGGTCGAGGAGCTGTCCGGCAGCCCGTTCTTCCGCGAACTGCTCATATCAGCCGATGGCCGAACCGCAGCCTTGCGGGTGGAGCTCGTCCCCTTGCCTGTCCTCGAACGCGAGAACACCGCCGAACGCCGCCGCCAATTGGCGCAGCGCGCGGCGCTCATTGAAGCCGTGCGCGGGGTTCGGGCGGAGTTTT
>CAZRBP010000179.1:1257-3614 GCA_964598305.1 uncultured Pseudomonadales bacterium | reverse complement strand
TTGGCGCAGCGCGCGGCGCTCATTGAAGCCGTGCGCGGGGTTCGGGCGGAGTTTTCCGACCGGGCCACGCTGCATCTCGGCGGGGTGCCCATGATCGCTGCGGACATGATCGCCTTTGTCAAAAGCGACTTGGCGGTATTCGGCGGCTTGGTTCTGGTGTTGGTGATGGGGGTGCTCTACGCCGCCTTCCGGCAGCTTCGCTGGGTGGTCCTGCCCTTGGGCGCCGCCGCCGCCAGCATCGTCGCCACCATGGGAGCGCTCGGCTTCCTGTACAAGCCGGCCACCGTCATCTCCTCCAACTTCGTGGCCCTGCTGGCCATCATGACCATCTCCCTGAACATCCATCTCATCGTGCGTTACCGGGAGTTGGCCCAGGCGCAAGGGGCCGGCAGCGTTCGGGAACTCGTCGCCGCCACCATGACCAGCAAGTTCTCCCCTTGCCTGTACACGGCGCTCACCACCATGGCCGCGTTCGGCTCGTTGACCGCAAGCCGCATCGTGCCGGTGGAGGATTTCGGCCTGATGATGTGCATCGGCGTGCTGTTCGCGCTGCTGATCGCCTTCACCTTGTTTCCCGCCGTGCTCATGCTGTTGCCGAGGGGCCGGCCCGAGGGCGGGCACCCCCTCTCGGCCGGCTTGGTGGGGGGCTTGAGCCGGTTGGCCGTGCAGCGATCCGGCGCGGTGGGGGCCGTGGCCGTGGCAGCGCTGGTCCTGACCGCCGCAGGGGTCGCCCAGTTGTCCGTGGACAACCGCTTCATCGACTACTTCAAGGACGATACCGACATCAACCAGGGCATGGTCTACATCGACCAGCACCTAGGCGGCACCGCGCCTTTTGACGTGGTGCTCAATTTCGAGCCTTGGCAGGCATCAGCGGACGATTTCTTCGATGACGTTGGGGACGGGGACCTCTTTGCCGACGAAGCCGAGCAAGACCCCTTCCCCGAACGCTATTGGTTCACCCGGGACAAGCTTGACCGGATCAGGGCGGTGCATCGTTACCTTGAAGCCCGGCCGGAGGTCGGCAAGGTGGTGTCGCTGGCATCGCTGGATGATCTGGCCATGGAGTTCACCGGCGGCGAACCCCTGAACAACGTGCAGATCGCCGCCGTCCTGGCGGCGCTGCCGCCGGACCTGCGCGAGGAGATCATTCGTCCCTACGCCGCGCCAGCCAGCGGCCGGGCGCGGCTTTGGGCGCGGGTGATCGAAAGCGGTCCCTACTTCGACCGCGAGGCGCTGGTCACGGACATCAAGCGCCACGCCGCCGCGGAAGTGGGCTTTGGCGAGGACAACGTGGCGGTGGCCGGCATGGTGGTGCTGTTCAACGCCATGGTGCAAAAGCTGGTCGCCTCGCAAGTGGACACCTTGGGCTACGTGCTGCTGGCCACCTTCGCCATGTTCCTAGTGCTGTTGCGCTCGCCCCTGTTCGCCCTGCTGGGCCTGGTGCCCAACGTGCTGGCCGCCGCCGCCGTGCTCGCCGTCATGGGCTTCGCCGGCATCTCCCTGGACATGATGACCACCGCCATCGCCGCCGTCTCCGTGGGCATCGGCGTCGATTTCGCCATTCACTACCTGCACCGCTACCGCGTGGAACGGGCCCAGGCGCCGGATGCCGGCACGGCCATCGTCCGCACCCACGGCGCCATCGGCCGGGCCCTTTTTCTGACCGGGGTGACCATCATGGTGGGCTTCTCGGTGCTCTGCTTCTCGAACTTCGTGCCCACCATCCTGTTCGGCCTACTGGTTGCCTTGGCCATGGCGCTGGCCTTCCTGGCCAACCTCACCCTGCTGCCCAGCCTGCTGGTGCTCACCGACCGCTTTGCGCGCGCCCGCTCCGGCAGAGCCGCGGCCTGAGTGAGTGTTGAAGGGGCTTGTCGCCCGAGTGTATGCTCGAATCAGCACTCAATTCGGATTTTCATCATGGCCTACAAGCAAGTTCTGGTGGCAGTTGACTTAACGGAAGAGGCGGACGAGGTATTGGCCACGGCCCGCTCCGTGGCGGACCAGCAGGACGCCCGACTGCGGAGCGTCACGGTGGTCAAGCCCCTGACCCAGGCCTACGGCGGCCTTGACATGGCGCCCATGGCCAGCGACGCGGTGTCGTTTGAAGAGGAGGCCCTGCGCCAAGCGCGGGATCAACTTCGCGAGCTATCCGCCGAGTACGGCATTGGCGCGGACGACGCCTTGGTGCGTCTTGGCTCCCCAGCCCACGAGATACGCACCTTGGCGGCTGAGGCCGAGGCGGACCTGATCGTCATTGGCACCCATGGCAAGCATGGGTTGGGGTTGCTGCTTGGATCGACGGCCAACGCCGTGCTGCACGGCGTGCCCTGCGACGTGCTGGCGGTCAAGATCCA
>CAZRBP010000179.1:0-1157 GCA_964598305.1 uncultured Pseudomonadales bacterium | reverse complement strand
ACGAAGTGGCCGGCGCCGGGGACGGTCACCAAGGTCAGGTCGCGCTCCAGCCAGTTCCAAGTGCCGTTCAATGCCGCCGGCAGCAGCGCGGTGTCCTCAAGCCCGTGGAACATCAGCACCGGCATTTGCACCTTTGGGGGTGACGGAGGCGTTAAGCCGGCGTCGCTGGCGTCCGCGCGCGGGTAGTTGGCCTTGTAGTAGTTGAGCATGCCTTCGAAGTCGGAGCGCTCAAAGGCCTTGACGTAGAGGGCGCGGGCCTCCTCATCGGACACCCACCCGGCCAAGCCTGCGGCGGTGAGCGCCTTGTGGGCACCGGGTTGTTGGAAGTCACGGGCGTATTGGCTGTTGGCCTGCTGGGCCGGATTGTTCATCAGCTCACGGGCCAGCCCGTTGGGATGCGGCAGGTTGAGGATGACCAGCAGGTCCACCAGTTCCGGGCGGGCCATGGCGATGTTCCAAGCCACGGCGCCGCCCCAGTCGTGGCCGACCACGATGGCCTTCTGCGCGCCTTCAGCGGCGATGACCGCCGCCACGTCGGCGACCAGCAGCGGCATGGCGTAGCTCTCAACCCCCTTCGGCTGCCCGCTTAGGTTGTAGCCGCGCTGGTCGATGGCGGCCACCGTGAAGCGGTCCTGCAAGGCGGTCATTTGGTGGCGCCATGAGTACCAGTAGTCCGGGAAGCCGTGAACCATGACCACTAGGGGCCCTTCCCCGGCCACCGCGTAGTGGATGCGCACGCCGTCGCTGTCTGCGTAGTGGTGCTCGACTTCATCGGCCACGCCGGCCAATGCTGGCACGGCGGCCAAGCTGAACAAGAGGGCCAATAGCTGTTTCATGGACCGGTACTCCGTTGGCGTTGAAGCGGCGAGCATAGCGCGTCAAACCCAAAACGTCCCGTTAGTGGTTTCTAATCCACATCGGCAACGAAGGTTTCCAACGCCTCGTTCACGGCCTCGGGCGCTTCCTGCTGCACCCAGTGGCCGGCGTTTGGCACGATGGTGGTGCCGCGAAAGTCATCCGCCGATGTGTCGGCCCGGGCATAAGGGTCGCGGTCTGGTGCGAAGCGGCGGACGGGGTCGCGTTCGCCGGCGATGAAGCAGGCGGGCTGCTTGAGCCGCTGGCCGTGAACGGCGGTGAGCTGCTCTGGGTCGAGGCGT
>CAZRBP010000178.1:0-6472 GCA_964598305.1 uncultured Pseudomonadales bacterium | reverse complement strand
AACGTGGATGGCGACCGATACCGGCCTTCGCTTGGGTGCGCGTACAGCCATGCCGAGAGCCCAGCGAGAAAAATGAACACCGGCGCGCACAGGTGGGTCAGGTAGCGCGTGAAGTACAGATCGGGGTCAATGGTGTCAAACATCGGGTCGCCCGTACGCGTGTGCATGTAGAAGCGCTCACGAACGTGATCCAACATCATCAACAGGATGACCACCCCCCTTAAGACGTCCAGCGACGCGATCCGGGCTGCAGGGGGGCTGTCGTTGGTCATGGCTTTGGGCTCAAGGAATAACTCGGGAACTGGTCTGAGGCGCAACCTAGGCGTCGCGCCTCAGACTCAACCCACCTACAACGAATAGGACGCCGTGACGCGGTAGCGCCGCGGTGCGCCCGGCTCAACCCAAACGTCCGCATACGAATTGGTGTAGTACTTCTCGTCAAATGCGTTGTCCAGGTCAAGGCGAATGGCGAACCGCTCCGTGGGCGCGATCTGGCCAAAGAACCGCGCCGTGGTGTAGCTCGGCAAGGTGAAGTCAAAGGCCGTGAACCCAAGACGCTTGTCGGTATGTTGAACGCCGGCACCCACCTGCGCAGCCATGCCGCCCACTTGGAAACTCTGGCTGATCTGCAAGCTGAGCTGGTGTTTTGGCGAGTTGATGAGCGGGTCACCGTCTTCGATAACCGCCCCCCAGTCCGCTTCGAGACTGGTGGTGGTGAATTCGGCGTCGGTGTACGCGTAGGAAAACCACAGATTGAAGCCATTCTCAAAGGCGAGGTCCGCATCAACTTCAAACCCGCGGCTGCGCGCCTCACCGGCATCATGGGAAAACCACCCCAAAGCCTGGGCCTCTGGCCGATCATCGTTCACTAGAATGTTGCTTTGATCGATCTCGAACACCGACAGCGTGAGCGAGCCGGAGACTGCTTGAGAAAACTGGACCATGTCCAATTTCAGCCCAATCTCCAGAGACTCCGTGAGGTTGGGCGCAAACTGGTTGCCTTGATAGTCAGACCCTGGCTGTTGGCGGAAGCCTTCGCCGTAGGAAGCGTAGAGGCTTAAGCCCTCGTTGACCAAGTAAACCGCACCAAACTGCGGTGAGACGCGATCATCCGATGTCTTGGTCGTAGTTGCGGGCGTCCTGAGCAGGTTGGTCAAATCCTGCTCGAAGTCGTCCCAGCGAAGACCTAAGCGAACCTGCAACCGATCCGTGATGTCAATCTGGTCCTGCATGTAGATGCCGAACCCATCCAGGTTTTCGTCTCGGTGCGTGTTTGGCCCGGGCACCGGTTGCGGATGCTGACCGTACACTGGATTGAACACGTCCAGAAAAAGATAGGCCGCCGGATCGAGCGTGTTGATGTCCGTGCTCCCCGGAAACCAGCCCGGCCGGTAGCGCTGGATAAACCAACTCAGATCGAAACGGTCATAGTCGGCGCCCACCAGCAGCCGGTGACGCAGTGCGCCGGTATTGAACTCACCAGCAACTTCAGCTCGGGCTACGAAATACTCCGAATCAAATTCTCGATAACGGAAAAATCGTGACAGGGTTCGACCATCCAACGCGTAAGTCTGGCGCCCATAGAAGTTGGTTTCGGATGCGCTGCCTTCAAAGGACGTATCTCGATACCCGAGACCCGCCAACAGACTCCAATTGTCGGAGAAGTTGTGCTGCACTTCGAGCTGATGGCCAAGCACTTCGGTTTCGATGGGCCCGTCGCCGGGCTCGCCTACGAAAGTGTCACGCGGCGTGAAACCATAGGTTTCTGAATAGGCGACACCTCGGTCGAAGGGAATCTCCTGCTCGGTGTACTCCATTTCGTAAGTCACGCTGGTTGCATCGGAAACATCCCAAGTGATCGACGGATAAAGGCCTACACGCTCGGTCTCAACCGTATCCCTGAAGCTGTCCGCATCCTCGTAGAACGCCACCATGCGCAGCCCCAACTCGTCGTTGGTTCCTGACGTGGTTTGGACATCCCCTTCAAAGCGCATCTGATCCCAGCGCCCGTAGGTGGCGCGGAATTCCCCGGTGCGCTCAAATCGCGGCCGTTTGGTGATCAGGTTGACCGTGCCGCCAGGCTCGCCGCGTCCAAACAGCGCTGAGCGCGGCCCTTTGAGCACCTCGACGGCCTCGATGCCTGCTAGGTCCCGTGGTCCGGCGAACCCGCGGCCTGCATTGAATCCATTAACCAGAAAGCCGCTGGGCAAATTGATGTCGCCTGAGAAGCCGCGAACCGAGAAGCTGTTCCACAAACCGCCAAAGTTGTTTTGGCGGGCAACGGATGCTGACAAGTCCAGCGCCTCATTGAGGTTGATGGCACCGACTTCGCGCAGCAGGTCTTCTTCGATGATCTGGTCCGCCGATGGCTTTTCGAGATTGTCAAAATTGCCTTGATAAGCCCGGCGCTTGCCAACGACGAAAACCTCCTCGACGACTTGATCTAAGTCACCGGTCTGTGTTGTTTGCGCTGCAATGGGCAGCGCGTACGGAATTGTGAGTGCGGCAGCGAACGCAAGCGCCACCGGCTTGGATGTGTGGTTATTCATTTCTCTCAATCTACAAATGTTTGAATTACCGCAAAGACAGCAGCGCAGCGCGCATGCGCTCTTAACGGTGCAACGAATTCAAGGAGCCTTAGATCAAAGGAGGGCCTGTAGGCGGAGGTCGAATCGAGCTCGGGCACTTTGGTGGTGCTTGCCTGGCCGATTGGGGTACAGCAGAGGCCAGGGCGATGAACGTCGGTGCGTTGAGATTGGCAGCCGGAACGAGTGCTTCCTGCTCATCGTTCAAGATTGCAACACAGGCAACGCCATTGTGCTCATGGTGATCCGAACCGAATTCATTCGCGTGGGCAACGGAAAATGCCTGTCCGGCCAAAAACAGCGCTATGGCGAGCTTCGACATCCAGTTGTGCTGAGTGATTCGCGACATGGCGCCATTCTGCACGTATTGGGTTTCGCTTCAACCCGCCTGCCCTCGCTTCAAACTGGAAAACGGCCTCTCGCGCAGGTCTGACCAAAAGCTAGGCCCGGCGGCGTACAATTCGATGCTCTCCCCAAGGCGGGACCAAGCGCTGCCGATGCACGCAACCGAATGGAAGCCATGAGCGAAGCGAGCGCCGAAGCCGGTTCATCTGCCTCTTTCTCCGCGCCAGTTGCGGAGCGCGGCCTTGCGCCCGCCGATCTGTTGGCGCGGTCCATCGAGCCGAACTGGGCGATGGACGATCCCGAGCAACGCGCCTTCCTGGCCGTCCAGTTGGACGCTGAGCCCCAGCTAGGCCCGCCTGAGACGGCGCGGCTGAGCGCGTGGCTGGCGCAGCAGCCGGTGCCGGTCATCGGCGTTGGCGGCGGCGGATCCTCCCGCCTCGACAACGCCGTGGATCTCAATGCCGACGGGCCGGAAGACCTCCACCGCCTCGCGGCGAACATCAGGCGCTGGCCCCAGACCTCGGCCATGCTCGTACAGGTCTTGCGGGCCACCGCGCAGCTCGGCGTGGTGGACGGGCTGGCCGTGGAGTCCATGGCCTATGCCACCCTGCAGGGGGGAGCCGAATTCGCCCGCTGGCTTGCCGGGCGCAAGTCCTCGTCCTCCAGTGCCGGGCGCTCGGAAGACATCCTGCTGCTCGACCGGCAGGCAGAGCGCCTCGATGTGGTGCTCAACTGCCCGGAGAATCGCAATGCGCTTTCAAGGACGATGCGAGACGCGCTAACCGACGCCTTCCGCTGGGTCGTTCAGGATCCATCGATCACCCGAGTCGAGGTTTCAGCCCGAGGGCCCTGCTTCAGTGCCGGTGGCGACCTGACCGAGTTCGGCACCATGACCGACCTCGCCCAGGCGCACCGCATCCGCATGACCCAAATGCCCGCCCGCTACCTCGCCGCCTGCCATGACCGCTGCCACTTTCGGGTTCACGGCGCCTGCATCGGCGCTGGCATCGAGTTGCCCGCCTTCGCAGCGCGCCTAACGGCAAAGCCCGACGCCAGATTCCGGTTGCCGGAAGTGGGCATGGGCCTGATTCCCGGTGCCGGCGGCTGCGTGAGCATTCCGCGCCGCATCGGCCGCCAACGGACGGCGCGCATGGCCATACTTGGCGATGACGTGGATGCCGATGAGGCGCTGGCCTGGGGGCTGATCGATGCGATTGAGCCGGGTGAGCCGCGCTGATAGGATTTCCCCCGTTCGAGCCGCTCCCGGATGGATTTTGAGCTTCCTACCAACCCATGAGCAGACGTTGCTGCGCGACCAGGTGCAGGCGCTCTGCGAAGAGCAGGTGCCACCCGAGACGCTGCGGGAGTTGATCACCGCCAACGCCCCTTGGCAGCCCGAATTGTGGCGCGCCATGGGCGAACTAGGCCTGCTCGGCGCTGCGATTCCCGAAGCCTGCGGCGGCGTGGGGCTTACGCCCAAAGAGTTGGCCATCATCAACCAAGAGCTTGGGCGGGCGGTGGCACCGGTGCCGTTCCTTTCATCGATCTGCATGGCGGCGGAAGCGATCCGCCTCGCCGGCACGGCCGAGCAGCAAGCCCGCTGGCTGCCGGACCTGGCCACCGGCAAGCGCGTGGCAACCTTCGCCTGGGCGGAACCATTCACAACGCTGTTGGAGCGCCCGCTGGCCACAACCATCGAAGGAGGCCGGATAGGCGGGGCCAAGACGCCAGTGCCGGACGCCGGGATTGCCGATCTTTGCGTTGTGCTGGCGGACCGGGGCGGCGAGGACTGCCTGGCCGTGGTGGAACTGGACCAGGACGCAGTGCAACGTAAACCCCTCCACGGATTCGACGAGTTGCGCCAGCATGGCGTCATCGACTTTCGGCAAGCCCGCTGCGAGGTGCTCGAGGCAGCCAGCGGCAGCGCGCTGACCGCAGCGCTGTTCGATGAATTCGCCACACTGCTCGCCTTCGAGCAAGTCGGCGGTGCCGAGGCCGCCCTGCACATGGCCCGTGACTACTCGTTGGAACGCTACATCTTCGGCCGCCGTCTGGGCTCCTACCAAGCGGTGAAGCACAAGCTGGCCGACGTTCTGACGGCGCTCGAACTGGCGAGGGCAAACGCCCTGCACGCTGCTGACAGCTTGGCAAAGGGCGGCCTAGACAGGCGCGCGGCCGCGGCCGCCGCCCGCATCGGCGCCACCGAGGCTTACGAGACCGCGGCACGGGAGAACCTGCAGGTGCACGGCGGCATCGGCTTCACTTGGGAGGCCAATTGCCACTTCCACTACCGCCGCGCGCGCCTGCTGGCGTTGAGCCTTGGCAGCGTCGAGGTGTGGGCCGACCTGCTGATCGATGCGCTCGCGGCAAGTCCGCCGCTAGCCGCCTGACGCGGGCCGGAGAACCACCGATGAGCGACCCGGCAGCAGACGAGGACTATCGCCAAGTGGTTCGCGCCTGGCTGGTCGAAAACGCCGCGGAGTACGCCGAACCCCGGGAGTTCCCCGAGACGGAGTTGGTGGCGCGCAGCAAGGCGTGGATCCGCAGGAAGCACGACGCCGGCTACTCGGCCATCGCCGAACCCGTTGCCGCCGGCGGCGGCGGTGGAACGCCCCGGCAGGCGGCCATTTTCGACCGCGAGGAAGGCGGCTACCACACCCCCACCTTTACCGGCGTAGGCATCGGCTTCGCCATGGCCATGGCGGCGATCAAGCGGCACGGTACAGCGCAGCAATACGAGCGCTTCGGCACCCTCACCCACCGGGGCGACATCACCTGGTGCCAGCTCTTCTCCGAGCCGGCGGCAGGATCGGACCTGGCGGGGCTGCGCACCCGCGCCGTCAAAGACGGGGAAAACTGGGTGGTCAATGGGCAGAAGGTCTGGTCAAGCTGGGCCCATCACGCCGACTGGGGCATCCTCATCGCCCGCACCGACCCCACCGTGCCCAAGCACAAGGGCCTGACCTTCTTCGTAGTGGACATGAACAGCCCCGGCGTGGAGGTGCGCCCCATCCGGCAGATCACCGGCAAGTCCGACTTCAACGAGACCTTCCTCACCGACGTGGTCATCCCCGACGCCAACCGCATCGGGGCGGAGGGCGAGGGCTGGGCCTGTTGCATGACGGTGCTTGCCACGGAGCGCGGCCGCACCCGCAGCGCCCGTTCGGGCAGCGACCGTTCCGGCTCGGTGCGGTCGTTGGTTCACCAGGCCGCGGCGACGCCGCGACAAGGCGGCAGCGCCCTCGACAGCCGGGCAGTGCGCGCCAAGCTCGCCCGCTGGTACGCGCGCGAGCAGGGCCTGAAGAACTTCGGCAAGCGCCTGGACGAGCAGGCTCGCTCCGGCGGTGGGTTTCCCCCCACCGTGGCGCTGGTGAAGCTGGTATCCGCCAACCTGCTGCAGGAAACCCATGCGTTCCTGATGGATCTCGACGAGTACGCGGGCGCGTTCAGCAGCGACGAGGTGGATCGCGAAGAGGTGTTCTACCAATACCTGTGGTCATCGGCCATGCGCATCGCCGGCGGCGCCGACGAGGTGCTGCGCA
>CAZRBP010000177.1:0-6528 GCA_964598305.1 uncultured Pseudomonadales bacterium | reverse complement strand
CTACTCCCCAAACCGCCGGCTCAGCGTCAGCCGCCAGTTGCGCGGCGGGCGGGGCAGGACCACGAGGTCGCCGAAGATTTGCGGGAAGTTGCCTTGGAAATAGAGCTTGTCCAAGGCGTTGTTGACCGCCAGGCTGGCTTGCCAAGGGCCGCGGGTCCAAGACAGTGAGGCGTTCACCAGCGTGTAGTCGGGCAGGCGCACGGTGCGGGCTACGCCGGACCAGGCCTTGCCCACCCGGCTGGCCGTTAGGTTGAGGCCGAAGCCGTTGCCAAAGCGATAGCTGCCGCCGGCGCTGACCACGTATTCAGGCAAGGCACCCCGTTGACGAAAGCGGCGGTCGTCGCCCGGCAGCACGGTGACGGGGTTGCCGCCGTACTGATCCTCGGGCGCGAAGCCGGTGATGGCAGCCGGGGCGAAGATGAAGCGGCTGGTCAGGGGTTCGCGGTAGATGCGCGACCGGGTGGCGGAGAACAGCAGCGCCAAGCGCTCGCTGAAGGCCGCCCGCAAATCGAACTCCACGCCCTTGCCGCGCACCGCTAGGTTGCTGTCGGCCAGCGCCGAGTAGTCGATGCGCTTTTGGTCGTAGAAGGCGAGGGTGGCCTGCAGGCGGCCGTCCAATCCGGCGAACTTCAGCCCGGCCTCCTTGAGCCTCGACCTGCCCAAGGGACCGCCTTCCACATTGTTCACCGAAACCTCTCCGGATTGTCCGCCCAGCGTGAGGGCCTGCTCGGCGAAGGTGACGTACGGGCGCCAGCCGCCCAAGGCGAGGCTCGCCGACAGGCTCCAGGAGAATTCGCCTTGTTTCTTGGAAGCCTTTGCGTTGGGGGTCGCGAAGGCGAACACGTCGGGCCCGTTGCGCGAGCGCAGGTCGTAGTGGTCCCAGCGGGCGCCAGCCAGCAGCGAGAGGTGCTCCAGCAGCGTGAAGTCTGCCAGGGCGGCGATGCCTAGGTTCAGCCATTCGGTGCTGACATCGAGGGTGAAGGGATCGGTGTCCTCATTGCCGTAAGACGGCACCCGCAGATCGAGGGCGGAGGGCGGCTTGCTGATGTCCCGCCGATTGAAGAACTCGAAGGCGAGGTCTTGGCGGGCGCGGGTGTCGTAGTAGCGCAGGTTGGGGGCGATCACCAGATCCACGTCCAGCGCATCCCCGACTTCAATGTTGTTGAACGCCGCTTCGATGCGCTCCTCCACCAGCAAGGTGCGATGGGTTTGGGAGAAGCCGTAGCTGGAGACGATGTGGCGGTCGGCGAAGTCAATGAACAGCTTCTGGCGCAGCGAGAAGCGCTCGAGTTCCGCCACAACGTCAAAATAGATGGCCAGGGAGTCGGCGGCGCCGTCGTCGTCCTTGGCGCACAGGCAATCGTCCGCGCCGATGCGCACCCGCTGCACGGTGTCCGGATCGAGCTTCAATGCGTCGCGTTCGGCGTCGCTGTCGAAAAAGCCGAAGCCGGATCCGTATGGGGTGAACACGTTCAGCCCGTTGTTGGGGCTCACCGCCGCGATTTCCGCTTGGCTGATGCGGCCGCTGCCGTCGGTGTCGAGATTCACCAGCGGTGCGCCCGATAGATACAGGCGATCGTCGATCAGGGTTTGGTCGATGCGGTTCCAGCCGCCGACTTCCGCCCCGCGCCAGCGCTGGTATTGGTGGCCCACCTCGATCCAGACGTTGTCCCGCACGTCCACCACGAGCGTGCCTTGGGTCATGAATTGGCGGTTGCCCGGATGGTGGTTGTAGTAGCCGTCGGCGTCCTCCCAGAGCGCAAAGACGTGGTAGCCGGCGGGCTTGCCAAACAGCGTCATCGGACCGCCCCGTTCGGCCTCGACGCCGAACCGGTTCCATGATGCGGCACTTACTGTGACCTCTCCGGTCGGCGCTTCGATGAACCGCCCTTCGTCGGCCCGGGCCGTCTTCGGCACCACGTTCAAGTAGCCGGAAATGGATCCGGGTCCGTGAATGGGCGAGGCTGGGCCGCGCACGATGTCCACCCGATGGGCCGCGCCGATCAGGGACTCCCAGCCCCCGGAGCTGGTCAGCCGCCGGATGCCCCGAAAGTGGGTGTCGGCGATGCTGCCGCGCAGGTCGATGCTGGCAGCCAGCCCGAAGAACGATGCTGTGAAAGCGCCCGGCGAAACGTTGGAGAAGTCATTAACCCGCTCAACGCCATACAGGGAGAGCATGTCCGCGCTTAGGGAGGCGGCAGCCCGCGGTGTTTCATGCAGCGTTTTGCCGAGGCCGAACACGGTCTCGATCGGCGTGCTTGACAGTATGCCGAACGAATCCCCGACGCCTTCGTCAATGCGCTCCGCTTCGACGACGATGTGCTCGATGCTCCCCGGCTCGGCCACTCCGTCGTCTTGTGACGATTGAGCATTCGCCGCAAGCAGCGCGAGCAGGGTGAGGACACCCGTTCCGGTGACGCGGGCCACGGCTTTGATCTCCCGGGAAAACGGGCGGCGATTATACCGATTGGCTTCCCGTAGCGGCATGGCACGGCCGGGTCCTGGGGCGGTTTTCAGCGGACTTGTCGGCAGAGCGTTTCGCAGGGAAGGCCGTCGCGGTCGCCGTCCAATGTGCGCACGCCGCAGGTCTCGAGATGGAAGCGGGCCTCGGCGCAGGAGGTCATCTCTCGGCAATAGCGCTTCGCGCCGCAGGAGAACGGCACGGCCTTCGCCGCCGGAACATTGCCGATGGTGGCGACCTTGCGGTTCCTTTCGCCGCTCCGCCATTCCCACGGCGCAACCGGTGCGCCGCCGCTTGCGGACCACAGCCCAATGCCCGACTGGCGGGCTGCTGTCTCGTCGGGCAGCCAGTTCTCGGTGGCGTAGCGCCGGTACACCCATGCGTGTCCCTCGCGCACCATTTCCCGGTTGACGTCGCGCCCGGCCAAGGTGTCGTCGTCGGCGACATAGAGCCGCGCCAACAACCGCCCGTAGCGGTCCTCGCCGTCCGCTGCCACCTGCACGGTTCGGCCGAACACCTTGTCCGCTAAGGCTTGGCGGGCGCGGGCGCCCCAAGGCTGGCC
This sequence comes from uncultured Pseudomonadales bacterium, assembly GCA_964598305.1. Taxonomy (GTDB): domain Bacteria; phylum Pseudomonadota; class Gammaproteobacteria; order Pseudomonadales; family Azotimanducaceae; genus Azophilus. The sequence continues at coordinate 3,505 of CAZRBP010000177.1, read as the reverse complement.
TCTTTCCGGGGCATCGATCTCCGTCAGCCGAACCCGGACTTGCCGGGGCCCGGCAGGGGCTTGTCGGAGCACGGTCACCGTGTCGCCATCAGCGACGGCTACAACGGGGGCGTCAAAGCATGAAGGCGCTGCGCAGGTTTGGGCGGTTGCGGGGGTGGCCAGGAGGAGGGTGGCGGCGAGGGCGAGGCAACGAATCATGGTCAATCTCGCACAAACGGGAGCGCCGATATACTACAGCATTCGAAGGTCCTATCGCTGCCACGGCCAGCGCCGCGGCGCACGAATTTTGGCATTGAGAAAGTCCTCCGTCAGTTTCCGGTCCAGCGCGATCTGGCCGGCTGAACTGGCGGCGTCGTCGAGTAGCCAATCCGGAATGTCAGCCCGAGTGCGGCTGAACTCGATGGCGGAGACGGATACGACAATTCGGTTGCCGCTCAGGGTCCAGCAGCCCTCCGGAGGGCGCCGTGCGGCATGGTGGCGGTCGGTGCTGAGCAGGTTGGCCAGGAACAGGCGCGGGCGCTCGAAAGCCCGTTCCTGATAGCTGGCCAAGGTCATGGGTGCGCACCAGTCCGGCCGCGACGTGCCGGGGGGCAAGTGCTCATCGATCAGTTCGCACAAAACCGTTGACGAGAGCTTGAGCGCGTCGATGGCATCCGCCTCGCCCGGCACGGCGGATGGGGATGCGCCTTCGGCCCTACTCCGAGTCGCATCCAAGAGGGCGGTTGCGCGGCCCAGATAGGTTCGATACAGGGCTGTGCTCATCCGTTCGCGAATTTGCGCTACCGACCGCTGCAAGCGCCGCCGCGCCTTGGTGTTGTCGCCCGGCAAGGCGGTTCGGGTGTAGATCATTAGGCAGCGCTTGACGATCTCCGGTTTGAAGCTGCGTGCGTCGGCGTTCATGGAGAGGGCGAAGCAGGGGTATTCCGCGTAGGGAATGGTCTCATCCTTGATGATCTCGTCGGCGTAGCGGTTGAATCGCTCGCGGGTAACGTCGTCGAAAACCACGGGGAAGCGCTTGTATGCCTGCTGCAGCGCCCTGAGCTTGCCAGGGGTGAAGTCCTGGCTGTCAACGATGCGGGGATAGGCGAACATAGAAGCCATCAGGGCTTCCACGAGGCTGGTTTTGCCGCAGTTGCTCGAACCGTAAAGCACCGCGAACAGTGGCTGGTCGAAGCTGAAGGCGTTCGTGCGCAACGCAGCATTGCGCAGGTCGCACATCAAGGGAGCCATGTAGAACCAGCACATGAAGGCGAAGTAGTCGCTCTGCAGCCTTGGCACGTCACCGACAAAGCCATTCTCGTAGTTGGCAAAAAACGCCAGCCATTGGTGGACATCGCTGCGAACATGCTCGGGGTCGGCTTCGAGGCGCATCGGTTCATCGCAAAGCACGAAGTTCGCGTTCAGGCGCGACAGGTAGGTGTTGGGACCGGCTTCCGCCTCCCGGGAGCGGACGATTTGCGCGATCTGCTTGACCACTCGTGGCTTGATGCGAAGGCGGCCGCTTCGATCGGGGCGCAAATCCGCGAGTCCGCGGCGAAAAGCCGGCTTGATGGCTTCCATGCGTACGGTGATTTCCGGCACCGAATAGCCGGATTCCCCGGTCGGTTCCGCAGGCACGTAGAGCGTTGCGCCGTCCTCCTCCGATTGCGCTTCAATCAAGGCGGGTGTCTGCTCGATGCGTGCGCCCTCGGATTCGGGAGGTGCCTCGGAAAGCGGCAGGCGGCTAGTGGCGGCATCACGAACGGCTTTGTACTGCGCAAAGTAGTGATTCCAAGCGGTTTCGTCGTCGTCGAAAACGACTAGGGTCTCTGCTTGCCGGCCTGAAAAGGCTTGTTCCGACAAATTGGCCGAGCCGACAATGACTCGCCGCTTGCCGTCACCCTCAAGCAGGTAGATCTTGGCATGGGCAATGCTGTCCTTGACCACGAAGAACCGCACATCTCCGTCGGCAACTCGGCGGTAGATAGTCTGCCGAACGGCTTGGCGGTCCTCATCGCCGGATCCCTTCACGCCGATGATGGCGTGGGACAGCCGTTCACGCGCCACGTTCTGAAAGGCCAAGATCGCCGCCGCCTCCCGGGAGACGATGCCGCTGTGCCCGAAGACGCATTCGAAGTCCTCGAACCCCTGCTTGGCCACGAGGCTGGCGATCATGGGAATGCTGCTCGTGTAGGTGAGCGCCTTCATGGATTGGTAACCCGCGAAGTAGCCGAGGTCGAAGCGGGTTACCGACTCCGCGTTGGCCTGCACCACGTTCAGCGCGCGGCGCCCGAGGGTGGACTCCGGGTCATCGAACAAGAGGCTTTGAGATTCATCCATGGCGGTACCGGCTCCGGCTGGTTTTCAGGGATCCATCCACACCACGGTCGCCATGCGCCCGGTCGCGCCGTCCCGCCGGTGGGAGTAGAGATGGGAATTGGACCAAGTGCAAATGCGCTCACAAGCGATGCGCTCAACGCCGGCTTGGCGCAGCAGCCATTCAGTCAGGGCGAAGAGATCCAAGCGCCACTTGCCGGGCTGGTCAGCAGCTTGGAGGAACCGTCTGGCAGACGACCGGGAAGTAGCCGCTCGCACTGCGTCATGGACATCCTCCCCCACCTCGTAGGCCTCCGGGCCGATGGCGGGGCCAATCCAGGCGGTAAGCGGCAGCTTCGAGCCACCGTTGCACATAGCCGCCATCAGACTTTCGATCACGCCGCCGGTCAGCCCACGCCAGCCGCCGTGGGCAGCGCCGATGCACCGGCCATTGCCGGAGGATAGCACCACCGGGACGCAGTCTGCGCTTTGGATGGCCAATCCGACCCCCCGCTCGTTGGTCCAGGCTGCGTCCGCTTCGGGCTGTGAACCGCAGGAATGGGCGTTGGCACGAATGCAGCGATTGCCGTGCCTTTGTTCGAGCCACTGCAGATGGCCGGTGCTACCCACAGTGGCGGATTGGACTAGGCGCCGCGAGGCCACCACCGCTTCGACGCACTGGCCATGTCGGGCGCCGACGTTGGTGTCTCTTGTGGTTGTGAGCGCGTGGATGCCCATAGGCGCGGGCCAGTGGGCTCGAATCCAATCGGCACTCAGATCAGCGTTCATCGCCATGAGTTTCCGCATCCAAGGCCAGCACGGCCAGCAGTTCGGCCATGTCCTTCGGCAGGGGTGAGCGATACTCGCAGCGCTCGCCGGTGGCCGGATGGTCGAAGGCCAATTCGGAGGCGTGCAAGGCTTGGCGCTGAAAGCCGCGCACGGTGAGCACCACTTCGGGGTGCGGCGCTCGGGGCAGCCGTCCCCGGGCGCCGTAGCGGCGGTCGCCGACCAATGGATGGCTGATGCTGGCCAGATGCACCCGGATCTGGTGCGTGCGCCCGGTCTCGAGCTCGGCGGAAATGGCGGTGTGCGCTCGAAACCGCTGCCGGACGCCGATGTGGGTGCGCGCCGGGCGGCCATCGCCCCGCACCCGTTGCCGAGTGCGGTGGTGCGGGTCGCGCCCAATGGGCTTGTCGATGGTCCGGCCACC
>CAZRBP010000176.1:0-6541 GCA_964598305.1 uncultured Pseudomonadales bacterium | reverse complement strand
GGGATTCCACCGTAGGCTGCCGCGGTCCGATCGACCAAATCGCCATAGCGGGCCTTGAGCTGCGCCGGAATGGCGGCGGGCTCGCCGCTCACTGCGAAGGCGTCCAGCATCTCATCGTTGATGAGTGAGCCCATTTCCACCCAGCGCCCCTGCTTGGACATGCGGTTCAGCTCCGGCTGCAAATCGCCGGCGCCGATGCTGTCGAGCACCGGCTTGTAAGCTGGCGTTGAACCGTAGAAAGCGATCTGTTGGCGGGTGGCGGTCCGGGCTTGGTCGAGCTCCTCCTCGTTTTGGCCGGTCACGACAAACACCGGATAGCTGATCTCGAAGTCGCTGCGCTGCTTGCCCGCCTTCGCAAAACCCCGTTCCAATGCCGGCAGCGTGGTCTCCCGAAGGTAGCGTTCGGTGGTGAAGGCATGGATGATCACGCCATCGGCGACCTCCCCGGCCACCTCCGTCATGCGCGGACCGACTGCGGCCAGAAAGACCTTCGGCGGACCGTAGTCGTTGTTGGTGGGGGTGAAAAAGGGCGTCATCAGGGTGTGCTGGTAAAATCGCCCCGCAAACTGCAATGGTTCGCCATCGTGCCAGTTTGCCCAAATGGCCCGCATGGCCAGGATGAACTCCCGCATCCGCGCCGCTGGATTCGACCACGGCATGCTGAAGCGCTTGGTGATGTGGGCGCGAATCTGCGAACCGATGCCCAGCACGAAACGCCCCTTGGAGGCGGCGTTCAGATCGTGGCCGATGTTGGCCAAGGTCATCGGTGAACGGCCAAAGGCGACCGCAATCGAGGTCATCAGTTCCACGCGTTCGGTATGCTGTGCGGCAATGACCAAGGGGAAAAACGGATCGTGGGCGGTTTCCGCCGTCATCAAGCCTGAATAGCCGAGTTCCTCCTGTGCCCGCGCCTGTTCACCCACCTTGTCCAAATCCCAACCGATTCCACCATCTACTTTCACTTCAGTCTCCCGTTCAGTTAGTCGCGCAGCCATCGCCGCGGCGGGGAATTGTTCCAGCTTGGAACATGGGACGCAATGACGCGGCCTGACGGCCCGATTTGGCTTCGGCATTCCGCTCCCGCGCCCAGCGCTGGGTGCAACCCCACAGGGCGCGCATCGGAACGCCAAGCTCCCGATGCGTTTGCAGGTAAAGGTCCGGTTCCAGCGGCCGACGGGGGTTGCCGCTTAGGGAATCCGCCACGGCGCGCCACAGCGCATGCTCGGTTTCCTCATCGAGCGAAGGTGGCCTCCCCACGCCCGTTTCAACGCCAAGCAGGCGTCTCGTGCGGCTGTAGTCGCGCTGCTTCATGCCGAAGAGCGTCCGCATCATCAGCTCCGGCGCATCGGCTTGGATGAGCGCCAGTTCCAGCCCTTTGTTCCGCCGCGCCCTGGCCAAACGGTTCATCAAGATCTGGAACCCCTCCGGTTGGATCCGCACTTCCACGCAGGACACCCGCACCGCGTCCAGGTTTTCAATGTCCTCAAGCGTCAAGGCGGCAATTTCGCGAAGCTGCTCCGATTCGAGCCCCAACTCCAGCAGGGCGGCTTCGTCGCCGTGGGCGATGCACCCCACGGCATAGCGCAGCACCGCGACGGTCAGTTCCGCCAGTTGGTTCCGGCTCAAGGCGCCACCTCGGCGGCGAACTTGCGGGTCCAATCGAGAGAGCTGGTCGGTGGTTGCTGCATGGTGGCCCCTCCCTGGCCGTTCAACGCGAACCTGTACAATAATACAGTGTTTGTTGAAGCACGTTGAGAGGCACGCTAGCAAAAGCGTCCCTGCCCGCAGATCACCGGTTCCGCCCCGCCGGCAGGCGAGGGGCCGCTCAAGGCGCGGCTTCGTTGGGCGGCGCGTCCCTTGATTGCGGAGCGGCGACAACCACGGTCACCTCCGCCCGCACCGGGCGCAATTGGCACACCTCAATGCCAAAAGCCTCAACGCAGTAGGTGAGTGAATAGGTGTAGGAGCCGTCCGGCTTGCCAGCGACGGCATGGGAGAGGCGAAAGCCTTCATAGGCCAGTTCGTCGTTCTCAAACAGCCGGTACCGGGTGGCGCCGACCACATGGGGCCAGCGCAATGTGTAGGCGCCGTCGGTGGATGGGTTCGGCTGCGCGGCCAATGCGGTGATGCTGGCCGGCATGGTCGGCATGGTCGGCGTCACGCATCCAAGCAGGCCGAGTGGCATCAGGCTGGCCCAAACCACCCGCCGCCACCGGCGCGCCGTTGCGGACCGGCCCTTTGCCGTAGTGTGGAGGATTCCGTTCATGGGTGGCGATTGTCGGCAACCGCAGCCGCCAACGCCATCGAAAACCCCCTGCAAGTTGCGCAGGGGTTTTCCTTTGCGCAAGCCGCACGACTGTGGATCAGGGGAATCCCGACCCGGACCGAGGGGTTGGACTGGCCGCGCAAACCCGGCGGATTGCGCACAACAGCAGCTTTTGCACCAGACGCCAGGACAGCCCACACCCGCTCCGACCGAAAAAACCCCGTCAAAAGTCATGGGTGGTTTTCGATGGCCCCGCCCCGCGCCGACTCCAACAATGGCTGCCAAATGCCGCCCCGGGATTCCCCACGGAAAGCCCAAGCGGTCCGCACAAACCCGTTGGAAGCAAATGCATGAACCTCTTGAAGCGATCTCCCTCCCGCAACCGAATGCGGCCTTGGCAGCTCTTGTCGTTGGCGCTTGGCCTAGCCGTTGGCAGCGCCACCCACGCGGCAATCTCCGCCTCCCCCAACCCGTCCACCAACGGCGCCTACACCGTTTCGTGGAGCGCGGTCACCGGCGCCTCCCAGTACCAACTGCTTGAGGGCGGCAAGATCGCCTACCAGGGCACGGCCCGCTCCAAGGCGTTCTCCGGCAAGGCGGCCGGAAGCTACGCCTACACGCTGACCTACTGCCAGCACATCGGCTTCCCCGTCGGCACGACCATCTGCAACCTGCCCTCCGGCTTCGACGCGCTGACGGTGACCGTGTCGAGCGGCACGGCCGACCCCGCGCCCGCCGCCCCGACGCTGACCGTCCCGGCCAGCTCCACGACGGGCAGCTACAGCGTCTCCTGGACGAAGCCCGCCAAGGCCACCCGCTTCGAGCTCGAGGAGAAGGCCGGATCCGGCGCCTGGAGCGACGCCTACTCGGGCGCGGCCACTTCCAAGTCCTTCTCCGGCAAGGGTACCGGCGCCTACTCGTACCGGGTGCGGGCCTGCGCGGGGCAGACGAACTGCGGCGGCTGGTCCGCAACCGGCAACGTGCGGGTCACCATCGCGCTATCGACCATCTCAGCCAACCGGACCACGGCGCCGGGCGGCAACTACACCATAAGCTGGACCGCCAGCGCCCTGAGCAGCGGCTACAAGCTGCTGGAGAACTTCAACAACGGCGAGGCGACCGCATCCTTCACGGTCTCCGGCACCAGCAAGCGCTTCACCAACCAAAAGCCGGGCACCTACGCCTACAACCTGCAGGTCTGCTTCAACCTGCTCGGCTCCATCACCTGCGCGCCAGTGAGCAACTCCGTGACGGTGACCGTGCCGAAGCCCACGCCCACCGGCCAGATCTCGGCCTCGCCGTCGCCATGCACCATCCCCCACGGCAAGACCCGCTGCTCGACGACGGTGACCTGGTCAACGACGAACGCCACCAAGCCCTGCGTGTACCTCAAGTCATCCGAGGGGAAGTTCGCCTGCAGCGCCAGCGGCTCGAAGGTGGCGCCCTGGATCAACAAGGCTGGACGGACCCTGGAGCTCAAGAACGGCGGCGACTACGCGACGGCCAAAACGTTGGCCACGGTCTTCGTCAAGGGCGTGCCGGCGCCCGAACCGACGGTCACAGCCTCATTCGATGCGAGTGAAGTCAAGAAGGGTGGCAGCGCCAAGCTGACCTGGACGTCGGAGAACGCCACGGCCTGCTCCGGATCGCCCAGCATCGGCTCGACGAAGACATCCGGCACCAAGTCCTTCACGCCCACCGCCGTGGGCGAGTTCAGCGTCAAGGTGACCTGCACCGGCTTGGGCGGCAGCGGCAACGACACCGCCACCGTGGACGTGGTGGACGTTCCCGACGCCCCGGCCAAGCCCACGGTGACCGCATCGGGAAGCACGAAGCTGACCGTGACCTGGACGGCGCCGGACGACAACGGTTCGGCCATCACCGGCTACGACCTGCGCTACCGGAAGAAAGGCGCCACGGACTGGACGGCCCATGCGCACACGGGAACTGGCCGCAGCGCCGGGATCACCGGCCTCACCGCAAAAACCACCTATGCGGTGGCGGTGCGGGCCGGGAACGGCGCGGGCAAAGGCGAATGGTCGCCCGCCGCCGAGGGAACCACCCCGAAGGACGCCCTTCCCGCCCCGGCTTCGCTTGCCGCTGATCCCAACCCCTCCTTGGATGGCAGCCACCAGCTGTCCTGGTCCGCCGTCGCCGGCGCATCGCGCTACGAGCTTCAGGAACGCAAGCCAACCGGCGTTTGGTCCCGCATCCACAACGACGCGGCCACCGAAGCGGACGTCGCCGGCCGGGCCATCACCATCCTCGTCAAGCACCGCTACCGGGTGCGCGCCTGCGACGGCGGCGACGCCGATGACTGCGGGAGCTGGTCCTCCGAGCTTGAGGTGGCGGTCACCGGCGCGGTCTGGGCCAAGCCGAACCCCTCATCCAACGGCAGCTACACGGTCCATTGGACGCCGTCACTGGTGGCCGCCGACGGCTACCGCCTGCAGGAAAGCACGGACGGCGGCTCCACTTGGTCCACCTCCGGCCCGTTCACCGCAACCAGCCGGACGTTCTCCGGCAAGGCGGACGGCGCCTACCGCTACCGGGTCCAGACCTGCATCAACGTGGGTTGGCCGGTCGGCCTGGCCTGCTCGCCGCTGGTTCCGTCGCAGCCCGCCGCAACCCTGACCGTGACGGTGGCCCGATCGTTGGCGCCGCCGACCTTGAGCATTGCGCCGAACCCCGCCCCCGGCGGCACCTACCGGGTGTCCTGGACGGCGTCCCTGAACGCCGCGAGCTACGGGCTTCAGGAAAGGACCAACGGCGGCGGCTGGTCGGACGTGACCGGCTTCGCCAACCGGTCCAAGGACTTCTCCAACCGGGGCGCCGCGACCTATGGCTACCAGGTCAAGGCCTGCGACGGCGACGGCAACTGCGGGTCCTGGAGCGACGAGGCGGCCGTGCGGGTGCCGCCGGCGGCGCCGACGGTCTCCAGCGCCCCGGCCTGCGACGGCGGCAAGGTCAAGGTCTCCTGGACGGCAGTGTCCGGCGCGGCCAGCTACGCGCTGCGGCAGCGCACCGGCACCAACCCGTGGGCATCGGCCTACAGCGGCACGGACAACGAGGCGACCCTGTCCCTAAAGGCGGGCGATGCGTACTCGTTCCAGGCCAAGGCCTGCGCCGCGCCCACCAACTGCGGCGACTGGAGCGCCACGGCGACGCTGACCGCGCCCGACTGCGCCGCGCCGACCGTGCCGCCCGCACCGACCGGCCTGAGCGCCACGGCGCCCACGGCGGCGGGCGGCTACACCGTCTCCTGGGACGCCGTGGCCTGGGGCAGCGCAACAGTCAGCTACAAGCTGGAGGCCACCCACGGCCAGCAGACCACCGAGACCGCCGTCACCGGCACGTCGAAGGCGTTCACCGGCAAGCCGGTCGGCATCCACGCCCATCGCGTCAGGGCCTGCGCCCCGGCCACCAACTGCGGCCCCTGGTCGGGACCTGTGGAGGCCAAGGTGCCGCCCGCCGCGCCGACCCTCACCGTCACCGCAAGCTGCTCGACCAACGGCAGCCAGGCCACCGCGTCCTGGAACGCGGTCGCCGGCGCCACCGGGTACCAACTGCAGCAGCGCGAGGGCGCAGGAGAATGGCAGCCCGCCAACAGCTCCGGCACCCAAGCGACGCTGCCCCTGACGGCGGGCAGCCAATACGAATTCCAAGTCAGCGCCTGCGCGGGCACCGACAACTGCGGCCCTTGGAGCGCCACGGCCACGGTGACCGCGCCAGACTGCCCCACGCCCAGCGCGCCAACCGGCTTGGCGATCCTGCCCACCGGCCCGGACGCCTACAAGCTGGACTGGAACCCCGTTTCGGGCACCCAAATCCGCTACGAGCTGCAGGAGCGCCCGGGCAGCGGCGCCTGGGAGGACGCCTACAAGGGCACCGCCACCGAGAAGTCCTTCACCGCCAAGGCCGACGGCGACCACGAGTACCAAGTGCGCGCCTGCACGGCGGCGGACCTCTGCGGCCGCTGGGCCGGCCCCGTGACGGCCACCGTGCCCATCCCCCCGCCCGCGCCTTCCGGCCTGAGCGCCACGGCGCCCACGGCGGCGGGCGGCTACACCGTCTCCTGGGACGCCGTGGCCTGGGGCAGCGCCAGCGTCACCTACAGGCTGGAGGAGGCGTTCGGCCAGCAGACCACCGAGGCCGCCGTCACCGCCACGTCGAAGGCGTTCGCCGGCCAACCCGCCGGCGACCACGCCTACCGGGTCAAGGCCTGCGCACCGGCGGCCAACTGCTCGGCCTGGACCGACCCGCTCACCGTCACCG